>DATLSK010000028.1:0-28434 GCA_035534155.1 Chloroflexota bacterium | reverse complement strand
GACGGGATGAAGGTGGACCAGGAGGGTAACGTTTACTGCACCGGTCCCGGTGGCGTCTGGGTGTTCGACTCCAACGGCCGGCACATTGGCCGAATCGTTCTTGCAGAAACCCCGGCGAATCTGGCCTGGGGCGGCCCGGATTGGCGAACCCTCTACATCACCGCTCAAACCAGCCTGTACCGTATTTCCCTGCTAGTTCCGGGCATACCGGTCGGACCAGCCGCGAAGCGTGCGTAGGCGAGCGATCTGTAAGGAACCGCTGAGCGCTGTCCTGACTGGGCTCGGCAGTCGAGCGATCCAGCGCTGGCGACGTGTTGGCGGGTCAGGTTCGCCCAGGGCGCGAAAGGCCGGAGCGAGTGCTTCGAGATCTTGCCGAGGCTCGACCGGAACGTTCCGGTCGAGCCTCGTGGACAGACGCCAATAACGTTCCGGTTTTAACGCGTCGTGGTAGCCGGGGTGGCCGGGAGCGCAGAGGGCCCGAATTTGAGACGGATAGAGCTGGATGGCCTGGCGCTTTTCCGCAAGGCCGTGATTCGACGACGAGCCGGCCCGGACGGCGTCGATGCCGACCCGCGAGAGGGCTTTCAGGCGCGCTCGGAGGGCGTGCGAAGAGCATCGATAGATCGCATCCTCGTAGGCGAACCAGTCGAGATCAGGGAGCGACCAGATTAAGGTCGACACCGCGGCGTTCGTCCGCTTGTGGTCGGGGTGAGAGAGACCAAGGGGCGCGAACACCACGCGCCCCTTGGTCTCGCGGATCGCTCGTGCGAGCCCACCTGCCAGCATTTCTAGCGTTGGCGAGTGACCGTACTGTTCATCACAAAAGTCAAGCCAGACCGGACGTGCGCCAAGAGCGGCCAACGCGGCCTGGTCCTCGGCACGGCGCGCCGCGACGACGTCGTCGCCAGCTTGGAACCCCGCGGCAGCGTCCCAGGCGGTGAGCTTTCCGTAGGATGATGGTCGTCCGGCCAGGGCCGTCACCACGATTGACCCCGGGTAGCTAGCCAGCAGTTGTCCACAGCTCAAGACGCCATCGTCGAAATGTGGTGAGATCACGACGATCGCTGCTGAATCGGCCGGGAACGAGCTTTTCGGACGCATGGTCAGCCCCGACCGTTGCTCAAGCCGGGTGACGGGACACCATCGGGAGTCCAGGGTTGCAGTGGCTCGGTCACGACGTCGGCGTTTTCGATCGAAGATGGGTAGGCGTGAGCGCCTAATGCGTCGTGAATTCCCCACCAGTGGTGCAGGTTCACCAGTGCGGAGTATCCACAGCGGCTGATCGACCAGGCGTGCAACCAGTCGGTGGTCGTGACGATCCCATGAATCGACGTCGACAACAATTGAGAGACGATTGGTCGACCGATTGCCACGGTCAGGATGAGCTTTGTTACTGGCCGAAGGCGAGCGCGGGCGTCGCGCAGCGCGGCGGGTAGCTGACCGTCACCATTTCGATTGTGCCGAACGAAGTCATAGACGCCGAAATTGTAATGCCGGCGGCACCAGATCGAGAAGCTGGCACGATAGCCACAGTGGTACCCAGCTGCTCGGTCACCAAAGTAGAAGTGAGCGCCGGCCATCTCGAGCCGCTGGCCCAGATCGCAGTCTTCCTGGTACTTCAATGCGACGTCGAAGTTGCCAACGATCGCGAGGCTTCGTCGGCCGACCGAAGCGTTTCCAGTGTAAAAATGGGTTCCCTTCAACGTGAGCCGGCCTTCTCGCATCTGGTCAAATTGCTGGTCCAGGTCAAACTCTTCCCAGCGTTCCCAACCCGGTCGCTCGCCGATTGGATAGGCCAGCAGACGTCCGACCACGACGGCTTCCGGGTCATGCTGGTGGATCGCGGCGTGGGTGCTGACGAACTGTGGCACCGGGATGACGTCGTCGTCGAGAAAGATGATGACCTGGCCGCGCGCGGCCGCGATGGCCACGTTCCTCGCCCGAGAAGGTCCCCCTTGCGGTTGCTGTAGTACGCGCAGCTCATAGGGATTTTGCAACGCCTTGAGCATTTCTTCGGTTCCGTCGTCCGAACCGTCGACGACGACGATCACCTCGAACTGGTCCATGGGGTAGGTTTGCTTGGCGAGTGCCGCGAGCACGCGCCGAAGTAACTCCTGGCGATTGTGCGTGGGAATGGCAACACTGATCGTCGGAGCAGCTTTGTCACCGTACATCACTTTGCGTCCCTCCAAAGTATTCGTCGACCTCGGTCTGCCTTACCCCACGCAACAATCGGAACAGGTCCTTGAGCTCTTCGATTCGTGCGACACCAAAGACGAGACAACCTCCTAGATACGTTATTGCGCCAATCACGAGCATCGCCGCCAGACCTAGTGTGGTCTGCGACGAAACAATAGTGGCCATCACGATACCGGCCAGCAAGGCTCGGCCAGAGATGCTCCACTCTCGGCTGCCGAGCAATTGCCGCGGCATCGCTGCCAGGCTGACAAAGAAAAGCAAGAGTTCGATGAGGTTACTGGTCCAGGCCACCCCGATGCCACCGTTGCCGGCCGTTCTCTGGAAATAGGGAATGAAGATGAGATTGAGTATAGGACTGATCAGGGTACAGGCTGCCGCGGCTAGAGTTAAGTAGCGCTGCTTGTCAGTAGCGAACAATACGGTCGCGAAAAGAATATTGAAGAAGAGGGGAATAAAGCCGAGGCTCTGGACACGCAGCACCGGGGCGGCGTTGGCGAATTGATCGAGAGGATAAATCAAGCCGATCATCTGGTGGGCAAGCGCGAACGTGCCCAGAGCGATCGGTGGAGTCACCAGACAAAATCCGTAAAAGGCCTTTTCAAAGGTAAGCCGAAACTCTGGCCAGTTCGAAACAAACTGTCGAGACAAAATGGGTAGCAGTGCCATCTGAAAAATAATCGGTAGGTACATGAACGTTTCCACGAAGCCGGAGGCGGCGCCATACCAACCGGTGACTGCATTGCCGGATAGCACCGAGAGGAGAGGTACGCCGATTCCGGAGTAGATGGTGTCGCAGATCGCCCAGAGGAAAAACGGTATGCTGGCGCCCAGGAGAGGCCACGCGCTCCGCGGGGCGACGGTGAAACGAAACGACTCCAAACGCGTCACAAACCAGGACGTCGTCAGCAGTCGTGCGGCGGCGGCGGCGACCATGACCCAGCCGACGCTCAATAAGCCAAATCCCATGCCGAGCAAGGCGATTGACCCGATGGTCTTCAGAAGGCTCTCGACGGTCTGACCGATTGCGACGTACATCATCTTTTCCTGGGCCTGAAACACCGCGCTGGCCACCAGGACAAACAGGTTCAGCAGGATCGAGAGACCAACCAGAGCAACGATTGTTCGAAAGTCGGACTCGTTTTTCCACAAGCGCGTGGCTAAGCAAAGGGCGCCGTACAACGGGAACCCAATCAGGATTCGGAGAAACAAACTACTTCCCAGATAGCTACCCGCCCGTTCGCGCGAACGGGCGACTTCTTTCACGACTATCGGAGTTAGCCCCAACTCACCCAGGGTAGAGAAGATCAGCCCGACTGATATGGCAAATGTCAGCTTGCCAAAGTCAACGTCGTCCAGGTAGTGGCCAAGGGCAATCCGGAGCGCCGAGTTTAACACGAAAGTGACGACCTGAACTCCCACCATGGCCGAGGCGTTCCTGAGAACGCTGTTCAGCGCACTCTCTTGTCCGATCGACTCTACCTCTAATGTCTCCAGTGCTACTTACCTCGGAGCGACGTGCTTGGGCATGAGGGTTAGTACGCATAGACATACGCGAGATTCTATAGTCTGGTCGGTAGGGTGACAGAAGAAGAGTCTTTCAGGAGTTGCGGCGGATTCCCACTCGTCGGCGTGGCATTTCTACTCATTGTGGAGTTAGGGTAAGGGTACTCAGGCTGCACGCCGTTGCACCCAACCTCCGCGAGCAGCCACGGATTTACGCTTCCTGAACCAGTACGGGAGCGATATAATAGCCACGTTTATTATTAGGAGGAGTATAACTTGGACGAGGTGGTCGAGGCCCCACCGTCTGGCCCGCATGACGAACCGGTCATCGTGTCTGGGCACGAGGGATTTGGTCGACTTTTTGGCGCGCTCCAAAAGTCGCCGTTCTATCGCACTTTCTGGTTTGGCAATCAGGCCTCTCTGCTCGTCATCCAGATGCAAACGGTGGCGGTCGGTTATCTCGCCTTTGAGCTCACCAGCTCCGCGATGATTCTCGGAATCGTGAGCTTTGCCTCCGGTCTGCCGATGCTTCTCTTTTCGCCGTTCGCGGGGGTGATCGCGGATCGCTATCCCAAGCGTATGTTGCTCCTCCTCGTGCAGGCCGTCCTGTGCCTCAACTCGGTCGCGATCGGAGCCCTGGTGTCCGTGCATTTGATCCAGTGGTGGCACTTGATGGTCTCGGCTTTCATTCAAGGGACCTGTTTTTCGCTAAACATGCCAGCGCGTCAATCGTGGATTCCTGCTCTGGTGGTTCCGAGCGAGCTGCCGAACGCGATTGCCTTGAACAATGCTGGAATGAATGCCGCGCGCATCGTTGGCCCGGCACTAGCCGGGTTGTTGATCGCGATTCCTCAAGTCGGCGTGAATGGCGTGTTTTACTTTAGTGTCCCGGCGGTTGCCTGGGTCTATTACTCCCTGCTTCAGATTCCGCTTCTTGGGTTACCGGAGGAAGGGAAACGAGCCAGCTTCTGGACCGAGTTTAGTATGGGTATGCGGTACATTTGGACGCACGAGACACTTAAGCCGCTCTTTACCCTGGCAGTTGTCACCTTGCTGCTTGGCATGTCGTATCAGATGCTGCTACCGGCCTATGCGTTAGGCGTGTTCAACGTCGGCTCGGAGGGGCTCGGTCTCATGTCGGCGGTCGTGGGCGTCGGCGCCCTGACCGGCTCCCTACTCATGGCCTACTTCAGCCGCAGCAGGCGCAAAGGACGGATTCAAGCGATCGCCGGAACCAGTTTGGGCGTGAGTCTGTTTCTCTTTGGCGTAGCAAGCGGCTTGAAAATGTTCGGTTTTGCCCTGGTCGTGCTGTTAGTGGTTGGCCTGGCGACCGACTTCTACTCCACCATCAACAACACGCTCATCCTGGTCAACACGGATCGCGCTCTTTTCGGCCGGGTCATGTCCGTGTACATGATGACCTGGTCGTTGGCGGCCCTCGCCGCCGCGCCGTTTGGGACGATGGTCGATAAGCTCGGGGGTCCGCTGACGATGATGCTGATCGGTGGCTTCTTGGCGATCTTCGTCGTCTTGATGACTCGCTTGCACCCGGGTTTCCGGAAGATCGAGTAGAGATCGACGGGAAAGGATGGTCGGACGCTGTGACGAGAGATCCACCGGTTAGGATCCGCCGACCATCACGCGGGTATCGGCCCAGGAGGTAAAGTGTTGCCGCTTGGGATAGGTGGCTCGGTTACCGGAGGCGGGAAGTCAACCGCGCGCTGGGTGATGCTTGGAAAAATCGCCGTGATTGGCGTGAGCCTGGCCATCGCCGCGGTCATTGAATCTTTGGTGCAGCCCCCCAGGCAGCTTGTCGCGACCCCATTTGCGATTCCGATCCTGGTCTCCACGTACTACTTTAGTCGACGCTGGATCGTTCTCACCGCGTCCATCGCCGTGGCGGTGGCCGGTCTCTCGGCCTACTTGAACCGTGCACCGTTGATGCACGCCGGCTTGCACCTGCTCACTTTGCTCATTATTGCCGGTTTGGGCGTTCTCCTCGAGCATCAACGCCATGAGATCGCTCGGAGGGTTCAAGAAGCCCAGCAGGCAGTACAAACGGTCCGCGCGCTGATCGAAGCCATGCCGGCCGGTGTCGTCGTTTCGAACGAGCGCGGCGAGATTACCTTTGCGAATGGTGAGGCCCACGCATTGCTGGGCGAGTCGGTCCGAGGAGTGACCGCTAGCCCCTCCTCCGGTCACGAGGGGCACGATGATTCGGATCTTTTGGTGCCCCGTCCGATCGAGTTTCCGTTGGCGCAGGCGCTCGCGAGTGGCCAGACGACCCACGGTGTCGAGATTCAATTAGCGCAACCTGGCCAGCCGGAACAAACGATCCTGGCGGCTGGACGGCCAATCAGGGACGACTCCGGTCAGATAACCGGCGCGGTGGCTACCTTTCAGGAGATCACGGCGCGAAAGCAGGCCGAAGAAGAACGGGAACGGTTACTAGGCCAGGTCGAGATCGAACGGGCCCGCCTTCAAGCCATTTTCGAACATACCGCGTCCGGCGTCATTTACATCGACGCCGAGACCTTCGACATGGTTTGCAATCCGGCCGCGCTGCGACTCTTCGGCCTACCGACTTCCCCCAGCGTGCACGCCTACCGGTCTCTTGGTACCTTACTAGCGGTTGACGGTAGGCCAGTCTCTGACGAGGACATGCCGTCGAAACGTGCGCTCCGGGGGGAAACGATCCTGGATGCGGAATACCTGTTTCGGCGATTGGACGGAACACAGGTTCCGGTGCGCGAGAGCGCCGCGCCGGTGCGCGGCGCGACCGGGGCGATTATCGGGGCAGAGCTGACGTACCAGGACATTACCGCATTTCGCGAGCTGGAGCGTCTCCGGGAAGAATGGATGTCGGTCGTCGCCCACGACTTGCGCCAACCGGTTACGCTGATTCTGGGCTTCGCCAGTCTCCTTTCAAAACAGCTCGGAACACATTCCGAACTGATGATCGAAAACCGAGCGACCGATCAAGTGCTGGCAGCCGTGCGGAATCTAAACAAGATGGTCGGTGATCTGCTCGATTTCTCGCGAATCGAGGCGCGCCGATTGCGCCTGGAACGTAAATCGACAGAGCTGGTCAGGCTCATCAGCACGCTAAGCGAGCGTCTCGCGGGTCTCGCCACGGATCATCCGGTGCGGTTGGAAGTTCAAACCGAGGAGGCGTTGAGGTCATTCGTGGATCCGACCCGGATCGAGCAGATCCTTGGCAATCTCGTTTCGAACGCCGCGAAATACGGGGATCCGACGAGCGAAATCGTCGTCCAGGTACAGAGAAGCGGCGATCTGGCGGAGGTCGCGGTCACGAATTATGGGCCCGGGATCCAGCCGGAGGATCTACCCCGCCTATTTTCTCGCTTCTTTCGGACACGTGAGGCCGAAACCGGGCACGCTGGCCTCGGTCTCGGCCTCTACATCACGCGCGGGTTGGTCGAAGCGCACGGCGGAAGGATCCGGGTCGAGAGTGCGCGAGGCCAGACCACGACCTTCCGCTTTAGCTTGCCGTTGCTGGCCGAGGATGATCGTCAAGGGGAATCATCGGTTGTGAGCCGATGATTCCCCTTGACGATAGGCCCTAGTGGGGCTGGAGGTGAGGGCGTCTAACGAGCGGCCCATTCCTCTCGCCCACCGCTCTAAAACTCTTTAAGCGTACGTTGTTTCAGGTATTCCCAGTCGATTTCGGCACCCCAACCCGGCAGAAGCGAAGGGGCGAGATACCCGTCGACGACATCCGGGGGATTGACGATCCCGCATTCGCGCGCTTGCTCGGCACGTCCGGTAAAGTACTCGAAATACTCGGTGTTGGCGATCGCGCATTGAAGCTGGGTGTGAACGTGTCCGCCCAGGCCACCAGTCGAGTTCAATTCAACGTTCGCCCCGTAGAGCTCGGCGAAGTGTGCCATTTTCACGACGTTGGTCGTCCCATTGCGAGCATTGCCGCGAACCAAATCCGTCGCGCCGGCCAATAGCCATTGAGCGCAGAGGTTGACGTCGTACATGAGCATTTCGGTGGCCATCACCGGGATCGTTAGCTCGCGACAGAGCTCCTGGTACTGGCGAAGCTCCTGTTCGTAGAATGGCTCCTCGAGCCACAGGAAGCCGAGCTCCTCCATGACGTGGCCAACCTCGATCGCTTCCCGCAAGGAGTACGAGCAGACCGGGTCGTTGATCAACACGTAGTCGTCGCCGACCGCTTGGCGAAGCTCGCGGAATAGCTTCACGTGAGTGCGAGCGCCTGCATAGTTGTGGAACTTGTAGGCGGTGATACCCCAGGTCTCCCGAGCGTGTTCGAACAGCCGCAGGTACGAATCAACGGTGCCGTCGCCATCCCCGCCGGTCAAGTAGGCTGGAAATCGATCGCGTACTTGACCGAGCAGCTGGCAGACCGGTAGCCCCGCGACTTTGCCGGCGATATCCCAGAGGCAGTTATCGAAGTTACCAAACCAGCCCGGCGTCTGATAGAGCCAGCGAGTGCCGCGATGCAGCTTCTGGTAGATCTCCTCGCGCCGCAGCGGGTCCGCGCCGATTACCTGGGTTCGGAGCACGTCGAGAACGGCGGGCGTCAATTCCGGCGAACTGCAGGTACAGACCCCTTCAATTCCATCATCCGTCATGACTCGGAGGAACATTTCGTAGGCCGGGTTGTCGGTCGGGTGTGCGCGATGGGTATAACGGAGTCGACGCCCATCGCCGGCTGGTATGATCTCGAGCTGCCGAGTCTTTCCGGACAGCTCAACCACGGTCACCTTGACGTCGATGATCTTCATTGTCTTCTTCTCTCTGGCCTCAAGTAGGTACGCTCGTCCACTTCCCTTCGTGCGCCGAGATCTCCGCGGCTTCGATGACGGCTTGACAGCGGACGCCGTCTTCGAAGTTGGGCGACGGGTCACGGTTCTCCTGGATCGCTTCGACGAAGTCGATCATGGGGCGAAAGGGAGTGCGGGTGAGGTAGTCCGGCGGGACCGGCACGTTCGCGAAGACAGCGTGACTTGCCTGGCTGGAGCCAAGACAGAGCTGGACCTGGTCGCCTCCGCGGTCGTGTTTTTCGATTTCATAGATCAAGGCGCCCTTCGTGCCGTAGATCTCGGCACGCTGGTGGTTTCCGCGGGCAGTCGCGCAACGACTTGCGTTGAACACTCCCTCGGCGCCATTGGCAAGTTTGGCGAAGAAAGTGCAGGAATCGTCGGTGTCGACAATGCCGGTTCCTCCGCCAATCAGTGGGCGTTCGGGCACGATCGTGCGGAGGTGGGCATTGACTTCGGTGAACTCGCCAATCCAGTAGCGACACAAGTCAATCAGATGCGAGGCAAGGTCGCCAAGGACGCCGGTGCCGGACTCGCTGCGTAGCTGACGCCAGCGAATGGGCGTGGCCGGATCGTGATGGCTGCCATTGAAGTAGTTCACGTAGACGTGGTAGATCTCGCCCAGCTCACCACTCTGGATGATATCGTGAACGAATCCGGCGGCGGGAATCCAACGATACCGGAAGTTAACTGCCGTCTTGCGTTCTGCCTCTCTCGCGGCGTCGGCCATGCGTTGGGCGCCGGCCAAGCTCATGGCAAGCGGCTTTTCGCACATCACGTGAAGGCCGGCTTCCAGGGCGGCCAGGGCGATTGGTTCGTGAGATACGTTGGGCGTGCAAATGCTGATGGCGTCGAGGCCGGGCAGCTTGAACAGTTCGTGGTAATCGGCGAACGCCCGCGGGATCGCAAACGTCGCCTGGGCTCGCTGGGCGTTTTCGAGGAAGGGGTCGCATACCGCGACCAGGTCGGCCACGCCAGCGGTTTCGCACATCTTATAGGCGGGCAAGTGACGTCCCGTGCCGATGGCTCCAGCGCCGACCACGGCGAGCTTTAACCGATTCGTCATCATTTCAACTCCGCGGCAAGTGCTGAGGCCAATTGAGATCGAAAACTTGCTCCATATCGGCCCACCATTCGTCGGCCGACGCCTCCGGCGCGCGCTCCTGGAGGGTCGCCATGAATTCGTTCCACTCGCGCGAGCGTGGGCTGCGTTGACCAGCCCGGGCGAGGCTGCTCTGAGGATCCTGGCTGTCGTCCATTTCCACGTACATGAACATGCGTCGGCCGCGCAGAAAGATCTTCATCTCCTGAATGCCGCTTGCGCGAATATCGGCTAAGACTTCTGGCCAAACGTTGCGATGGTATTCCTTGTAGGTTTCAATCTTCTGAGGATCGTCGCGTAGGCAGAGCATTTTTGCATAGCACTTCATCGGCGCACCTCTGATCATCTCAATTCGACCCGTCGGTCGGGTAGGGCTATGATACCTCGCGGCTCGGGTGGGTGGCTAGCACGACAAATCATCTTGACAGCCTCCGGATGTTTGGTAATAATCAGTCCTGTAATACTCACGCGGTGAGTAAGTGGAGGGTGAGTAAGAGACGATGAACGTTGGCTTGGTGTCGTCGCTGACCTTGGAGCACGCGCTGCTCGGATTCCTCCGGCAGCATCCCATGCACGCGTACGAGATGCACCAACTGCTCACCCAGTCGAAGGCCTTGGGACGCGTCTGGTATCTGAAACAGAGCCATCTCTACGCACTGCTGTCGCGATTGGAGCGCGTGGGCTACATCGTTACGGCAACCGAGGCCCAGGGGAATCGCCCGCCGCGCAAAATCATGTCGTTGACCCCGGCTGGCCAAGCCGCGTTCGACCGCTGGTTGACCGCGCCGGTCGAGCATGGCCGAGACTTTCGGTTGGAATTCCTCGCCAAGCTCTACTTTGCGATTGGAGCAGATCCGTCGGTCGCACAGTCGCTCCTCGATCGCCAGCGCCAAGCCTGCCAATCCGCGCTGACCCGTTTGCAGGTCCAAAGGCAGTCAATGGAACCTGAAAGCACGTTTTCCGAGCTTGTCCTCCAATTTCGGGAGAGCCAGATGACGGCGATTCTCGAATGGCTCGACACGTGTGCCGAGCGCCTGGCATCGCCGGTCAGCGGAAAGTAATCGATCCAACGGCGCGCTAAGCCTGGCAAACAATCAGGATGATTTCTCTCCGACGGTGACCTCTAACCATGAGGAGTTTTGGTGTTACGTCGACTTCATTGGTTCATTGTTCTCCCACTCCTCGTCTCACAACTGCTGGCGTGCGCCGGAACGACGGCACCGATTCAATCAACGGGGGTGCCGACGACCGCACCAACCGTTCGCGCGACGTCGCCCACGTCCAGGCGAGTTGTCAATTTGAACGTTTTTGCCGCGGCATCGCTCACTGAATCCTTCAGCCAGCTTGGGAAGGACTTCGAGAAAGCAAATCCGGGCACGAAAGTGACGTTCAATTTTGCCGGCTCGCAGGAGTTGGATCAGCAGATCAATCAGGGCGCGCCGGCGGACGTCTTTGCTTCGGCTGACCAGGCGCACATGGACGTGGTGGTCAAATCGGGAATGGTCGATCCGGCGGCGCCCCGGACTTTCGTGCGTAACCGCCTCGTCGTGGTGTATCCCATCGCCAATCCTGCGAAGCTGCACACGCTCCAGGACCTTGCGAAGCCGGGAATCAAGATCGTGCTCGCCGACAAATCGGTGCCGGTTGGCTCGTATGCGCTCACCTATCTTGACAAGGCGAGCAAAGATCCGGCCTTTGGCGCGACGTACAAAGCAAACGTTTTGAAGAATGTCGTGTCCTATGAGCAGGACGTCAAAGCCGTGCTCAGCAAGGTGATCCTCGACGCGGCTGACGCCGGCATCGTCTATACGACCGACGTCACCCCAGACGCGGCGGACAAGGTAGGCACGTTAGACATCCCCGATCAGTACAATACGATTGCTTCCTATCCGATTGCGCCGATCAAAGGATCCAAGCACGCTGAGCTTGCCCAGAAGTTCGTCGCGTACGTTCTCTCGCCAGCAGGCCAGACCGTGCTGGCAAAGTTTGGCTTCATTCCTACGAAAGGGAGCCCAACCGGTGCTGCGTTGCCAAAGAGACCGTTGGCGCTTTCTGGTTTGATCGACAAGCCGCTCAGCGTATCCACTGAGGACTTGCCCAGACTTCCCCAGGCCGGGGTTACCGCGACCGATAAAGGTGTGGCGCCGACGCAGGACAAGGGCGTCGCGATTTTCACGACCGGGGTAAAAAGTCTAACCAAGCGGGAGGTGCGTTAAACGGCTGATTCCGCGATTCGCACCGATCTCACGTCGAAAGAGCGAACGCTCTCTCGGCGGCTCTCTGGGCGACGATGGCGGCCGCTCGGCTTGCTCTTGCTAAGCTTGCCGCTCCTTCTCTTTCTGCTGGTTCCGCTCGTGGTTCTGGTCCTGAGTGCGCTTCCCGCGCGCGTATTCGCGGACCTTCGCGATCCAACGGTAAGCCAGGCCCTGTCACTCAGTCTGGTAACGACCTTGCTGTCGACGACGATCACCGTCATCGGCGGAACGCCGGTCGCGTACTTATTGGCGCGACGGCGCTTCGCCGGTCGCGCCGTCCTGGACACTCTGATTGATTTGCCGATGGTGCTGCCGCCGGCCGTGGCCGGCATTGCCCTGCTCATCGCGTTTGGACGACGGGGCTTCATTGGACAGTATCTGGATGCCGTGGGAATCGAGGTGGCTTTCACCGAGGTCGCGGTGGTTCTCGCCCAAATATTTGTCGCGGGGCCGCTTTACGTCAAATCGGCAATCGCCGGCTTCAGTCACGTCGATCAGGAGCTCGAGCGGGTGGCCGGATTGGATGGAGCAAACTCGTTTCAGGTTTTCCAATCGATTACCCTCCCCCTGGCTCGAACCGCCTTGATCAGTGGGGCGGTCATGACCTGGGCGCGCGCCCTGGGAGAATTTGGCGCAACCATCATCTTCGCCGGGAATTTCCCGGGCCGCACCCAGACAATGCCCCTGGCGATCTACATCGGCTTCGAGATTCGCCTGGATCTCGCGGTCACCCTCGCGATTATTCTGCTGGCGATTTCATTCGGAGTGCTCTTCATCGTCAAGGGCATTCTTCGCCGTGGCGTCGCGGAGAATTAGTGGTGTAGCGAGCAGGTCAGCCGAATTGCCTTTGGCAGCTGGACCCGACTGAGACATGAACCAAACCACAAGGCCACCCACGACCGGGAGAAATCTGGCGTCCGCGGAATTGACACGAAACGCTTCGGTTGTTAGCCTGGATGAACCGGTAGCAGGGGGCGTTGAACTGATCTTCGGCCGGCGTGGCGCCTGCTCCGACGGAGCGTCGAAGATGGAGTGGCTGACGGATGGACGCGGCGAAAGTAGATGAGGCGTTGATCGCCGAGTATCTCGACCGACTTTACGAGATTGGTCGACTCGATGGTGGCGGGGTATGGCGGCCGACCTATTCGCCGGCCTGGCAAGAGGCGCGGACCGTGGTGCGGGGCTGGCTCAGCGCGGCCGGGCTCAGCGTGCGGGAAGACGCCGTGGGTAATCTGTTTGGTCGATTGGCCGGGACCGAGGCCGGACCGGTGGTTCTGGTGGGGTCACACATCGATACCGTGTACGCCGGTGGAAAGTTCGACGGTGCGCTCGGGGTTGTTGGTGCGATTGTCGCGCTACGCGCTTTGCAGGAACGGCAGCCACGTCCTCGTCGTCCGGTTGAGGTCTTCGTGAGTTGCGAGGAAGAAGACAGCCGATTTATCTGCAACTTTTGGGGGAGTCGGGCGATGTTGGGGGAGATCGACCCGGCGGAGGCGAGTAACTATCGCGACGCCGACGGGATCGTCATGTCCGACGCAATGGCGGAGTACGGATTGGAGCCGCGACGTATCGGGGAAGCGCGTCGAAACGACCTGGGCGCTTTCCTCGAGTTGCACATCGAGCAAGGTCCAGTGCTCGAACAGGCCGGAATTGTCCTCGGGATCGTCGAAGCGATTAGCGGATTGAACCGCACATCGGTGCAGGTGGTCGGACAGGCCGATCACGCTGGTACCACGCCAATCGCAATGCGTCGGGACGCCGGTTTGGCGGCCGCCGAGATGCTGCTGGCGGTTCGGTCGGTCGCCGACGAGCTTGGGGAGCCAGCCCGAGCAACCGTGGGCACCCTGACTATGTATCCAAACCAACCGAACATCGTCCCCAGTCGCGTCGAATTCATTGTCGATAGCCGTCACCCGGACCGGGCTGCCCAAGTGGCGCTGCTCGAGGCAATTTCGGGTCGGTGCCAGGAGGTCGCGGCGAGGCACGGCGTCTCGGTCAGCATCAAGACTTTGATCGATCAACCTCCAACTGTGATGGATCCTCGGTTGGTTGCCAGTCTTGAAGGCTGCGCCCAACGTCGAGGTTTGAGTACCCGCCGAATGGTCAGCGGAGCCGGCCACGATGCCCAGGTTGTTGGACGAAAGATCCCGACGGTGATGCTCTTCGTACCGAGCCAGGGCGGCCGGAGTCATTCGCCTGCCGAACACACCAGCTTCGAGCAAATCGTGCCCGGGGTGCAAGTGCTCGCCGATGCCTTGACTGAGCTGAGCGGCGCCGGTTCCTGAGAGCAACGCCGAATGGATCTACCGATCAGCCAACGCGGCCGCTCGCCGAGGAAGAACGAGAGCGACGAAGGGCTTTGTCGAATTCGACGACCAGAAGCACCGTCAGGGCGACGGGAAGAATCACCAGCCAGGTTTCGTAGCTGAGCGGAACCGTCCGGAGGACGCCTTGGAGCGGCGGCCAGTAGACCGCCAGAGCTTGCAGGGCAAGCGCGGCGACGACCGAGAGAAATAGAAACGGGTTCGAAAAGGGGTTCGTCACGAAGGCCGAGCGCGTGAACGAGCGGCTACTGAAGATGTGGACATTCTGGAAGAGAACCATCGTTGTCATCGCGACGGTTCGGGCGTGGTCGAGTCCAAGCTCGCTGCTCAATCCCCAGATGAAGGTGCCGAGTGTCCCCAGCATCAGCACGATGCCCACCAGAGCGGTGCGCCAGAGCATCGGGTTCGTCAGGACTCCTTCCCGAGGATCACGGGGTAAGCGGTTGCCAATGTTGGGCTCGGCCGGTTCGAATGCCATCGCGAGGTCCTGCGTACCGTTGGTCACCAGGTTGATCCAAATCGCCTGGGCGGGCAAGTACGGCAACGGCAGTCCGAGGATAATACTGCCGATCACCGACAAAACCAGGCCCAGGCCAGTCGGGATGAGGAAGGCGACAACTTTGCGGATGTTGTCGAAAACCACTCGCCCCTCGATGAGCGCGGCGTAGATCGTTGCAAAGTTATCGTCGGCCAGGATCATGTCGGCCGCCTCTTTTGCCACGTCGGTGCCGGTGATACCCATGGCGACACCGATGTCGGCGCGCTTCAAGGCCGGGGCATCGTTGACGCCGTCGCCGGTCACCGCGATGATTTCGCCACGCCGCATGAACTGCTCGACAATCCAGAGTTTCTGACGGGGCATGATGCGGGCGTAGATCGAAATTCGGCCGACATGGTCGCGAAGCTCGTCGTCGCTCAGCCTCGCGAGCTCACGCCCGTCGAGCGTCGGCGCCCGAGGCTCGGACACGATCCCAATTTGGGCAGCGATTGCCTGGGCAGTTACTGGATGATCACCCGTGATCATGACCACCCGGACACCCGCGCGCTGGCAATTGGCGACCGCCGGAATTGCCTCCGGTCGGGGTGGGTCAATCATTCCGGCAAAGCCGACCAAGATCAGCCCCCGTTCGACGTCTCGGTGATCGATTTCCAGGGCGTTGGCCGGTGCAGGCCGATAGGCCATCGCGAGGACCCGCAGGCCCTCGGAAGCCAACCGCTGAAATTCGGCCAGGGCAGGTTGCCGGCTGAGTGACGTGACCGAGCCATTCCGCTCGACCTGATCGGACATTTCGATGATCCGTTCTGGCGCGCCTTTGACAAAGATGAGTCGTTCGGCGCCGTGGGCCCGGAGAACGGCCATGTACTGGCGATCGGATTCGAAAGGAAGCTCATCGAGTAGCGGGTAGGCTTCGCGCTCGATCTCGCCTTGCAGTCCGCCTTTCTGGGCCGCGACAATGAGCGCTGCTTCGGTCGGGTCACCGTCCGGGCGGTAGCGGTCGTCTTCGCGGAATACCTGCGAGTCGTTGCATAAAAGTCCGATGCGCAGTGTTGTGATCAAGCTGGGGTCGGCAGCCAAACCCACCGCCTGGCCGCCCTGGCAAATCGCGCCAGTCGGGGCATAACCAACGCCCGTGACCTCATAGGTTTGTTCAGATGCAAACAAGCGAGTCACAGTCATCTCGTTTTTTGTCAAGGTGCCGGTTTTGTCCGAGCAGATCGTGGAACAGCTTCCGAGAGTTTCGACAGCGGCAAGTTTGCGGACGATGGCATGCTGCTGGGCCATGCGCCAGACACCCACGGCCAGGGCCACCGTGATCGTTACCGGTAGGCCTTCGGGGACCGCGGCGACCGCGGTTGCCACGGCGGTCCGAAAGATCGTCACCAATGGCTCGCCTCGGAGCAGGCCCAGAGCGAAGACGAGGACGGTGATGCCTACCACGACCAGCGCGATCACCTCGGTGAAGTGTTTGAGGCGGGCGCGCAGGGGGGCCTCGGTTTCGCCGACCGCGCGAACCTGGCTGGCGACATTTCCGACCACCGTTTGCAGGCCAGTACGGATAACGACACCGGAGCCGCGCCCTCGAGTAATCGTGGTTGCCATGAAGGCGATGTTGGCTTGATCGGCGACGGTGGCGGCGGGATCGACGATTGGACCGGTCGACTTATCTACAGGCAGCGACTCGCCGGTGAGGAGCGCCTCGTCGGTTTGAAGCTCGATTGTTCGAATCAGCCGGAGATCCGCGGGGACCCGGAATCCGGCTTCCAGGAGCACGATGTCGCCCGGTACCAGGTTCGCCGGATCGAGATCACGTTCCACCGCGTCGCGAATCACCCGGGCACGCGGTGCGCTCAACTGGGCGAGAGCCCGCATTGCACGCTCGGCCTTGTACTCTTGAAAGAACCCGACGATGACGTCGAGGATCACGACGGCAAAAATCACCCCGGCGTCAGCGAAATCGCCCAGCAGGACGGAGAGTGCTCCGGCGATGAACAAAATATAGATCAGCGGACTCTGAACTTGCCGCGACGCGATCTGCCAGGGGGGCGTTGCCTCTTCGCTCGGCAGACGATTCGGACCGGATTGGGCCAAGCGGCGCTCTGCCTCCTCCGGAGACAAGCCTTCCGGTTGGCTGTCCAGTCGGCTCAACGTCTCGCCAACGGTCAATGAGTGCCAGGAAACGGCCGGTTGCTGACTGGTGAGCGTCATGCGCATTCTCCGAGGCCGGATCGTGTCGCCGGTCCGCCAAGGGCGTGCCGTGAATCACTGTATAGTGATCGTGATACTACTGAACTCCGCCAGGCAACGGTTGTTGGCAGTCACCGAGTCACTGGCCGATAGGTCTTTGCCGATGGACTGTCTGCGACCAACCATAGCTGACGCCGAGTACGGTACCGTAGAGAAAGGTGTGAGCGACAAAGCCAAGCCAGAACTGATCGACGGTAGTGAACTGCGGGAAAAAGAGCGGAGCGATCGTTAAGAAGTTTATGATCCAGAGTGCAAAGCCGTAGGCTGTACCATACAGCACGATCAGCAATTGAGACGTCTGGGTCTGGCCGGACAGAGTCAGGATTACCGAAAAGATCACCCCAAATCCAGTTGCCAAGCTCAGACGGATGAGTATGCCAACCGCGATTGCGACGTTCAGCGGATACGCGGGGGCCAGACTCTCCGGACCGAGGACAATTGACGAAACGATGCGCAGATAGCCAAGCGCGTCGCCGACGAGAACCTGGGTCATCGCGAGTTGAAAAATGGTGAACACTAGTCCGGACAGTACCCCCGCGACGATTCCACTGCGAATAACTTGTCCCGGCGAGGTGACGATGAACGTCATGTAACGAGCCTTCGCGAGGTTTCGCGCTGCATTTCCCAAATGATTCAGCGCTCGGCGCGACGCTGCTAGTTGGAATCGGGTATAGCAATTATTGGTCCGGGACGCTTCTGGCCGGACCTAAACCGTATGCAGCAACAAGACCGGGCAGGGGGCAGATCCGAGGACGCGTTTGACAACCCAGCCGTGCGGCGGATCCAGACGCCCACGCCATTCCAGCACGATCAGGTCACTATTCTCTTCGGCCGCGATGTGCAAAATCGCGACGGCCGGGTCGCCGTGACGAACGAACAGGCGCGTGGGGACCGGTAAGGGGCGCTCGCCGAGGCAGGTGCCAAAGCGGCTCACGAACTCCTCTGCCCAGGTCGGCCATTCGTATTGAGGCTGGTCGACGTACACCGGACCGGCGAGCGTCCCGGGCTCGGACGGGCGCGGAGCCTCGGTGGCGACGTAGAGCACGTCGAATGCTGCCCCGCTCTGCTCGGCCAGGTTCAAGGCCGGTCGGATTACCGCGGCCGAGGATGGCGCACCGTCGAGTGGCACCAGAATCCGGTGCAGCGCCTCCATCCCGGCCACCCTTTGCGCAATCTCCGGACGCACCAGCAGAACTGGGCAAGAGGCAGTCGAAATAACTGCCTCGACAACTGGGCGAACCGTTCGACCCTGGTAGGCAGTTTTTCCACGGGTGGTCATGGCGATCAGGGCTGCGTTGACTCGATCGGCGTGGGCGACGATGGCTGGCGCGACCGGTCCGCTTAATTGATCGATCACGAGACCACGAGTTTCGGCGCCATGCAACCCAACGTGGGCCAACAGCTCAGCCTTCGGCAGAGGCTCGTCGCCGACGTGTACGACGTGAACGTTGCCGTGAACGAGTCGCGCGGCAAGTCGGGCGATTGGCAGTACTGCTTTCGCTTCGGTCGTGCCATCAAGCGGCACAACGATAATTGGTGGGCGCGGACTGGTTCCGATTGTTTGACGATCTGTCCGGTTTGCGGATCGTGTCTTCATCACCGCGGTGTCTCCTGCCACGGTTCCCAGATGCCATCGCAACTTTCCGAACGATAGATCCGTCCAGACTCGAGGATCATTCGCGCTGGAAGAGTATCCCCGACCGAGACCGACATTGGCTCGCCACCTTCTAAGACGATTTCGATTGCCGCTGGCTCGCTTTCAATACTGATCCGGAGTTGTCTGCCCCGCCATTGGATCGGGAAGCAGAGTCGTTCCCACGACGGCAAAAGGCGTGGCGTAAAGGCTAGGCCATCTTCCGCGAGCTCGAGGCCGGCCATTCCGACAACGATCGCCTGCCAAAGGCCCCCAAGGGATCCCACGTGGACGCCGCCAGCCGCGTTTCCCAGGTTATTTGCGAGGTCAATCTCGGCGGCCTGGCGAAAATAGCGCTCGGCAAGGTCCAGTTTGTCCAGTCGTGTCGCGAACAATGCGTGGATCGACGGACTGAGCGAGCTTCCATGCGCGCAGCGCGGAGCATAATAGTCGAAATTCGCGCGACGGACACTCGGGGAAAATTGGCTCCAGAGAAGGTACAAGAGCATCACGACGCTGGGCTGCTTGCCGATTTGGGATTCGGCAACTCTGCGGTGACCGAGGATCACGTCGATCGGCGCCGTGCGCGGCTCATACGCCGCGAGATCGATGTCTTCTCGTTCGAAGTAACCACGAAATTGCTCGATCAGATTGGTGGAGGCATCGCAGCCGGAGTAGAGACGTTCGCCGATGTCGTGCCACCGTTCGATCTCAAGGTCAGAAAGGTGGATGCTTTCGGACAAGAGCTGCCAGGTCGCCGGCCAACGCTCGCGAAGGGCCCTGGCGATCTGAGCTCCACAATCGAGGTTCCAGCGTGCCATCCCATTCGTGTAGGCATCGTCATTAACCGATTCGTGATATTCATCGGGACCGATCACCGTGCGGATGTGGAACAGGTCGTCGTCGGCTAGCTCGGCTCGACTGGCCCAGAACCTGGCAGTTTCCAGAATGATCTCGGCACCGGCGTCGCGAAGGAACTCATCGTCGCCGGACGCTTGCCAATACAGCCAGACCGCGTAGGCGACGTCGGCGCTGATGTGCTGCTCCTGGACCCCGTTCTGTAAGGAGATCACCTCACCGGTCGGCAGGACCGCGATGCGCGGCGTGACGTCCTCGCCGGTGCTGGCCGATTCCCAGGCGTAAAAGGCGCCACCATAGCCGAGAGCTTCGGCCTTCTTCCGGGCGGCCGGTAGAGTATGGTACCGGTACATCAGGAGGGTGCGTGCGGTGGGGGGATCGGTAAAGATATAGAACGGCAGGATGTAGATCTCGGTCTCCCAGAAGACGTGGCCTTTGTAGGAATCGCCGGTGAGCGCTCGGGCGCCGATCGACACGTTCGGGTCGTTTGGATTGGCCGCGGCGATCAGGTGGTAGATCGCAAACCGAATCGCTCGTTGGGCGAATTCGTCTCCCAGAATCACAATGTCCGCGGCTCTCCAACGGGTATCCCAGGCGCGCGCGTGTTCTCCATACAGCTCGACCAGGCCACGTTCCCGCAGAGAGGCCAGGTGGCGATCCGCGAGCCATTCAGGATTGTCGCCATCGCGCGACGTAAAAAGTGACACGAGTTTCTCGACTCGGTAGGTCTCACCGATTTCTGCTTCCCACTCCCACCGCTCGGCGGAAAGGCGCGGTTCCTGGACGATGGTTGGGCCGCGGAGGTCGGGACCGGCGCTGGAGACGATGCTCGTGGCGCTCAAAGCTAGCCGCGTGGATGGTATGCGACCGCGCTTGGTGACGTTGGCGATCACGGCTCGTGACCGACGGGCCGGATAATGGTAGCGGGTGGGGACGCCGAGCGGTGGCAAGTGGGAATGCGTGACGGGAGCGTTCGAAAGTGCATCGTCGATGACGCTCTCGACCGTGATCAGGCCGCTGAAGTTGACCGGTGTGAGATCAACCGCCGCCCCGAGAGCGTGCTGGTCGGCCAAGGACGCAAAGCGCACGTAACAGAGATTTGTTTGTCGGCCGGTCTGGTCGATCACCTGCCATTCGTGTTGAAATAGCCCGTGACGCAGGTCGAGCACGCGACGCCAGGAGAGTGTCTCGACCTGATCGACTCGTAGCTCCTGGCCGGCCACGACGATGCGAAATTCGGTCCAATCCGGAGCAATGGCCAGTTCTGGAATGGATTCCGGCGGTTCGGTGAAAACTCCGGCGACGAACGTTCGTGGTTGACTGAGGCGCGGCTGATCGTAGAGCGAGCCACGGGTGCCGAGGTAACCGTTTGCAATGGCGAAGATGCTTTCGATCTCGCGTTCGCGCACCGGCTTCAAACCGTCTTCAACGAGCAGCCACGCCGGGTCGGCGATTGGCCGTGGAATCGGGGAAGGGAGACGAGATTGTCCGGACGGCACGACGCTCTGGAGCACGTCTTTCCCGAGATTTGACTCCGACGCTCCCTCGATCGTGTGATGAGTATCGTGAAGGCCGGCCTGCGTATTAAGTAGTTGGCGAAAACGGGCTGGTCCCCCACCCAGATGGATAACCGAGGTAGGCACGCCACCGGGTTCCGAACCGACGCTTACAAATACCGCATCCGCCGCGGCTGAGGCGAGCATTTTGGCGTCACTACCGGCGAAGCCGCCAATCGGTCCGAACTCATCGCCGACGATCAGCACGTCCCTCGGGGGAATGCCTCGGGGGCCGGCGAGGGCGTTTATCAGCCAGTCGATGGCATCGCTTTTGTCGGTGAGGCCAACTTCGATGTGTTTCACGTCGCTCGTAATGCGAGCTTCCGGTAGTCCGGCCGTGCGGGCCGTCTCGACGGCGAGCGCGAAGACGTCACCGAGCCCACCGGGTATGCCGTTGCGGACGAGGCGGCTCTCCACCGCGGATCGCAGCGCGCCGATCTCTGATTTGGCAGGATTAGCCCATTCCGGAAGCGGAATCAGATCGATCTTACGACGGTTGAGACGGTTGTAAATCACCTGAATCGGTAAACCGGTCCGTTCCTCGAGATCGTGCCGAATTGCATCGCTAACCTCGGTCAGCAAGCGATTCTCACGGGGTGTGGCAACGCGCTGCCAGAGCAGGCGCGGCCGGGATTGGCAGTCGAAGCCAAATACCTCGGAGCCTCGGTTCGTGCTCACATACAGATTTTGTTTGAATGGACCGACGATGGCCGACGTTAACTGACGGTCGACGTTTCCGAAGTTTGTTCCAGTTATGATGACGATCAGGACGCCGTCGCTGAGAAGTTTCTCGATCAAGAGGCGCACCGCACTGGCATCAGAGGATCGATTTTCGACCGCCGTGCCATCCCAATCGAACGCGATAATCGAGAAAGGACGTTGGAGCCTCGCCGGCTCGGACAGAGGGAGCAGACTACTGGAATGCTCGACGGCACTCGGCGTGACGTTGGGGATCTGGTTCGGACGTGCTTTCGCCACCGTGCTGACTCCCGAGATCTCTGGCTCGTCCTGTCTCAAGACCCGTGCCGACGAGACCTCTTATTGGGCCAGATGGGTAAAGACGACGAGCCGCTGATTGTAATTTCGGGTCGTCCGGTCAAAGACGCCGTTGCAAGTGATCAGGTTGAGATTGGGGGTGGTGGCCGAGCCAAAGATTTCGTTCAGTGGAGCGTTATCGTAGGGATAGGATGCCGAGTGGGTGACGGCGAAGGTCAAGATGCGCTTCGCCGGCATCTCGACCTCAACTTTGTCGCCTGATTTAAGCTGGCGGAGGTTCCAGAACACTGCCGCGCCGACGGTGGCCCAATCGAGATGGCCGTCGATGACCGCGTTTCCCGGTTCGCCCGGCAAAACACCCTCATCAAACCAGCCCGTCCAAAATGGGTTGGACGGCGCCCCCATGGCGCCGTCGGGATCGAGACCTACCGATTCGATTGGCGCGTTCACGCCAATCTTCGGAATCAGCAAAGTAATTGGCGCGCCGGCTTTTCGGAAGACCTGGCCGGTACCGGCCGGGGCGGCACGAGCAGCGGCGGACGTGGCAGTCGGTGGAATCGGCGTGGGCGAGGCGGCAACGGTCGGCACACTGGTTGGCGTCGCCGGGGGCGGCGTTGGCATGACCGTGGGCGTGGCGAAAACCGGTGTCGGCGTCGCGGGCCGGGCGCCGACGATGCTGGGACTGGCTTTTTGAGTTACCTGATCGGTGAGCGGCAAGTCGGTCTGAACGGTTGGATCTGCACTGACTCGTGGCGAAGGTCGCAGCGCGCTGGGCGTGACGACGGCCGTCTGAGTAGAGCAACCGAGCAACAGCGCGGCGGTGCCGGTACCTAGCCCGACGAGTAGCGAACGCCGAGATTTGGGACTCACGTTTCACCTCGCGCTGGTTAGCTCAGTAGCCTCGTTCCTTGTCGACCAGGTTCCGGAGCGGTTCGTCTCGCAGAAAGCGCGCGAGATTGTCGGCGAAGATCGTCGTGATCTGGTCGTGGTTGGTGGGCGAGTGGCCGCTGGTATGCTGGCCGAGGATGACGTTTGGTAGATCCCAGAGCGGCGAGTCTTCGGCGGGCGGATCGGGTGTGCTGACGTCGAGGCCGGCGCCGGCGATACGCCGATCCCGTAAGGCCTCGATCAGGGCGTCCTGATCGAGCGCGCTGCCTCGTCCGACATTGTAGACGCACGCGGTGGGTTTGAGTAACGCGATCTCGCGCGCCCCGAGAACGTGACGAGTTTCCGCGGTGCCCGGCAGGCAGAGTGCGACGTGATCGAGCCGAGGTAAGAGTTCCGGCAGTCTCGCTGGCGCATACAGACCGTCGATGCCCGGGAAAGGTTCGTCACTTCGGCGAACACCGTAGACGACGAGGCCCAGCGCTTTCGATTTGCGCGCCAGGGTGCCGCCGACGTCGCCTAACCCGACGACGCCGATCGTCTGGCCCTCGAGCTGCCATTTTTGATGAATCACTTCCTGACGCACGCGGTGTCGGGTCAGTCGACCCTCGACGAGCGTTGGCACGCGATTGGCGAGGGCGAACATCATCGCCAAAATGTGTTCGGACATCGAGACCCCGTGGGCCCCACGGGCACAGGTGAGGAGGGCGGGGTGGTGACGAAGGCCGTTGGCAAGAATACCGTCGACCCCGGCGACCCCGGCTTGCAGCCAGCGCAATTGAGACGCTCGTTCGAGGGCCGAGGCGGGAAAGTTCTTGGTGAAAATGACGTCCGCGTCGGCGGCTCCCGCGGTTAGCTCCTCTCGGGTGAAAGCTAGGGAGAAGGTGACGTCGGCGAATCGGGCGCGAAGTCGCTCGACGTTCGCCTCTCCAACGTCTTCTCCAATGACCACTCGCAGACTCATACGCTCGTCCTCATTCGTGATGTCGACCGTCGTGAAGGTCGTTGGCGATCTCCGACCGATTGGATCATTCGCTCCACGACGTGCCGTCGATCATTGTAGCCCATTGTCGATTGTCCGGGGAAGCACCAGATTTGCCGGGCCTGTGCTGGTCTTGTCGGGCGTGTCAACGTATACTCTGTAGGTAGATGGCTGGATGCTGCTGCCCGCGAGCAGATTGCGCAGAGTACTCGACGGCAGATTGGATTCGCCGATTGACCGGAGATTGATGATGAGTGGACGTCCCTTCCTGCAAATTCCTGGTCCCACGAACGTGCCGGAGCGTATTTTACGCGCGATGGCGCGCCCGGTAATCGACCACCGGGGACCGGAATTCGCGGCGCTGACCAAAGAGATTCTGCCGGGCATGCGCCAGGTGTTCCGGACCGCTCATGGCGCCATCGTGATCTACCCGGCGTCGGGGACCGGAGCCTGGGAGGCCGCGCTGGTCAATGTCGTCCGACCCGGCGAGCGCGTGCTTTCGTTCGATAACGGTCATTTCAGCAGTCAGTTTGCCCAGACGGCGCGCGACCTGGGAATCGAGGTCGAGGAAGTCCCATTACGCTGGGGACAGGACGTTCCGCCCGAGCTCGTCGAGGAGCAGCTTCGGGCCGACGCCGACCACCGGATTCGCGCCGTTTTGATCGTCCAAAACGAAACGTCGACCGGCGTGACCGCGAACGTGCCGGCGATTCGCCGGGCGATCGACGCGGCCGGGCACGACGCCCTCTTGATCGTCGACACGGTCAGCGCATTGGCGAGCATCGACTTTCGGTTCGACGAGTGGGGAGTTGACGTGGCCCTTTGTGGCAGCCAGAAAGGCTTGATGCTGCCGCCCGGCCTGGGGATTCTCTGCGTCGGCGACCGGGCCCGGCAAGTCGCCGAACGAGGTGGAGCACCTCGGCACTTTTTCGATTGGCGTCCGGTCATTCGTGACAACGCAGCCGGCTTCTTTCCATACACCCCGGCTACCCTGCTTCTGTTTGGCTTACACGAAGCGCTCACCATGCTCTTTGAAGAAGGCTTCGACGAGGTTTTGGCGCGGCACCAACGTCTCGCCGACGCTGTCCGGGTAGCGGTCGCGGCCTGGCGGTTACAACCGCTCGGCGAGCGACCGGAGCGTCTTTCGAATTCTCTCACCGCGGTCGTTATGCCGGAAGGAATCTCGAGCAACGACCTCATCCGACGGGCGCGCGAGCGCTTCGACCTGTCGCTCGGGGTGGGGCTCGGGCGGATCAATGGCAAAGTCTTTCGCATCGGCCACCTTGGCGCGCTGAACGAGCTAGAGGTGCTCGGGACGCTGGCCGGCACCGAGCTGGCACTCGTCGAGAGTGGGGTGCCGATTGAATTGGGTTCTGGTGTCGCGGCGGGACAACGCCAGTTCGCCCGGGTTGAAGCCCCTCTTGCCGCGGTTTGATGGCGAGGAGCGAGTGGTGAATCGTACGAACGGGCCAGATGGTGATGGAAAGCCGTTGAGCTTGCTGTCGCTCGAATACCAAAACATGCTGGCGTGTGTCCGCTGTGGCCAGTGCTTGACGTCGTGTCCAACCTACGTTTTGACTGGTCGCGAGGCCTTTGGTCCGCGCGGACGGATCGCCCTGGCGCGGGCCCTGGTGGAAGGTCGCACGACGCTCAGCGCCGACTTGATTGCCTCGGAAGAGAGCTGCCTGGTGTGTGAGGCCTGCACCGCGGTTTGTCCGGCCGGCGTTCAGATGCAATCGCTACAGGTCCGGTTGAGGGAAGTGATCGAGCCGAAGGTGCCTCGTTCACTTCCGGAACGGTCGGTGCGTCATCTGGCCTTTCACTACGTTCTCGGTCAGCTGTCGATTCTTCGGCTGGTGGTCTGGTTTTTCTGGTTCTACCAGGCAACTGGCTTGCAGCGTCTCCTGCGGAAGAGCGGCTTTCTCCGGCTTCTCGGCATGGCTGATGCCGAGAGTTATTTGCCAGCGGTCAGCCGACACTTCGTCGTGCCACGTGGACAGGTTTTGCCGGCCGAGACGACAGCCACGGTGGATCAGAAGCCGGCTCGGGTGGCGTTTTTCGCCGGCTGCGTGATGTCCACGGCGCTTGCCCCGCTCGACGAGGCAACGCTGCGCGTGTTGCGACGAGCCGGCTGCGCGGTGTCGCTGACCGAGGGCCAGGTCTGCTGCGGAGCACTCCAGTCGCACAACGGCGATTTGAAGTCATTTCAAGCGCTCGCGAAGAAGAATGTTGCCGCCTTTGAGCGCGATGGCGAAGGACCAATTGTCGTGAACTCCGCGGGCTGTGGCGCGATGCTGAAGCATTATGCGCACGAGCTGGCTCAGGATCCCGAGTGGGCCGAGCGGGCGAAGGCGTTTTCGGCACGGATCCGCGACGTGACCGAGGTTCTGGTCGACCGTGCGCTGCCCATGCGTCGGGCCCTCGATCTGACCGCGACCTATCAGGACCCCTGCCACCTGGCACACGCTCAACGCATCCGGCAGCAGCCGAGACAGTTGCTCAAAGCGGTACCCGGCTTAACCCTGAAAGAGATGACCGAAAGCACGCTCTGCTGCGGCAGCGCCGGCATTTACAATCTGACGAATCCGAAAGAGGCGCGCCAACTCCAGGATCGGAAGCTCGATAACGCGATGGCAACCGGCGCTCGGGTAGTGGTCACCGCGAATCCGGGCTGTCTGCTTCACCTGCGGAGCGGGTTAGCCCGACGCGGTAGCGACGTCCAGGTCAAACACATCGTGGAGATTCTCGACGAGGCGAGCCAATGACACTTCGCTCGGGCGGGAAGCGCTAAGCAGATTCGAGAAGGCCCCCGGGGAGATATCATGGCGACGACAGTAGTTGCGGCCGAGGAGCAGACCTGGCGAGCGGTTGCTGCTGATTTGCGCGGAATCGTCGAGCAAAGCGAGATCATCGACTCGCTGGGCGAGCTGCAAACCTACGGCTACGATGCCTCGTTTTATACCCAGCTCAATCCACACGCCCCGAATCTGGTGGTGATTGCCGGCAACGAGCGTGACGTGGCCGCGGTGGTTCGCTACGCCAACGAGCGCGGCATTCCAATCACGGCGCGCGGGGCGGCAAGTGGCCAGACGGCCGCGTCGGTCGCACTTCAAGGGGGAATCGTTCTCACGCTCAACGCGATGAATCGTATTCTCGAGCTCGACGTTCCAAACATGCAGGTCATGTGCGAGCCAGGAGTTGTGCACGCCCAATTGAACAGCTATTTGGCTCCGCACAACTTGATTTTTCCGCCCGATCCGGGCTCGACCCAGATGGCCACGGTCGGCGGAATGGCTTCGACGAATGCCCACGGCATGCGGGCCGTCAAATACGGTGGGACGAGCGCCTGGGTGCTTGGACTGCGGGTTGTCCTGGCGAATGGCCAGATCATCGAGACCGGCTCGGTTGGCTCGCGCGCGAAGCAGTCGTCGGCCGGCCTCGAGCTGACCAAGCTGTTCGTCGGAGCCGAGGGTACGCTTGGCGTGTTCACGCAGCTTCGTCTCAAGCTAATGCCGATTCCGCGCGCGAAAGCGATCGTGATTGGCCTTTTTGACGTTCTCGAAAACGCCGGTCTTGCCGTCCAGGCAGTGTTTCAGAGAGGAATCACGCCGTCGGCGATCGAGATTCTCGATGAGCGTTGTATTCGAGCGGTGAATCTTTATAAACCGGGAATCGGCCTGGCCGAGGCTGAAGCGATGCTCCTGTTCGAAGTAGACGGGAACCCGGCCGGGGTCAACGCCGACGCGGAGCTCATTAGCGACGCGATTCGCCCGCTCTCGCGGCACGTGGACTGGTCGGCGGATCCAGAGCGAATCCGGCGGCTTTGGGAAGGACGAGCAGTGGTCGGGGCGGCGATTGGCGCGCTGCGTCCGGGCTCGAATCGTGCCTACTGCGGCGAGGACATTTGCGTGCCGGTCTCGCGAATTCCGGAGACGTTGCAGGCGATTCAGGAAATCAGTCAGCGCTACGACATCACCATCGCGACCTACGGCCACATTGGTGGGGGCAATCTGCACCCTGGCCATTTGATCGACGCGCGAAATCCGGACGAAGTCGAGCGCGTCTTGCGCGTCGCCGACGAGATTCACGAGCTTGCCTTGCGGGTCGGGGGAACGACAACTGGCGAGCACGGCGTCGGCTTCGTCCGAGCCAAGTACATGGCGCGCGAGCACGGTCCCGCGCTCGACACGATGCGTGCGATCAAAGCGGCACTGGATCCAAAGGGGATCCTGAATCCGGGAAAAGTGTTTGGCGAGCCGGAGAACGGTCAGAGGTGATGAGTGGTCGGTAGCCAGTGGTCAGTGAGTCGGGGAGCAGACCAAACGGGAATACAGTGCCGTCGCCGAGGAGTCCGGTTGGCCTGGTCGTTTGGACTGGGATGCGAGGCCTCAGACTGCTTGGGTTGCTGATATAATCACTGCAGACGAGCCTCTGTCGGCGTTGGCGGGGGAGGAACGAACACATGAGCAGCCGGGTTCGGTTTACGGTCGATGACCTCGAGCTAACTCCCGACGACGGTAGCCGCTACGAGATCATCGACGGAGATCTGTACGTGAGCACCCAACCGCAGTGGCAGCACCAGTT
>DATLSK010000027.1:0-4556 GCA_035534155.1 Chloroflexota bacterium | reverse complement strand
CCCGGCGGTAAAGGTGGAAAGGCGGCCGCGACCGCCGGACGTCACGTTGACGACACTTTGTCCGATCATCGCGCAGCCGGCCATCGCTCCGAAACAACCCGAGACAATGTTGGCGATACCGAGCCCGCCTGCCTCGCGATTCTTGTTGCTCCCTGAATCGGTGAAGTCGTCCACGACTTGCGCGGTCAGAAGGGTCTCCAGCAAGCCAACCATCGCAATCGCAAAGGCAACCGGCAAAATAATAGTCAGCGTTTCCAGATTGACCGGAACCTGGGGTAGGCCAAAAACGGGCAGTGCACTCGGAAGCGCCCCCAGATCCCCGACGTGTTTCACCTGGGCTCCGGTTTCCGTCGAAACGATTGTTAACACCACAATCGCGACGAGCGCGCTCGGAATGACCTTGGTTACCCGCCGAAACAAGAAGATGATCGCAAGCCCGGCGGCGAGCATCAGGTACATCTGCCAGTTGGCGCCGTGGAATTGGGGCAGTTGGGCAGCGAAGATCAGGATGGCCAAAGCGTTGACAAAGCCGGTCATCACGCTGCGCGGCACGTACTTGATATATCGGGCAAGCTTACATTGTGCGACGACGATGCCCGCGAGGAAGTCGGCCCGGACGTTGCCGAACCACTCTTGCTGGTAGGTCGCGATGTTCAATTCGAGCCTCTTTTGAAATGTGATGGGTCGACATGCGTGGGTCATGCCGGACGTGGTGGGGATAATCGCTGCGAGGTTGTCAGTATCGGCACACGGACGTTCAGATTCTACGTCGACCTACCCGCCCGACTCCGATCCCTAATTTAGCCGGTCGCGCGGCGCGGCCTCGCTGTCCGGCTGTCGGTGATGTGGTTATCTTTAGTCTCCTTTTGTCCGGTGCATTATCACACGAAACGACGGTCGATGCGAGTAATTTGCAGCGTGGGTACAATCATCGGGCCGAGGCGTCGAGACTCCTCTCAATTCTCGACGACGAATTGTTGTTCATTATCGTACCAGTCCAAAACCCATCACGCCTTTAGGCGCGTTGCCCGGAATATTGAAGTTGCTCCCTGTGCGTGCAGGAAAGTGTGGTACCCTTTTTGCGAGCCAGATGAGACGCTGGGGGGACCGTGGCACTCGCCTGATTCCCATTGCGAACGTACGTACATTGGAAGGGAGACTAGGAACGGTGGAGCGATTTGACGATCAGCCGCTTGGAGACTCTCCGCATCTCGCGGTGTTGTTTCAAGATAAACTGGGCGGCTTCGTGGTCGCCACACCGTTGCTGCGCGGACTAAAGGAAAAATATCCGGATGCGGTCTTGGATTACTTTGGGGGCGAGCGCACGTCTGAGCTCGAAGCGGCGTGTCCTTATATTGACGCGCGCTTCTCGCTTTACGGACAGTCGGCGAGTGTACGGAACGTCAGCGCATTCCTGGCCGAGCGTGAACGCGAAGCCGGTTCGTATGCCCTGGCAATCAATCTCGACTTCAATCCGCTCAATGCCGTGGTGACCGCGATGACCGGCGCGCGGTTTGTCGTTGGCCGTTGTCTGAAGCCAGACGGCCGTGGCGATCTGCCGTTTCGGGATACCCTACTCGACCGCATGCAGGACGCCAAGACCTTTTGGGCCGGCGAGGACTTTCTCGCCCAATTTGGCAGCCAGCTGAGCTCGAACTTTATCGGCGAGATCTTTTGTCGGGTCGCGCGAGTCGAAACCGACTTTCACCGCACCGAAGTACCAACCGTCGCTCCGGCAATTCCGATCCCCGACGTTTTGATCGCGACCGGTGGAACGCGCTCGGCAAAGCTCTGGCCAGTCGACTATTGGCAGGATCTGATTGGCCGATGCGCCCAGGCGGGCCTAACGATTGGATTGCTGGGGGCGGCGCCTTCGGTTCAAAAGGCCGCCTATGGCTCGGCGGATGGCGAAGCCTCCCTTCTTCGTGAAACGGCGTTGCTCGACCTCCGCGGAAAGTTCACGTTGCCCGAGGTGGCCGGAGCTCTGGCGCAGGCCCGAGGGTGTGTCACCATTGACAATGGCATCATGCATCTGGCGTCCGCGGTCGGCACCCCGACCGTTGCCCTTTTCGGCGCGAGTCCCGCCGAGCTTTGGGCGCCCCAGTTGCCCTGGTTGCAGGTGAGCATGCCAAAAGTGCCCTGTACTCTCTGCCAGGAGAATCGCTTCCTCAACGAGGGTTGCCTGCGCGAACGTCACGTCTGCATGGAGAGCCTTACCCCGGAAGGCGTGTTTCAGCAGTTGCAGGCCAGATTACGGCCAGGGCCGAGCCACTGATCTGGCTCGTACTCAGGCTTCGCTCAAATGGCAGGGTTTGTTGTCCAAAGGGTTATACTTGAAAGTAGGTAGGAAGCGTGCCGGCAGCGACGATCGTCGACGATTGTCGCGGTATCGAGGAGGAAGCGGTGCGAACGCTTGTATTAGCGATGGCCCGCGAGCCACACATCCAGTCATTCTTGATCGAAGGGCCGGGCCGCCGTTTCGCGCGCCGATTCGTAGCCGGCGAGACGCTCGAAGCAGGAATTGCGGCGACCGCGGCTTTGACCCGGGAGGGCGCCCGGGTTAGCCTGGATTACCTCGGTGAGGCGGTTCACGATTTGCGCGAAGCGGAAGCCGCGCGTTCGGTCTATGAAGAGACGATTGATCGCTTGCGTCTGACCGATGCCCCGGTCACCGTTTCCCTCAAACCGTCCCAATTTGGGGTTGACGTCGATCGGGATGCCGCCCTGACCCTTTTGCTCGACGTCGTCGGGCGGGCCGCGAAGGCTGACCTTGGCGTTCGCTTAGACATGGAAGATTCTTCACACACCGACGTCACCCTCTGGCTCTGGCGAGCGCTCCGGCGCGAGTTCACGAACGTTGGAGTCGTCCTCCAGGCGGCACTCTATCGCACTCCAGCGGATTTAGAGGCAGTGCTGGCTGAGGGCGGCTCGGTGCGCCTCTGTAAAGGCGCTTACCTCGAGTCGTCTTCGGTCGCCTACCCGCATAAGGTCGACGTCGACGCGGCCTATCGCCGATTACTCGAGCGACTATTGACGCGGGCCGGGGCCCAGGCTCCGACAGGCATCCTGCCAACCGCGGCGATTGCCACCCACGACCTGAAGTTGATCAACCAGGCGATCGCGTTGATTCACCAGCTCGGGCTCGCCGGTGACCGCTACGAATTTCAGATGCTTTACGGCGTTCGTCGTGATCTCCAGGACAATTTGCTTGGACGCGGCTACCCCTTGCGGATCTATACGCCATGGGGGCCGGCCTGGTACCCCTACTTGACCCGTCGTCTCGCCGAACGACCGGCTAACCTCACCTTCATGGCTGGCTCGATCCTCTCCGAGATCATCGCTCGACACGCCTCGCGGCCGCACGCGCGGTCGGTTAGCAGCGTGCGGCGTTAATCGTCCGCGGTTCTCTGCCCTGATCTTTGCATTCTTGCTGCGAGATTCGTTATGGTAGTGGGTAGAAAGGTAGCGATGTCGGCGCAGACGAATTCGTGCGAGATGAATGGAGAGGAAAGAGAATATGGAAATTGGAGTAGGCCTCGACCCCACCATCGGCTTATCGTTCGAACAGCAACGCGAGATGGCGCGCGAAGCCGCGAAGCTGACGTATACCAGCATGTGGACGCCGGCTGGCCTGGGCATTGACGCCTTTCAGGTGTGCGCCCAATGGTGGGGGGCGAGCTCAGAGGTCGTCGCGGGCGGCTTGACGACCGGTATCAGCGTCGTTCCAGTGGCCCATTGGACGGCACCACAACTCGCCGCGACCGCGGGTACCGTTGGTCTGCTGACCGGTGGTCGCTTTATTCTAGGAATCGGCTCGGGATCCATCCACGATGAGAATCAGCGCCAGGCTTATTCCCTGCCGGCCTATCCCCCGATCGGGATGATGCGCGACTATCTGGTGACGGTGCGTGACCTGCTCGCTGGCAAGGCGGTTGAGTACAGTGGTCCGGCGGTGACCCTCCACGGAGCACGGCTCGGATTTCGTCCGCCGCACGTACCGGTTTATCTCGGTGCGCTCGGCCCACAGATGGTTAAACTGGCAGGACGGCACGCGGATGGGGTCTTACTCAATTGGTGCTCTCCCGAGCAGATTGCCTGGAGTCGGGAGCTTGTCGCCGAGGGGGCCCAAGTGGTCGGCCGAGATCCAGCTAGCGTGCAGGTCGTCGAATACATTCGAGTCTGCGTGGACGAAGACGAAGAGGCAGCGCGGCGCGCCTTTACTCGCGCTATTCTCGGCTACGCACTGGCGCGGCCCGGGGCGGACAAGCGGCTCAGCTACCGGGGACATTTCGCGCGCATGGGCTTTGACGAGGCGTTGAGCGGGCTCGAGGAGCGACGCGACCGCGGAGCGAGCCAGGAAGAGATCATCGACGCGTTTCCGACCGAGCTACTGAAGCAAGTCGGCTACTATGGCGGCGCCGCGGGGGCCGCCGAAGCGTTCAAGCGGTTGGCTCATGGGCTCGACCTGGCGATCGTGCGGGTCGTTTCGGTACGCCCGGGTCCGGAGGCCGCGCTCGCGACAATGCGCGCCTGTCGGCCAGAGCTCACCGGGGCGT
>DATLSK010000026.1:0-27149 GCA_035534155.1 Chloroflexota bacterium | reverse complement strand
AGGCACGTAACGCCGGGATCGGCGAGGAGGCGCTCCCAAATGGTGCGTTCGGTTTCGACGTCGAGCGCCGCGAACGGGATGTACCGCTCGAAGGTCATCCCGTCCCGGCGCTGGACTCACGTCGCGAAATTGAAGGTGAAGCCGAACCTTTACCGTGGTATCGTTCCGACCGCTTGTCGTGCTCGATCGAAGGCTTGCTGGGCTTGCGACGGCGAGATGTGTTGCTGTACGCCCGAGGGCATCGCGCCGGTTACTTGCTGGACGAGAACGGCAAAGGAAAGCAGGATTTCCGCGGACGTGAAATTACAATGTCCGTAGGAAAGGATTGGGATTTGAATCAGGTGACTGGTATCACCCGCGGCGCGCACCTTATCGTTGTAAACCACTTCTTGCCAAAAGGGAATGACGCCATCGCCGACGGTGTGAATCGTCACCAAAGGCTTGGTGAGATGGCCGGTCGTTTCGTATGCCTGGAGATTGGCGAGGGCGGTGGGGTCAGCTCGGTAGCGCTCGACCCCCACGTTCAGTCGAAAATCGTTGGCTGATCCCCAGTACCATCGGTTGTGGTTGTCGAATGGCTGTCCGCCCAATTTAGCCTCGGCGTCGTCGGTGGCAAATGCGCTATACCAGAGTAAGTCCTGAGTGGTGGCTAAGACTGATTCTGGATGGAAAAGATCCCACGCCGCGTGGGACGAATTGATCAATTGCTTTACGGCGTCGGGGTGGGTCGTAACCTCGTTCGTGATCAGCGGGACGTACGTCGAGCCCCAGTCGTTCATGACTTCGGGTGGAATGTACACCGCGTTGCCGGGGATCACGTGCGGGAAAAAGTAGTCGAAGAGCGTGCGGAAGTCGCCAAAGTAGTTGACCTGCTTCTGGAAGCTACCAATCGGTCCGCAGGCAGCGAGACCGCCGCTGAACACCTGCGGCGAACGCTCCATGAGCAAAGTGGTAATGAGCCCGCCCTCGGACACGCCGGCTAAGTAGGTGTGGCCGGGCCGACAACGGCAAACGGCCGAGAACTGCTCGACGAGATTCAAAATGTCTTGCGAACCCTGGAGAATCGACAACCCGTTCTGGCGGTAACTTGTCGTGGCAAACGCGTAGCCGAGCCCTTGTATGAGAGTGGGAAGGTAGGTGCCGTCACCGAGCGAAAGGTTCTGTAGCGCGAGCGGTTGATTCGGTGCAACATACCCGTGCGCGTAGACAACCAGATCGTGGTTCCAGGTCACGGCGGGAGGTATGCAAATCAGCCAAAGGGCACCGCTTGGCTGCGTGCCATTGAGGCAACCGCCGTTCGTCGTAACCGTTTGGGCTTGGACCGAATAAGGGGTGAATAGACCAGTTGCGCCAACGAGGCCGATAATCAAAACGAATCGCAGCAGCTTTTGCATTCCTACCTCCGTTACTCGGATTCTTCTCAGAGGGTAGCTCCCGGATGGCTGATTGTCAGGTATTATAGCAGAGTCGGACGGGCGTCCGGCAAGTCCCCTGTCGCCCCGGGTCGGTCCAAGGCGCGCGCCGTCGTATCGGACGGAATGCCCGCGATTACCGGTCGTGCTCGCCTGCGAGCCGAGAGACGTAGATGATGGAGATAAGGGAGCTTGCAATCAGGGAGACTAGAATTCACGACCCGCCTCACCGACGGTGTCGTTGTTCTCGATTGCTTCACTTTGAATGACGTCGACGCGCACCTGGCTGGCGAAGACGAGGAGCAGGCGCGTCGGTTTGGCTGGTATCCGAAGCGGTCGACGGTCGAGACGGTAACGGCAGCAATCCTCCGCTGGCAGGACGACTGGCGCAGCGGAGGTGAGACGCGCGCCTTCGCAGTGCGCGAGGCCAGCGGAGGTACACTCGTCGGCGGCTGCGAGATCCGCTTGAAGGGCGATAGCGTTGCCCACGCTTCCTATTGGATCTTCCCGCTCTTTCGCCGTCGCGGCCTGGCGACCCGAGCGGTTCGACTTCTCTGCGATTTCGCGTTTGGCAACCTGGGAATCGAACGCGTCGAGCTCTACGTTGAACGGGACAACGCCGCGTCGCGTGGCGTGGCGAGACGAGCGGGATTCACCGAAGAGGCAGTCTTACCCGGGCACGGCGAGTTCGGCGACGAGCGACGGGACATGGTACTTTTCGGTCGTCAGGTTAGGCAATTGCCTGGCTGATGATGATTGCCAGGGCGATGACAAAGGCGCCGGCGAAGATCCCGGCGGCGACGTTCCCGTTTTCGAAGATGTCACGACCGAGATCGGTCGGGGTCAGCGCGTCGAAGAGACGATAGCCGGCGAAGAGTAGGATAAAGCCAAGCAGCGCGAAGAGGAATGAGAGAAACCCGTCGGTAAGCGTCTTGGTCCAGTCCACGTTCGTTCGCCCTCACCGATACGTTGCGAGCCGTGGTTTTGACCGGCTCAGTGGCAGAAGTGTAGTCGCTCGGCCCCGCACGAGTCAATGCAGGCTGGGCCTCCAGTCAAGATTATTTGGCAGGCGCGGTGAGCTGGCCCGCCCGGCCGCGAATTCTTCCTTTCCCGTACACGCGGAGATCCTTGGCGGATCCGTCCTTCTCCAGACGCCTGCCGTTGGTCTTTACCTCATTCCGTCGCGACGATCGCGGCGATCGGGGCTTGGCCGGGTGGACCCTGGTGCTCGGTGCCGCCGGAGACGAAAATCGCCGGGTCGCCGGTCACGCTGGCGATCACCGCGCCGACCGCGGCCCGGGCGTGGCGCTCGTAATTGATGTCGGCGTCCGAGAGCATCGTCGTCCGCCAGCCGCGCAGTTGTCCGCCGGGAGGTGCCTCGGCCTTGGCAAAGATCGCGGCGATTCGGCCGCGCTGTTCGGCTGACGGTACGTCAGCGAAGCTAAGACCTGCCGACTGAAGAGCGGAGCGGACACCAGCGGCGTCGACCGCGTCACGTAAGAGCGCGTGGCCGATGCGGAATGGGCTGCTCGAGCGGGGCGAGTTGGCGAAGACCAGGACCTCGCACGAAACAAGCTCGCCGCCAGCCGACGTCGAAGCAACCGAGGTGAAGAGATTCGGATCGTTGGCGATCGTAGCGTCACTGACCTGATCGGCCTGGACCTCGCCAAGCGCCAGGGCCACGCCCAGCGCGGTCGCGCCGCGGGCGTAGGCCTTCGAGCGGTTGGGGTCAGTGGTCACCACCGTCGCGCCGCGTCTCTCGGCATCACGAATCCGGGCCGGCGTGAGCAACGGCCCTTTGACTTGAACGTAATGCACGTCGCGCGGATCGACGATCTCGAGCTCGGCGAGGGCGCGGCGGGTTGCACTGGCCACTTCCTGGACTTCCGGCATTCGACCAACTTCTTCGGGTAAAAAGGCCCGGGTGCGCTGGACGCTCAAGGCAAGGCCGCCACCGGCGGTTGGAGTGCCGGTCACGCTGTCGTCGCGGGTGAAAAAGGTGGCGTGGGGAGAGATGACGCCCTCACAGCCGCCAGACCAAACAAAGGCCACCCGTTCCTGGACCTCTTCCGGTCGGAGGTCCAGATAGTCGCCTAAGAGGCGAGAAAAGCTCAGGGTAGCCAGGGCGCGGGTGAAGTCGTTCGCGCCGCCGTTGCCTTCGGTTTTGCCGATCGAGGCGACGATCAGGCGCGGATCCACCTCACCGGCTTCGATCAAGCCACGCAGGGCACTGACGTCGGCCGGATCGTTCATCGGGATTTTATAGACGCCAACGCGCACGTTCAACTTCCTCCATGAATTGTGTTGCGGTGCCTGAAGGAGCGGCGACCGGATTTCCCAGGACGCCAATCGACTCGGCGCGGCACTCGACGAGATCACCGGGTTGCAGAAACCGCGGCGGCAACATTTGGTAGCCGCAGCCGTCTGGGGTGCCGGTTAGAATCACATCGCCCGGTTCGAGAGTAATGCCTTTGGACAGCTCACTGATGATCTCGGGAACTGAAAAGAGCATGTGACCGGACGATTCGCGTTGGCGAAGCTCGCCATTGACGTAAAGCTCGAGCATAATCGCGGCGGGATCCGGAATGCTGTCACGATCGACGACGACCGGACCGAGCGGACAGAACGTATCGAGCCCTTTACCGATCAGAAACTGACTCGTCCGAAACTGGAGGTCGCGGGCCGAGACGTCATTGCCCAGGGTATAGCCAAAGACGTAGTCCATGGCCTGTTCGATTGGAATCCAGGTCCCGCGTTTTCCGATGACGATCGCGAGCTCGACCTCGTAATCGAGCTTCGCGGTGAGGCGACGGTCGCAATTGATCGCCGCGCCCGGGCCGATCACCGCGGTGACCGGCTTCGAGAAGAACAAAGGAACGGTGGGAAGCTCGAACGTCGCACCGAGAGCACGGGCATTTTGCTCGACGTGCGACCGGTAGTTTAGCCCAACGCAGTAGACGTTTTTCCGAGGACGGGGAATCGGCGCGCACCAGCTTAGCTCGCTGAGTGGACAAACGAGTGACGCCACCCAGGGATCACCGGCCAGGGCGTGGGCTTCGAGATCCTTCGCGCGTCGCAGTGCACCCGGCCCGGCCTCGACCAAATCGAGGAACGACGCCAGCCCGTCTCCACCGCTCGCCGTGAGATCGAGCACTTGATTATCCGAAAGTAACAGGCCCAAGCGCTCGCCGACCGGGCTCGCGCTGAAGGTCAAGAACTTCAAGGTGTCACTCCTGTCCGAATCCCAGAGCATACTTCGTGTCCCCATCCTGACTCGCCGGGCCCGTTGGCGAGCGAGTAGACCTCACGTCCCCGCACATACGTGGCAACGACTCGCCCCTGGAAGACTCGGCCGTCCCAGGGGTTGTATTGCTGGACGGAATACATCATCTCGCGCGCCCGAAACTGCCAGGAAGCGTCGGGGTCGACCAGGGTAACGTCAGCGTCGGCGCCTAGTCGGAGACTGCCCTTGGCCGGCCACAGGCCAAAGCGTTTGGCCGGATGGGTGGACATAAGCTCAATCAGCAGCGACAGGGGTAAGCCGCGCTGGTGGACGCCTTCGGTGAGGAGAACTGGCAGCATCGTTTGGAGACCGAGAATGCCATGTCCGGCCGCCAGCGGACCGACCGACGTCTCTTTCAGCCCTGGCTGCGAGGGGGCGTGATCCGAGCCGATCGTATCGATTTGACCGGCGAGCACGCATTCCCAGAGCTGATCGACCGTTTCTCGTGGCCGAACCGGCGGGGAGCACTTGGCGGTGTTGCCGATTCGAGCGAGGTCGGCATCGGTCAGGCTAAGGTACTGAGGACAGGTTTCAACCGTGACGTCCTGACCGACGAGCTTTGCCTCCTGGACCAGATCGACAACGTTCGGGAGGCTGCAGTGAACGATGTGAAGGCGCGCGCCGGTTTCCGCGGCGAAGCCGACTGCTCGTCGCGACGCGTCAATTTCGGCAATGGGTGGTCGGGTCGATAAGTAGCCAGGCCAGCTGTCGTCGCCGGCCCCGATTGCTCGACCGGTGAGCGGGCCAACCAGAGCTTCACTCTCGGCGTGCACTCCGACGAGCGCTCCGTGGCGGGCGGCGACTCGCATGCCACGGAGCAAGACGTCGTCTGGTGCCCAGCCGAATTCTTGCATGCTGTCGGTCATAAAGGCTTTCAAACCGACCACACCGCCCTCGATCAGCGCCGGGAGCTGGTCGACGTTGTCGCTGGTCAGCCCACCCCAGAGGGCGTAGTCGACGAGTGCATCCGGTGCGACGTCGACCCGCTTCTCTTCCAGCGCCGGCCGAGTGACCGTCGGCGTGCCGCTCAAGGGCATGTCGACAATTGTCGTCACCCCGCCGGCCGCGGCGGCGCGGGTCGCGGCCCGAAAACCTTCCCAGGCGGTCCTTCCCGGTTGGCAAGCATGAACGTGCGCGTCGATCAGGCCCGGCAGAGCGATCGCACGGTGGCCGTCGATTGCTCGCTCTGCTGTCGTCGTCGTATCGGGCAGGAGGAACGCCGCGATACGACCGTCGACGATGAGGATGCTCGCCGGTACGAGCATCCCATCCTGGACGACGCGCACGTTTCTTAGAAGTAATTCATCCACCACCGGTCCCTACACTGCCACCAGCGTCGGATCGACTTGCTTCAGGTAGGTCCAGTCGGTGTAGATAGACGGCGACGGCGCAGCCTTGATTGCTTTCTGTTCGACCTGGAACGCCGCGAAATCATCGTCGCTCTTGAGAAATAGTTTGTCGACCTTCATCGTATAGAGGTTGCGGCCCATGATCTGGGTGAGCTGATCTTCCGGGATGTGCAGTTCCGGGCTCAGTAACTTCACGGTATCGGCGCGGCTCTTGTTGATGTAGTCAGTCGCGCTGCTCAACGCCTTGAGCATGGGCACAACCGAATCGCCGTATTTCGACGTGAACGCCGGAGTGACCTGACAGGTGGAATAGAAGTCTTCCCAGTCGACGGCACCGGTCTTACCGGGAACGTTCGACACCTTGCCCGTAAAAAGGATAGTGCCGCCCAGAGCAAGCGACTTCGTGATCCACGGCTCCCAGCCAGACATGATGTCGATGTCACCCTTGCCCAACGCCGCGACCGAGTCGGCCGGCTGGAGATTGATAAACTTGATCTTCGACAAGTCGACGCCGAGGTCTTTGGCCATGTTGCGCCAGGCGAGGATCACCCCGGCGCCCTCGGGCATCCCAACTTTCATCCCTTCGAGATCTTTCGCGGTTTTCAGAGTCAAACCTTTCCGCAGAACCGATCCCTGGGTGCCGGCGATGTTCGCCGATGGCGTGATGATGTGGACCGGCACGCCGTTCGCCGCGGTATCGATCACGGTAATGTTGGATTCGAAGCTAAGCGGAGCAGTCCCACCTGCGATGAGTGGCCCGATATCGGCTCCAGACTGAATGAGCTTATAGTCCACCTGGAGTCCCTGCTCCAGGAAGAAGCCCTTCTTTACTCCGATCAGTAATTGTGACGAGATCTGGGGATCGATCACGCCGTACGCGGTGAAGGAGACGCTCGCTTTCGCTGGCGCCGCGGTTGCCGCGGGGGCGACGGTTGCGGCCGGGGCGGCGGTTGCTTGCGGAGCGCTCGTGGGCGCGGCGGTTGGCGCAGCCGGAGCCGCGGTGGGTGCGGCCGGCGAGGTTGGCGCGGCCGCGGCGGGAGCTGTCGTCGGGCTGGCGGCGGGCGGCGAGGAACAAGCACTCAGCGCGGCCAGCGCAGTGGCACTCGCGATTGCGGTGGCGCCGAAAAGGACGAGGCGGCGGCGGGTTACTCGTTGGGTATCTCGAAGCATCTTAAATGGACCTCTCTCTGCATTCACGCGTTGTGACAATTGTGATGGGATCATTCAATCAAGACATTGACTGCTCTAGAGTAATCGTGGCGCCGGTGAGTCAAGCAGTGACGCTTCCTTCGTTAGGATCGGGTTGGGATCAGGCGACCGCTTGGGACAGTCCCTTTTGGCGCCATCGGAAGAGACGATGCTCGATCCGCCCAAGAATGAAGGCGAACAGGCTATACTCGGCGCCAATCAGCGCGGCGGCCGAGAACATCTGGCCGACCTTGAAGAACGTCCGGGCGTCCATGATCAGGTAACCCAGACCCGAGCTAGCGCCGACCATTTCGGCGACGACGAGCGCCGAAAAGCCAAGGGCCAGACTGACCCGCAGGCCGACGAAGATGCTCGGCAGCGCGGCAGGTAAAACGACCAGTCGGAAAAGCTGAGCGTCACTTGCGCCGAGGCTTAGAGCGGATCGAATCAGTAGCGGATCGACGTGTTTTACCCCGTCGACAGTGTAGGCAAGAATCGGTAGGAAGCATGCGTAGGCAACCAGCGCAACCTTGGATGGCCAACTGATTCCCATCCAGATGATGAGCATTGGCAAAAAGGCGAAGGGCGGAATCGGTCCAACCATCGTGAGAATTGGATCGACGATCGAGTCGATCAAGGGATAGCGCGCCATCGCAAAACCGAGCAAAACCGCGAAGATGGCCCCCAGGATAAACCCGCTCAACAGACGAACGCCGCTGGTCCAGAGCGAGGTAAAGAGTATGCCCTGGGCATTCAAATCCAAGGTCGCGCCGATGACGTCGCTCGGTCCAGGGAGAAACACGGGATTAAAGTACTGAACGCGCCCGTTGACCAGCGCGATCGCCTGCCAAAGACCGAGAAAGACGATCACCGACAGCCAGCGCACCGCGACGTGAAAGTTGACCGGGAGCACGGCTACCCTTGGCACGGCTAATTGGCTGGTTGCTTGTGCCACTTTTACAACCCTCCGACGGCGGTCAAAGATTTATCGAGGAAAACCGATTCGATTTCGTCGACGAGATCGAGAAAGCGTGGATCCCGTAGCGACCGCGGTCGCGGCAAGTCGATCTCGATCAAACGCTCGATCGTATGCGTATGGGTCGAAAGCACGGCCACCCGATCGGCAAGAACGACCGCTTCGGACGGACTGTGGGTGACAAAAATGATGCTTGGTCGTAAGGCGTTCCAGATTCGCAGTAGCTCTTGCTGCATCGATTCACGGGTGAGCATGTCCAGCGCCCCGAATGGCTCGTCCATCAGCAAGACGTCCGGCTCGTTCGCGAGCGCCCGGGCGATGCCGACTCGCTGCTTCATCCCGCCTGAGAGGCTCGACGGATACATATGCTCACTACCGGTGAGGCCAACCAGACGAATCAAGCGTTCGGCCACGTCCCGAATCTCGCCGGTCGATTTTCCCTGGAGACGCGGTCCGAAGACAATGTTCTCTTCGACGCTCAGCCAGGGAAAGAGTGCATGGTCTTGAAATACCACGCCGCGCTCGGCGGACGGACCGACGACCGGGCGACCGCTCACGGTGATCGAGCCGTAATCGGGTTTCAGATAACCAGCGACGAGATTGAGCAGGGTTGATTTTCCGCAGCCGCTGTGACCAAGCAGGCAGACAAACTCGCCTCCGGCGAGTGAAAGGCTGACGTCGCGTAATACCCATTGGGGCTCGCCAGTCTTGGGCGTGGGGAAGAATTTGGCGACACCTTCGACCCGAACCGATCCACGGGTGAGGGGGCCGGAAAAGCTCATCGGCTCGGGTTTGGACACGGTATCCTTCTCCCGGTGGTAGTCTGCCCGAGCGTTCCTACGCTGGTCACTTATCACTTTACGGTTCAGTCGCGGCGACATCTAGGGACAGGTTGCCCAAGAATCCATTGGCGCGAGTTAGGCAGCGCTCCCAAATGTCCGCGGTGGATTGCCCCTGGCGCTCATCCGCGGGATCAGCCGTTGGGCAAACTGTCCGGAGAAGAGATGGCTGGACTGCCGAAGGGGTCAGTGTTCGCGAGCGGTCGTTCGAGATCGATCACGACGTCCAGTGCGCCTTCCCAGAGGATCAGACGGCCGATCTCTGCGAGAGTAGCGCGGCTGGTAAGCAAGGTGGCAAAGTGGTTGCCGGCAAGCTGCCCGACCTTGCTCGCGAAGCGAGTCGCGCCGTAAGGCACGAGGATCTCCATTTCGCTGATACCGCCGGGATAGAGCAGTATTTCACCCGGCGCTGGATACGAGGTGTGGTTCTCGTTATCAATCCCGAGACGGACGTCGCCCAGCGGGATCCAACCGGCCTCGCCACTCCAACGGGCTTGAATGAGCTTCGCGCGGAGCGGCAGAATCCGACCTAGTGCCTGACAGGTCAGCGGCGCTTTTTCGGTCTCGAGCCTGGCTTTCAGTGTATGGGTGCCAATCTGGATTCGAAGAGACGGAGTAGGAATGTCTTCGGACGGTGTTGTGACGTCTCTGGTTCCGCGCTCGGTCATGACGCACTTCCTCGGAGAAGTCGTCCCCAACCAGGGATCGCAACGTCGAGGCCAGCCAATCGAAGGGCATCCCAAAGGACGACGAGAACACTGTCGACAATCGGTTTGCCAAGCTCGGCTTCCAATTCCTCGACCAGATCCGCTCCCGCGAAGTTCGTGCAGACGACGGCAATTGCTTCGGCCTCCGGATGGTCGACACGGCGCAAGAGAGTGCGAATCTCGGACCGTTCAACCTCGGCAAACTCGCGATTGATCGAGAGGTTGAGACCGGCCGACGCCGGACACGGGATGCCTAACGATTCGAAATTCCGAACGATCGCCTGTCGAACGTTGTCGAGGTAGGGAACGGCCAGGGCGAAGCGATGAACGCCGAGCGTCTCGAAGGCCCGAAGCTGAGCCAACGTCGCGGTGGTGGCCATCGCTCCGGTTTCGGCGGTAATGGCGGCGCAGAGTGCTTCATCGTCGGCCACGCCGGTCCAGCTTGCCGAGGTGCCGTTCCAAGCGATCACGTCGACCTGGGCGTCGGCCAGCAAGCGCGCCGCCTCGAGCATCTTGGCGCGCGTGAATTGCTGGAGGCTTTCGGCCTCGAGCGAGATCGTCTTGACGACGATTCGGGTGTAGTGAACCGTGAATCGCTCGAGGTAGGGGGCGATGACTCGAGTCGTTACCGACTCGAGAACGGTGTTTGAAGACGGAGTAATCATCCCGATGCGTTTCGTCACTAACGGCTCCTTGCGTGTCGATCATCAATCCTACGCCAGTCAGCATAGTGGGGGATTTGTTGTAACGTGCCAAAAATGAGCCGGGGGACTTGTGCAACTGGCGAGAATCGGGCAGTTCGTAAGATTCATTGTGGGTCGGCGCTCAGCTATGTTACAGTCCATGGAGAGGCTGCGGAGCGTATACTCGGGCGGCCAGAGGAGTATGCCCTCCGATGCGCGTGTTGGCTCCTTCCACGACTGCGACGATCCAGCCACCCGAATTCTCATTGAAGGATATTCTCGGTCCGCTGGTCGCGATCGTCCTCGGAACAATCATGGCGATCCTCGACTCGACCATCGTAAACGTCGCACTGCCCACCCTCGAGCGGGTCTTCGCGGTCGATCTCGGGACGATGCAATGGGTCATCACCGGCTATCTGCTGGCTCAGGCCGCGGTGATTCCATTAGCTGGCTGGTTAAGCGACCGTTTCTCCGCGCGCCGAATTTACTTGACGGCACTGGTACTCTTCGCGATTGGCTCGGCGCTGTGTGCTTTGGCTACATCCGCTCCTTTACTGATTGGTTTCCGAATTCTCCAGGGGCTCGGGGGCGGCATGCTCCAGCCGGTTGGCATGGCGATTCTCTACCGGTTAGCCCCGGCCGAGCGACGCGGTCAGGTGATGGGGGTATTCGGAATCCCGATTCTGATTGGCCCGGCGCTCGGACCGGTTCTTTCCGGCTGGCTTGTCCAATATGCCGACTGGCGATTCATCTTCTTGATCAATGTCCCGGTCGGAGTGATTGCCTTCGTTCTGGGACGACGGGCTCTGCCTCGGCTCGCGGCACAGAGGTCGGTCGGCTCGCTCGATAGTGTTGGCGCGATTCTCGGTCCGCTTGGGTTCGCCGCTATTACTTTCGGTATCAGTCAGAGCACCACGGCCGGTTGGACCGGCGCGTCAACGCTGGCTGGAATTGCCCTTGGTCTGCTCGCCCTCGCTGCCTTCGCTTGGCGCGAGCTCACCGCGACGACGCCACTGCTCGACCTACATGTTTTCCGAAGTCGAGTGTTCGTTCTCGCCATTCTTACCCAGTGGGTCAGTCAGATTGCGATGTTCGGCTCACTTTTCCTGGTTCCGGTCTTCCTCCAGCAGGTGCGTGGCTACGGCTCATTCACCACCGGTTTGGCAACGGTACCCCAATCAGTCGTCGCGGCCGTGTTTATGCCGATTGGTGGGCGCTTGTTCGACCGGTTTGGTGTCCGCTTGCCGGCCCTTTCCGGTCTCGTCCTGGTCGTGGTCTCGCTCTGGCAGCTTTCCCGGCTTTCGGTGACAACGTCGCCGATTGACCTGATTGTGCCGCTGTCCGTCTGGGGGGCCGGCCTTGGACTGATGCTGATGCCGCTGAATACCTACCTCCTCAACGCGGCGCCGCGTGCTCTGGTCAGTCGCGTCACGGCATTGACCGGGGCGCTTGGTACCGTCGTTGGCTCGCTGGCCATCGCCAGCTTCGCAACGATCTTTCAGGGACGAACCGACGTCTACGTCGCGGCGGGCATTTCGGGGGGACTACCGGTCGCCATGGCGCACGCGTTTGACGAGACGTTCGTCGTCGCGGCGATTATCGGCGTGAGTTCTCTTTTTCTCGCCGTTCTCCTGCCGCCCCGGCCAGCCGAACTGCCGGACGATGTCGAGCACATTGTTGACTACAGCAGTGAACCGGTAGAGGTCGGCGGGTAAGCACGTTCAGGCGATCAGAGCGGAGCAGACCGCTCCGTCGATCAGTACCAACGAAAGGAGTTCGAGAACATGGATGCCTTCGAAGCCGTCCGAACGATTCTCGCGGTGCGACGCTATCAAGACAAGCCGGTGCCAGAGGATGTCGTCCGGCGCATCGTCCAGGCGGGTCACCTGACGGCAAGCTCGATGAACTTGCAACCCTGGCACTTCATCGTGGTTGAGGACCGTGAAACGCTGCGCCAATTAGGTGTTCTGGCCCCAACCGGTCCATATACTGCGCAAGCCGCCTTCGCAGTCGTCGTCGTAATCGATCCGACTCGGTTCGCAGTCTCCGATGGGAGCCGGGCGATTCAGTCCATGCTGCTAACCGGCTGGGCCGAGGGAGTGGGGTCCAACTGGGTTGGCTTCGCCGGGGGGCTAGAAGCGATCAAGCCTCTCCTGAACATTCCGGCTGCGCTGGACGTACTCGCGATTCTCCCGTTCGGCTACCCGGCCGAGGCCGTCGGGCGTGGTAAAAAGAAGCGCAAGCCGCTGGCCGAGGTCGCGAATCGGGAGAAGTTTGGCCAGCCGTTCTAAAAGAACAGGTCGAGTCTGAGCAGGGCTGACCGGTCAACGCTACTCAGATCAGACTGGCCGTCAAGGGTGGGTTTTCCGAGTCGCTGCCTTTCAAGGCAGGCGTGGAACCGAGGGGCGAAAGCCCCGGGTGGGCGGCGCCGGTGCCTTTTTGCAAACGCTCCTTGCCGCCAGATTAGCCGGCGATTGGTTCGGAGGCTAGCTTCTCTTCGATCAGTTGGCGGAAGAGGTAGCAGATCACGTGGCCAATCTGCATGTGTAGATCTTCGACAATACCGTAGTGGTTGCTGTCAATGACGATGCTTAGATCGGCGAGCTTGGCCAGCTTGCCGCCGTCAAAGCCGGTCAACGCAATCGTCGTGGCGCCCACTTCGCGCCCATAGCGAATAGCGCGAACCGCGTTTTCCGAGTTGCCGCTGGCCGAGATGCCGACGAGAACGTCGCTTTCGCGCAGGTAGGGGCGAAGCTGGCCGATGAAGACGCTGTCGAAGCCGACGTCGTTTGCCCAGGCAGTAATCAGCGCGACGTTGTCGGTAAGCGAGAAGGCACGGACCGGTCGAGCCGGAGCGTCACCGCGGTGGCCGAGCGCCCCCTTGGTTAGATCGGTGACGATGTGCGACGCACTCGCGGCGCTGCCGCCATTACCAAAGAAAAAAATCTGTCGATCGCTCTGATAAGCCTGCCACAGCGTGTCGACAATCTTGGTCACCGTTTCCATATCCAGACTGTCCAGCGCCGAGGTGAACGAGCCAATATAGTCGCGAATAAAGACTTCGGCTTCGGCAGCAATTGATTCCATTCGAGAGGTACCTCTGTTTCCCTGCGATTTCTCGGGTGAACCGCGGCGAACGAATCACCAGCGACGCCGGTCGCTGGCATCATTGAATCGCGGCCGCAGAATTCGTTCCACTTCTTCTTCTGTTTCCACTAACGTCTCGACTGAACCCGGCTACGACCGGTCGCTCAGCCCCGGTTTCCGTGAGTGGCCTGGGCGGAGTTTCCTTCCGAGCGTTGACGACGGAGCGCCGTCAACTGATTGCGCAGGTCGCCGATCTGCTGGGAAAGAAAGAGCATGTAGCCGATCAGGACGACCATGATGATCGAATAGGCGGCGAACAAGTAAACTAAGTTTTGGGGAGGCATGGGCTTAACCTTCGCTTTCTTGAAGCTGTGCGATCTCTTCCTTCAGCCACTCGATCCGAACGCGGATTCGCAAGAGGAACACGTAAAACACGGTAAAGACGACCAGGCTGATCATGAACGCGACCAACATTTGGGGCGGCAATGCGCCCTCTTCGATGACCGGTTGAGGGTGGAGAGTGCGCCACCAGACGACCGACATCTGAACGATCGGCACGTCAGCGAAGCCGATAATCCCGAGAATGGCGCCGTAGCGGGCGCCGCGCATCCGGTCGCTGCTATAGGCGCGCAGCATCAGGTAGACGACGTAAATTGCCCAGAGAATCAAGGTCGTCGTGAGCCGGGCATCCCACGTCCACCAGGTACCCCAAATCGGTCGACCCCAGAGCGAACCGGTGATCAAAACCAGAGTCGTCAGGACGACGCCGATCTCGGCTGAGCTACGTGCGAGGATGTCCCACCACTCGGAGCGCTTCCAAAGGTAGACGATGCTTCCCAGAAACACGACAAAGAATGCCAGGTAGGCGAGCCAGGCGAGCGAGACGTGGAAGTAGAAAATGCGCTGGACGTCGCCCTGGACCGCCTCGGTGGGGGCATACACGAAGGCCGCATAAAGCGCGACGACAAAGCCGACGGCGGATGAGCCAGCGAGCAGCCCGTCGAGCCATGTCAAGGTGCCGCCTCGCGTCTCCTGACGTTCGTTCGGCAACGGTAAGGTGCGGACGTTCATTGCTGGTTACTCCTCGACAACGAACTCGAATACGACAAAACAAAGGATACCAAAGATCAAGTCGAACGCGGCGAGCATTTCCAGCCAGCCCAGGCGGTTGGTCAGCGTACCGCCATCAATCACCAGCGAGGTTGCCGCGACCGACGCGATGATCACCGGCACGCAGATTGGAAAGACGAGCAGTGGTAGCATGACGTCGCGGGCGCGGGTATTCGCCGCCATGGCGGCGAACAACGTTCCAACGGCCGCGAAGCCGGCGGTTCCGAGAAAGATGACCAGGGCGAGCGACGGTGTTGCGACTCCGAAATTAAAGAACATCGTGAAAACCGGCAAGGCGATTGCCTCGACGACGATCATGAAGAGCAGATTTCCCAGAAACTTCGCCAGGTAGATCGCGCCCCGGTCGACTGGCGCGACGAGCAGCCCGTCCATGGCGCCGCGATCTTTCTCTTGAACGAATGAGCGCCCAAGACCAAGGATGCCAGCGAAGCTGAAGGCTACCCAGAGGATCCCGGGGGCAACGCTACCGACATTGTCGATCCGTAGATCAAACGCGAAATTGAACGTCAGCAAGACCAGGAAGGTAAAGAGCGCCATGCCACCCAGGAGCTCGCGCGTGCGAAGCTCGGTGAGCAGATCTTTCCAGAGCAGGGCGCTCACCTGGTCAAGCCAGCTGTTCACAGCGTCGTCTCTTCGGGGAAAGTCTCACCGCGAATTGCCCGGTCGAGAATGGTCGCGTTGAGCCGCTCGGCCGCCCGGTCGAGGATTACCATGCCATTGGCAAACACCACCACTCGGTCAGACAACTCGATAGCCCGCTGGAGATCGTGGGTCGTCAAGAGGACGGTACGTCGACGGCCGCTTTCGTCGACGGCGAGTCGGCTGAGAAGGTCGAGCCCGGCCACGTCGAGACCAGTGTCCGGCTCGTCAAGGAGAAGGATCGACGGGTCATGGACGACCGCGCGGGCCAGCGCCAGCCGCTGCTGGAGACCGCGCGAAAAGGTCCGGACGCGGTCGTCGGCGCGGTCAGCCAGACCTACTCGTTCGAGGAGGAGATCGGCGCGGTCCCGGGGATTCGGTACTCGGTGCAACCGTCCATAGAACAGCAAGTTCTCGCGAGCGGTTAGTTCGTCGTAGAGAAAGGTTTGATGGGACACCAGGCCAATGTGGCGACGTACCGCCGCGGCCTGGCCGGGCAGCTCTAACCCGCCGACGGTAATCCGGCCGCTCGTCGGCCGGACCAGGGTTGCCACGATGCGTAAGAACGTCGTTTTGCCGGCGCCATTTGGTCCGAGAATGGCGAGGCGTTGATCCCAGGGAATCGTGAGATCGAGGCGATTCAGGGCACGAGCGGTACCGTAGCGACGGGTCAGCGCCGCGGTCTCGACCGCCCAATGTGTCGTCGTCGGCGCGGTTGGTTTAACGACGGCGACCATTAACTTCCCCCGCTACGGTCCAGCGCGGTTCGTCCGCCGAGCATCAGATCGATCAGTTGGCGTTTTTTCTGGGTGCGCTCGGCGCGGTAGCGGTCGGCGTTCAGCCGTCCAGCGGCGAAGCGATCGTCGAGCTGAGCGATCGAGGCGAGTAAGACCCGTCGCTCGGCCAGCGGATCGGTCCAAGCCGTGGACCGGGGGCGCAGACCGAAGACCAAAGCACCAAGGATGGCAAGTCCCACGACGACCAGCCCCCCGATCTGCATCGCGGAAGAGCTGAGCCGGTTCGCCGCGATCTCTGGCAGACCGACGACGTCGACGGTGATGACCTCATTGGCCTTGAGACTGCTGGCGCCGAGCACACGATAGTTTTTCCCGGCAATTTGAGTGGTGCCGCCGTCGCCCAGGCGATCGCTCCGGAATTGGAGGCCGGCGTCCGGGGCCAGGAAGTGGACGTTCGAGGCCGGATAAGGCAGAGCAGTGTGTAGCTCGGCCACCCCGGCGCTGTAGCCCATGGTGAAGGTATAGACGATCGGGTGAGTGCCGGGCGTCATTGGCGCGGTGTCGACGTAGCCGTTTTCGACTGGTAAGAGCGTTCCGGGATCGAGACCCTCCATGACTTGGAAGCCGCTTGCTCCGTCCGGTAACGGTAAGCGGAGGGTTCGGGGTAGGATTCCCGGTGTCGCTGAGCCGGGGTCTCCCCGATGGTCGCCGACATAGGTGCGATCGCCAGCGTTGACGATGGTAAACATCGCCAGCACCTGTACCTGCTCTTTCTGCTCATCGATCGCCCCGAGCAGCCAGTTGACGGTGTCGATCTTGAGGGCGGCGTCGCTGGTCGTCGGCTCGTAGATCGTAAGTGAAACCGACGGTAGGCCCGCACTGGTTGGTTTCACAACCGGGGCGGTGTAGGTTACCCCGGCGTAGTCGGTCGACGCGACGTAGGTGACGCTGGGATCGATTGGGATACCCGTAAAGGTAAAGTGACCGGATGAATCGATCTTCGCGTTCTGATTGACGACGAACTGGTGTCCCTGACCGACGCCGATCAAATTCACCGAGAGGCCGGCCGGAACTTGGGCCCCCTTGGTTCCGTCGACGACCGTACCGGTGAGCGTACCGGTGCTCGCGGCCACCGCCGGACCGGCCCAGGTGACTGCGAGTAGCAGCGCCAACAGCAAGGCGGGGAGAAAGTGCCGGGAATTCATCGTCGTGCGGCCGCCTTCAGCGTCGCGCCACAGGCGGCGCAGAACCGGGCACCTGGCGTAATCGCCGCGCCGCAGGACGGGCAGGCCGTACTGGTTTCCCGCAGGTGGCCGATCTCACGCTCGATCTCGTCGTCGATCTCTTTGATTTCGACGTCAATGGCCTGGAGGATTCGCGCCGCGTCGTTCTCGAGCTGACGTCGCAGCTCACCGTAGTCCTCGGGCGTGATTTTCCCGACCCGGTAGTCGAAATCCAGCTCCCGCAGCTCGCCGTACAGGCGATCACGACGCAGGAGCAGTTCTTCGGTCTCGCCACTGCTCGCCGCGGCCACTGAATGCCGAGGCCGCAGCAACGGGTAGGCAATGCACGCGACCACCGCCACGAAAAGGAGCACCGCGAAAAAATAAAGGAGGATCATTCTGACTCCTCCGGCGTGCTCAGGTCGCGTCGAACGCGATCGCGGTAGCGTTCAAGTGCTGGGTCCTCAATGGCTAATCGTCGCTGGATCACCCGTTGACGACCGAGACTGTGACGGAGGAATGTCGTGAGAGCGAGCGCGCCGAGTGCGACCGCCAGAAACGGCAAATACCAGGCGGCCAGGCTAAATCCGTGCTGGGGCGGGGCGAGCAAAACGCCGTTACCGTAGCGCTGGACAAAGTATTGGACGACCTGATCAGGCGTCTCGCCGTCACTAATTTTCTGGTGAATTACCCCGCGCATTTGTTGGCAGATCTCGTTGTCGCAAACGTTGAGCGGGAGATCGGTACAAATCGGACAACCAAGCTGCTTTTCGACTTCCAGCTCCTTGGCGGCAAGTGAATTGTCGGCAAACACCGGACTGACAAGTGCGAGAAAAGTGAGCAAACCGACGGCAACGCTCAGGAGGAGTGTATTACGCGATTTCAACGCGTGCTCCTTCCAGGCCCGGACGCAATGCCAGGGCGCGGGCCGGTTCGTGGTCGGGCCAAAGGGTGATCAATCCTCCAAACAAGAAGACCAATCCACCAACCCAGAGCCACATCATCATTGGATTGATGAAGACGAAGAGGCTGGCGCTGCCATCGGTTTGCCAACCGGCGAGGACGACGTAGAGGTCGTCGAGAGGGGTGCTCTGGAGAGCAACTTTCGTGTTCGGCTCGGTCTCGAAGTGAATGTGGAACTGTTTCGCCGGATAGATCGTACCGGCTGGCTGGCCATTGCGCTGGACGGCGAGATCCACCCAGACCCGTCGATAGCCCGGAAACGCCGCTTCTTGGAGGTGGCCCATGGTCAGCTTGTAGCGGCCAATTTCCATGGATTGTCCTGGCTTCAGCGACGTGTTCGCTTCGAGCTGGTAGAACTGCGAGCCGACAACCGCGACCGCGATCAGAATCATTCCCAGGTGGACGATGTAGCCACCATAGCGACGCCGGTTCGAAGCCAGCAGGTTGACCGATGCGACGAACAGGTTCTGACCGTGGCGCATGCGGACTTTGGTTCCCCAAACGAACTCCTGGATGGTCGTCGCGGTGACGAAGGCGCAGAGGAACAGCGCGACGTCGGCCGGCGCTTGTCGGATTCCAGCCAGGAGCAACGCGGCAGTCGCGACCAGAGCAATGGCAAACGGTACCCCGAAGTTGCGCTTCAGCGTCGCGGTTGATGCCTTACGCCAGGGCAGGAGTGGACCAACGCCCATCAAAGCAATCAACACCAGAAAGAGCGGACCATCGACCCGCTGGAAGAAGGGAGGGCCAACGGTCAGTTTCACGCCCTGGAGCGCTTCGGTGACCAGCGGAAAAATCGAGCCCCAAAACGTCGCGAAGACGAGGCCGAGAAAGACCAAATTGTTCAACAAGAAGCTCGACTCGCGCGAAAAGGCCGACTCGAACTCGTGCTCGCCGCGCAGGTCGGGCATCCGGTAAAAGAGCCAGCCCAGCGAAAAAACGATCGAAAGGGCGAGGAATGAGAAGAAGTATGGCCCGAGCGACGATTCGGCGAACGAGTGTACCGAAGACAGAACGCCGCTGCGCACGATGAACGTTCCAAAAATCGACAGATTGAAGGTAATGATCAGCAGGGCCAGGTTCCAAACCTTGAGCATGCCCCGACGTTCCTGAACCATTACCGAATGGAGGTAGGCCGTGCCGGTCAGCCACGGCATGAGTGCCGCGTTTTCGACCGGGTCCCAGCCCCAGTAGCCGCCCCAGCCGAGCACGTGGTATGCCCACCACATACCGAGCAAGTTCCCGCAGCCAAGGATCGTCCAGGAAAACAGCGCGTATTTGCGCGTGCTACGGATCCACTCCGTGTTCAATCGTCCGGTGATCAGCGCACTGATCGCAAACGCGAAGGGTACCGACCAGCTCATATAGCCAGCGAGCAGAACCGGAGGATGGATCAGCATACCCGGGTCTTCGAGCAACGGATTCAAACCAAGGCCGTCCGGGGCGGTGAAGGGAAGACGGACAAAAGGATTGCTTTCAAAGTTGAGCATTAGCAGGAAGAAGCTTTGAATCGAAAGCAGAATCGCCGTAACGTACGGCATCAGCGCGAGATTCTTGCGCCGATTCTGGACCACCACGACCGCGGTGTAAATCGAGAGGGTCGTCGCCCAATAGAGCAACGAGCCTTCCTGGCCGCTGTAAAAGGAGGCGATCGTCAGAGGCAGGCTCATCTCACGGCTGGAGTGCTCGGCAACGTAGCGAACGGAGTAGTCGTGAATAATGAACGAATAGATCAAGACGGCCGCAGCGACGACGACGGAGAGAGTAACCGCGAGGCTGGCGTTGCGCCCGCTGCGTACGAGAGGAACGTTGTTTCGCACAACGCCGAGCACATTGGCCAGGATGCCGTAAAGCGCAGCCGCCAAAGCGATGAGCAGGGCGATAGTTCCGAGGTCTGCCATGGTTTAGGACTCCGACCGAAAGGAGGCGCGGGTCGGCAATTTTGCGGCGATTGTCAATCTAGCCATCAGTGGACCACGACCGGAGTCGGAACCGCCGCCGTGAACTTGGACGGGCATTTTGCCAGCAAAGTCGTCGCTTGAAACAGGCCGCCGGAGGTGTAGTGTCCTTCGACGACGACCTGGATGCCCGGGCCAAAGATGTCGGGAACCATGCCCGTGTAGACGACCGGCATACTGCCGCCGGCATCGGCGATGGTAAACTTGACGGTCGAGTCATTGGACGAGCGCTGGATCGAGTTAGCCTGGACAATGCCGGCGACCCGAACCGCGCCAACGCCCGGGCCTTTTGCCTTTAGCTCGCTGACCGTGAGATAGTAAACGCTCGTGCTTTGAAAGCCGGTGAAGATCAAATAGCCGATCGCCGCGACCACGACCAGGGCAGCGATCACGACACGGGTCGTTTTGGTTCGGTTCGGGGGCAGAGCCTCTAATCGGCGGGGCGCACCCAGAACCGCGACACTCTCACTCATCGCAGTTGCTCCTCGATGGTGGCGGTGAGCCCGTTCGGATCGATTGGTCCGACGATCTTCTGAGAAATCATTCCCTGACGGTTGACCACGTACGTTTCGGGCATGCCTACCACCCCATAGTCGATGTACACCGCGCCCGTTGGATCGGCGGCCACCGGATAGGTGACTCCGTATTGCTGGAGGTACGCCAGCGCGTCGTGCTGATTGTCCTGAATGTCGATTCCGAGGAAAGCGACGTTCTGACCCTGGAATCGCTTCGCGAGTGTCACGAGATCGGACTGCTCGTCTTTACACGGTTGACACCAGGAAGCCCAAAAATTGACCACGACCACCTTGCCCCGGTAATCGGCGAGGTTCATTGGCTTGCCGTCGAACGTCGTGAGCTTGAAATTCGGCGCGACGGTATTGGGCTTGGGCATAATGCCAGCCGTCAAGCGCTGAGTGCTGAGGCCGTAGACAAACAACGCTAAGAGCGCGATCACCGCTAGCCACGCCACCAGCGGAACAATGCTCAGTCGGGTGTGTGCTCTCGGCTGACTTTCCGTGACGCCAAGGTCCGCCACTGCAGGTACAACCTTATCTCGGACAATCACCGTTGATCGTAGTGGAGGAAGTCCGGTTTGTCAACTTTGACCGGCAGGAGCGGTAAGACGCCCGAACGTTCGTTAGCTAGGTTACTGGGTATATTACCTCGGCCCGGCCAGCGTTGACATTCCGGCTAAAATAGTAATACTACTAGAGCAATTCAATCGTTGGGCTTGGTGGTTGGAGTTCTCTGAAGCGCACAGTGCACCATTGATGAATGGGCGACGCGGAGGTTGCGTACTATGGAGGACACGGTTAAGCACTCGACGGCGCGGGTGGGATTCGGCATCTGGGCGAGGCGCTACCAAACCACGCTCGAGCTTCTCGTCGCCGCTTTCTTTGGCTTGATTATTTTTCCGGTCATCTTTTTGGCCCTGCGTGGACGTGACGTTCGTCTCGGCGGACAGATCTCTCTGGTCAACCTGGTCTGGCTGGTTCTGGCGCTGGTCGCGTGCGTTATCGTGTTTCGCACGCGCGCCGCGTTGGTTCAGTTCGCGGCGAGAGCGGTCGATCGACTCCTGGCATCGCTGCCCGAAGCGACCGGGCCGATTGGCGGTTCGCCAGCCCCCGGCTCGAATGCCAAGCTTTCCGATGATGCGCAGGCGGAGGGCCGAGCTGTCGCCCGGGGATTATTGGATCTCGTTTTCCTGCTCGTGATTCAGGCGATTCTCCGCCCGCCGCTGGTTGGTGTGATCAGCGGCGTCGCGCCTGCCGCCTGGGTCGATGGCCTCTACGTCGTCGTGGTGGTCGTTCTCGCGATCGCAATTCTCGTCGGCTTGAACCGCGCGGGGAAGCCACTTGCCGAGCGTCTCACCTGGCTTGGCCTCAACCAGTTTGTCCCGACGGCGGGTTTCGCGACCAGTAGTGCCACGGCGGCCTTTACGGTACGTTTGGCGACAACGTCGTCTCGTCTGGCCACCGCGGCTCGGGCCCCCCGGAGTCAGCCGAACCTAGCGTCAGCCCCAGGCGCCGATTCTTCGGCGGCGACGTTGGTCGCGGCGGAGACGGTCGCCGCCGTTCCGTCCTCGGCCGTCGAAGCGACCGTGCTCGCACCGGTTCCCGTGCTCACGGGGTCAGAGGCCACGCTGGTTGAGCCGCCCGTGGCCAAATCGTCAGCTATGCCATCCGATCCCGTCGAGACAATGGTTGACCGTCCCTCGGAAGGCGCTGAGACGGTCGTGGTACCGGCTGGTCTGTCGAATGAGATTCGAACGAACGAGGGCAAGGACGAATCGCCATGACAATGGAGACGAAACCACCGTTCCCGGTCCTTCGCGATGGCGAATACGAGATCCAAGACGTTCTCGCCAAGGGGGGGATGGCGACGGTCTACACCGCGTATTCGCGGTCGTTGAAGGGGCCGGTCGCGATCAAAGTCCTGGCACCGCGGCTCGCCAGTGACCGTGAGCTCATGGAGCGCTTCCACGGCGAAGCAGAGAGCATCCACAACCTCCACCACCCCAATATCCTCGAGGTCTATTACTTCGCGGAAGAGAATGGAATCGCCTTTATCGCGATGCGCTACGTCCCGGGCGGAACCCTGAAAGACCTGGTGGAAGCGTTAGGTGGACCGATGGATCTTCGGACCGCGGCCCGCCTTACTTCCCAGGTCGCGGCGGCGTTGCAGCACGCCCACGATCACGGCATGATTCACCTGGACGTCAAACCGGGCAACGTGCTCCTCGGTGACGCCGATTGGCCGCTCCTGGCTGACTTCGGGATCATCCACATCGCCGGCGACACCCGCGAGGACGGCCACGGCATCGCCGGTACTCCGGCCTACATGTCTCCCGAACAATGGCAGGGTGGTCCAATCGATGGCCGCAGCGACCAATACTCGCTCGGTCTGATGTTTTACGAGCTCGTGACCGGACGTCGTCCATTCAACGGTGAAACGTCGGCGGCGCTGAAAGAGCAGCACCTGAGCGCCGAACCGGCTCGCCCCCGGCAGGTCAACCCGGGTATCCCGGGCCCGGTCGAAGAGGTGATGCTCCGGGCGATCGCCAAGCAGCCGGAGGACCGATTTCCGACGATTGCCGAATTTGGGACGGTACTCGTCGAAGCCGTCGAGCGCTCACGCGGCATGCAGCTCGAGACGAAACAGGCCATCGTGGGGGTCGTGCCTAATCTGCTGGCGCTGGTGGTGCTGACGCTTTTCGCGCCGCTGCTCGAAAGCCTGCCGAACCCGAATTTACCGGTCTTTCGCCAGCTCACTCTCGACTGGCCGATCGCGCTCGTCGTTGCCGTGCTGGAGGTGGCACTGCTTTTGAGCATCCGCTGGCAGGTTATCGGTCTGGCGACTCGGCTGATGGGGACGGCAGTTGACGCGTTTGACCGACTGACCCGGGTGCATGTTCGGATTGGGACCGATGCTGCTGGGCCGGCGCACGTCGCCAAGTGGCGCAATGCGGCGCTGAGTACGGCGGAAGGGCTGATCGACGTTGCCTACCTGTTCATTATCTATCAGCTCTTGGCGACCCCGCTGATCAATACCCTGGCTTTGCCAATTGATGCTGGCCTGGCGGACCTGATCGCGACCGGAATCGCTGCCGTCGTTTTGCTGGTCGCGGCGGTCATTGTCTTGCGTATCTATCAGGCGACCGGTCCGATCGTCGGCGTGTGTGTTGTCTCAGTCTGCTGGGCTTTCATCAGCGCGCTTCCCCTGGTCGATCGGAACATCCTGGGAGCGGTCTCGCTCCAATGGCTCGTCAAGCTGCTCGTCGGTGCGGCGGTGCTGGCGGCGTTCCTGGCCGTCCGAACGCGGGTGCAGCGGAGTGTTCGCGAGGCGATCGTGCCGCCGGCGCTGCGCCAACTGCGGAGCTTGCAGCGGGGACAGCTCGCGGAACAGATCGCCCAGCGGAAGCACCAGATTGAAGTCTCCCTCGACGATCTGGTTAACGTACTGTACCTGGTGGTTGGGTATGCGATGATCGCCTTGCCCCTCCAGTATGTGTTGCGCGGTCTGACCGACCCGCTTGCAAGCGCGATTGTGATCACCGCCGCCGTGGTCATCCTCGCCGCGCTCTTGATCAATCGGATGCGAGCGACCAGTGGCATCGTCGCGGCGGCACTGGGATTGGTCATCTGCTCGCCGACCTTGCTCGGTCTGCCGCTTTTCGTGCCGGGCACGGCCGGCACCACGTCCTTCCAATGGATCGCGCGGCTGATCATCGGGCTTGGCGTTTTGGCGCTCTTTCTCGGGGTGCGCCGTCGGGTTCAGCAGGCGGCGCGCCCGCTCATTGTGCCAATTGTTGCCCAGCAGATCGCGAGCTTTCGACCGAGCGCGAGCGAGAGCGAGGAGGCGGAACGACGCCAATCTCTTGGCCGCTCTGCCGATGCTCTGATCGACCTGCTGTACCTGCTGGTCGGGTATTTTGCCGTGGTCGCGCCGGTCACGAGCGCGCTCGTCCTCAGCCACAACCTGGCGGCGCTGAGTACGCTCGTCTACGTCCTCTTCGTTCTCGCGGTGGTTTACGTCATCTATCAATTGGTGCGAGACTTCGTACCGAAGCTTCACCCGGTTGTGGTACCGGTCTGATTGGCGAATTTGGACGTTCTGCACAAGCGGTACGCGCGTTCATTCGCTCCTGATTTGCAAAGAACCGAGCGGAAGCGGGTCGGTGCGGTGGATTGGGAATAGGATCGCAAAGGGGACGAGACCCGGTAGTGGAGAAGTAAGATCAAGCGTCGCTGGCTCGTTCCCCTTTTCCCAATTCTCCTCGGTTTCATCGCAGTAAGCATCGCGTTCAGCGTGACCGCGCCCCTCCTCGAAGCGCCGGACGAAACGTCCCATTTAGATATGGTGCGCTACCTGTATCAGCACCACGCACTACCGGTTCAGCGGCCCGGAGACTTTCCAGCCGGCCAGGAGGGGAGCGAGCCACCTTTGTACTACGCGCTGGGCGCGGCTTTGTTCAGCGTATCACCCCAGCCGACGATTGCTCTCAACGACCACCGTAACCAGAATCCATACGTCAACTTCAGTCGGCTCGCCGAGCCTCGCGATAACCGCAATTTGTACGCGCATCCGGTTCAAGAACAGTTCCCTTACCGTGGGGACGTTCTCGGCGTGCACCTGGTCCGGTTGCTGGGGATCGTCCTGGGATGCCTGACCGTGATATTCACTTTTCTCGCGGCTCGCGAGTTGTTCCCAGAGCGTCGATTCCTCCCATTGCTGGCCGCGTCGATCGTCGCGTTTGATCCGCAGTTCGCCTTTCTCTCGGGGGTAGTGAATGACGACGACGGAATCGCCGCCGCCGCGTCGTTGGTCCTCTGGCTGCTACTCCGCTGGATTCGCCGGGGCGGATCGGTGCGTCTGGCGCTTTGCCTGGGAGTCGGATTGGGCGTCGCCGTGCTGATGAAGGTGAGTGGCTTACTCCTCGTGCCCCTGGCCGCGTTGGCACTGGTCGGGGAAGCAGCAGTATTGTCGATTGAATGTAGCCTGCCTTGGAACCGGAGTGGGCGAGGTCTGCCTCGCGCCGGCGCTGAGCAGGGCAATCGCCCGGTCGCTGTTTCCCTCGAGGTGATAGTCCGACGGTCCATTCGGCCGGCGGCGATTGTCGCGGTGCTCTTCCTAGCTATCGCCGGTTGGTGGCTGGCCCGCAACCAGATTCTGTACGGAGATCCGCTCGGTTGGTCGATGATGTTGGCCGCGAACTGGGAGATGATTCGGCCAAATCCAATCAGCTTTCCGGCGGCCGTCCGCAGTCTCTGGCAGGCTCGGGGGACCTACTGGGGGATGTTCGGCTGGACGAACGTTGCCTACCCGGAGCAGGTCTACCGATTGATTGACCTGGCAATCGGCATCGCGGTTGTCGGTTTACTGATCGCACTGGTTCGAGGCGCGCGCTCCGACGCGCGCTGGCGCCGCTGGTTCGCCGTGGCCATCGTTGTCGTCTGGCCGCTGGTTGTGTTCGCCAGTCTGGTGCACTGGCTGCAAATCAACCGCGCCGCCGATCAATGGCGGCTGCTGTTTCCCGCGGTCGCCGCGATTGGAATCCTCCTGGCGCTCGGCATCGAGGAAATCGTCAGGTTGCCGATCCGGTTGGGCGACACGATCACGGCTGGGTGCCCAAGGGTAGGGGCGAGGCATGCCTCGCCCCTACCCTTGGCACTGGCCGGTGCACTTGCCGTCGTCGGCGTCGCCCTGAACGTTCTCGTCGTACGAAACGAGATCATCGCGACCTACGTGCCAAGATTCGAGGCAGCGTCGACTCAAACACCGATCGCGCGCTTTGGCAACCAGCTAGACCTGCTCAACGCGCGTCTCGACTCGACACGTCTCGAGCCAGGCCAGCCGCTGGGCGTCACCGTGCGCTGGCGAACCCCGGCCCTTTTGGAGAAGAATTGGTCGGTATCGGTCACCCTGGTCGGGCCAGACGGTCAGGTACTGGCGAGCGGGCGGGGGTGGCCACAAGGCGGACGGGCGCCGACGACCGCCTGGCCGCCCGGTAAGGTTGTTCCCGACCAATACCATTTGACACCTCATTGGTCGAGCACGGTGCCGGAGAGTGCAGCCGTCTGGCTTGGGGTCTATGATGGAACGGTCGCTGGGGGACCTAGTCTGCCGGTCGTCGACGCGCAGGGACGAGCGCTGGGAGCCGGCCTCCGGTTGGGAACCGTCGTCTTGCGACCGACGACTCGACCGAGCGTGCGGCCGGAACAAGCGGTCCACGTTCAATTCGCGGACGGGATCCAGCTCGACGGATATACGCTGGCCGAGGCGAACGGGACGTCATCGGTCACACTCTTTTGGCGAGCAACTGCCCAGCCCGCGCAATCCTACACCGTTTTTGTCCACCTCGCCAACGCACAAGGTAAAGTGATCGCACAGCAGGACGGCCTGCCATTGGGCGGGACCTCGCCAACGACAATCTGGCAAGCGGGCGACCTGATCCCGGATCCTCACTCGATTGC
>DATLSK010000025.1:0-10103 GCA_035534155.1 Chloroflexota bacterium | reverse complement strand
GTGAACCCAAACGACGCCGAGTGTCGGTGCACTCGATTTACGGACCGACGGTTTCGGCAAAAAAAGTTGAAGCTTCAACGCGACGCCGTCTGGACGGGCAAAAACGATGTCGTCCTGGAACTCGACTGAATCGGGAAGGGTGAACGGTGGCTCGATCGGACGTGGTGGATTGACCGGCCCCGGTGCTGGTGTCGGCAGATTCTCAAACGCCATCAGACGTTACCTCAATTATTACTGCGCGCGCGCGTTGATGTTCCCTTGACGGTATTTTAACGGACGTGCTAGACTCGCGGCAGATTGTACGTTGTGGAGCCTTAGCCGTTTGCCTGGTTTGCGCTTCACTTCCATTGTCATTTTCAAGAGTGGGCTTGCCTAGCCTGCGAGGATGAGGGATGTCCCGCGACTACACCGTAGCGGTCGTCGGTGCGACCGGTTTGGTTGGCCAGACGATGATCGCTGTTCTCGAAGAGCGTCATTTCCCGGTTGGTTCGCTGCGCCCATTGGCGTCGGCTCGTTCGGCCAACAGCACCGTCATGTTCCGTGGCAAGAGTATTCTGGTCGAAGAGGTAAGCGACGCGGCGTTCGAGGGAGTCGACGTGGCACTATTCTCGGCTGGAAACGACGTCAGCAAGCAGTTCGCACCGATCGCGGCGAGAGCAGGAGCGGTTGCGATTGATAATAGCTCCGCATTTCGCATGGATCCAGACGTGCCATTGGTGGTGCCAGAGGTTAATCCGGATGATGCCTTGTTGCACCACGGGATTATCGCCAATCCTAACTGCTCGACAATCCAAATGGTTGTTGCTTTGAATCCACTGCATCGTCGCGATCGCATTTGCTCGATCATTGTCGACACCTATCAATCCGTTTCCGGTGCGGGAAGCGCCGGAGTCGACGACTTGCGCGCTCAGACGGCGGCGATGGTCGCCGGTGCCCCACTGCCGGCCTCAAAAGGCCTGCCCCAAGCGATCGCCGCTAACCTCTTTCCGCACATCGACGTGTTCCTAGAAGATGGATCGTGCAAAGAAGAATGGAAAATGGTGCACGAGACGCGCAAAATCATGCATGCGCCGGACGTCGCGGTGGCGGCGACGACGGTACGCGTACCGGTGCTTTACGCTCATTCCGAGGCGGTTCACGTCAGTTTCGCCGAGCCGCTTAGTCCGTCCGAGGCGCGAGCGATTCTCAGCGAGGCCCCGGGCGTCGTCGTCCAAGATGACCTCGCTCACGCGGTTTATCCGATGCCGGCACCCGCGGCCGGTCACGACGAGGTTTTCGTCGGCCGTATTCGTCCCAATCCCTGTTTGACGAATGGTTTGTCGCTCTGGGTCGTCGCTGACAATGTGCGCAAGGGCGCGGCCACGAACGCCGTCCAAATCGCTGAGCTGTTAATCCAACGTGGCGCCCTTTAGCCCAACGTGTATAGCGTGCTGCCGAGGAACGAAATTCGGTTTTGATCTGCCCCAACCCCGTTCGGTGAAGATCGCAAACCGGGAATCAACAGATTCCCGTCCGGACGGGACATGTGACGTGTAAGGAGGGCCGCAACGATGTTTTCCGGATGTCTGGTCGCGATGATCACGCCGTTTCGCAACGGCGAAATCGACGAGCCCGCGCTGCGCCGCCTCGTCCAGTTTCACCTCGACAACGGTACCGATGGGTTGGTGCCATGCGGAACGACGGGCGAATCCGTTTCGATGAGCGAAGAGGAGCAATTACGGGTCATCGAGATCGTGGTCGAAACGGTCGATCACAAGATCCCGGTGATCGCCGGAACCGGCACGAATAGCACCGCCAAAACGATAAAGTTAACCAAGGCGGCCCAGAAGCTGGGTGCGGACGCGGCGCTACTGGTCACCCCTTATTACAACAAGCCAACTCAACAAGGGCTTTTCCTTCATTTCGAGGCAGTTGCCCAGGCGACCGATCTGCCGATCGTTCTGTATAACGTGCCTGGGCGCACCAGTGTCAATATGTTGCCCGAGACCGTCGCGCGGCTCGCGAAGATTCCAACGATCGTTGCGGTGAAGGAAGCGAGCGGCAGCATGGACCAGGCCAGTCAGATCATCGAAAGCTGCCCGGAGAGTTTCTCGGTTCTCTCTGGCGACGACTCGCTGACGCTGCCGTTGCTATCGCTTGGCGGCACCGGCGTGATCTCGGTGGTTGGAAACATCGCGCCAGCCGCGATGGTCGAACTGGTGCGCTCCTATCGCCAGGGCAACGTTGCGCGCGCCCGCGAGCTACATTATCAGCTTTTTGAGCTGTGCCGGGCGATGTTTTATGAGACCAACCCCATTCCGGTAAAGACCGCGGCGGGAATGCTCGGCCTTTGCGAGCCCGAGCTTCGCCTGCCGATGTGCCCGATGAGCGAGGCCAATCGGAAGAAGCTTGCCGACATTGTGAAATCGTCGCCGGTGCTCCAGCCGGTCGGCGTGGCCGGATAGTCGGTCATGGCAATTGGCTTGATTGTCAACGGCGCGGCCGGGCGCATGGGGCGCCAGGTCATTGCGGCGGCCAGCGCCTCGCCGTCTTTTCAAGTCGCCGCGGCACTGGTCCGGCCCGGTTCGCCAAGTATTGGAATCGACGCGGGTACGTTGGCCGGTGTCGAAGCATTGGGAGTGGCGGCGACGGCCGACGTTGCCGCGGCGTTGGCCGCGGGCGACGTGGCGGTGGATTTCAGCACTCCAGAGATCGCGGTTGCCTTCACGCGTGAAGCAGCAGCGATCGGGAAGCCAGTGGTTGTCGCCACGACCGGACTGAGTGCGGATCAGCTTGCCGCGCTGCGGGTCTGTGCCGAGCACGCACCGGTTTTGTTTGCTCCCAATCTGAGCCTTGGGATCAACGTTCTCGCCGAGATCTTGCCGGTGGTCGTGCGAGCCCTGGGCGCCGATTACGACATCGAGATAATCGAAGCGCACCACCGGCACAAGAAAGACTCGCCGTCCGGTACGGCAATCCGGCTTGCCGAGGCAATTGCCTCGGCGCTCGATCGACCCTGGAGCGATCTGGAGCGTCACGGACGCTGGGGGATGGCGCCACGCCAGACCGGCGAGATCGGCATGCATTCGGTACGAGCGGGCGGTATCGTCGGTGAGCACCGCGTTCTCTTCGTCAGTGACGGGGAAGAGATCGAGATAAACCATCGGGCGTTCAGTCGGCAGACCTTCGCGCTCGGTGCCCTGCGAGCCGCCCAGTTTCTCAGCGAGAAACCAACTGGATATTACTCGATGCAAGACGTCATTCGTTCATAGAGGAGCTAACCTGACATTGGAGGAATTTCGCTACCGCGAGGGCGTGCTCGCGTGTGAAGACGTGCCGCTAAGCGAGCTTGCCGAGAGGTTCGGCACGCCGCTCTACGTGTATAGTGAGCGCTCGATCCGCGAGCGCTACCAGGCATTGGACGCCGCTTACGCCAACGTGCCTCACTTGATCTGCTATGCGATGAAGGCGAACGACAATCTCGCGATCGCGCGAATGCTTGGCGAGCTTGGCGCGGGGGCCGACGTGGTTTCGGGCGGTGAGTTGTTTCGCGCCCGTCAGGCCGGCATTCCCGCCAACCGGATTATTTTCGCCGGGGTAGGGAAGACCGGGCGCGAGATCGAGCAGGCCATTGACGAAGACATTTTGTTGTTCAATGTCGAATCGCCGGCTGAGCTCGTGGCAATTGGTGAGATCGCCGCCGCGAAGCGGCGGGTTGCGCGCATTTCGGTGCGCGTTAATCCGAATGTCGATCCGCAGACTCATCCCTACATTTCGACCGGGCTCAAAAAGAACAAGTTTGGCGTATCGACTGAACAGGTGGTGAGCCTATACCGGCAAGCGTTCGACCACCCGTATTTGGAGCCGGTTGGCATTCAAATGCACATCGGCTCGCAACTCGTCCACGTTCAGCCAATCGTCGACGCGGTTTCTCGAGTGATCGAGCTCGTTCACGAACTCCGATCGGTAGGCATCGCCTTGCGATACTTCGACATCGGCGGCGGTTTGGGCATTCGCTATCAGGACGAGCAGCCAGAAGGGCCAGCCGACCTGGCCGAGCGGGTGTTACCGTTGATCGCTGCACTCGGGGTGACTTTACTTTGTGAGCCAGGTCGCTTTATTGTTGGCTCTTCGGGCGCACTATTGACCAGAGTGCTTTATCGTAAGGATAATGGTGTCAAGAGCTTTGCAATTGTGGACGCTGGGATGAACGATCTGATTCGCCCATCGCTGTACGACGCGCACCACGAGATTTGGGCGGTTCAGCCGAAGACCGGAGAGGATGTCGTCGACGTGGTCGGACCGATTTGTGAATCGGGGGATTTTTTGGCTCACGATCGTGCCCTGCCGCCGTTGGCTGCTGGAGACTTGTTGGCGGTACTGAGCGCCGGTGCCTATGGATTCGCGATGGCATCGAACTATAATGCCCGGCCGCGGCCAGCCGAGGTGCTAGTGGCCGGACAAGCGGCGCGGCTGGTGCGCCGACGCGAGAGTTACGAAGATTTGATTCGGGCCGAGGAGGGGCTATGATCACCCAGGAATTCGCGGTCGCGCGACGGATGACCGAGCTACCCCCTTACTTATTCGTGGAGATCGACCGCAAGAAGCGGGAGGCCGCGGCTCGGGGCGTCGACATCATCAATCTGGGCATCGGCGATCCAGACATCCCGACCCCAACGCCGATCATTCGCGCCCTGACCAAAGCCGCGCGCGAACCGGCGAACCACCGGTATCCGGAGTCCGAAGGACTCGATCGCTTTCGTCAGGCAGTGGCGGACTGGTATCAACGTCGTTTTGGTGTGACCCTATCGGCGCAGCGAGAGGTGCTGACGCTGATCGGGGCGAAGGAAGGGATCGGGCATTTCCCCCTCGCAGTCGTCAATCCCGGAGACGTCGTCTTGATTCCCGATCCAGCCTATCCGGTTTACCGGGCCGGGACAATCTTTGCCAGTGGCGAGCCGTACGTGATGCCCTTGCGTCGAGAGAATGGCTTCTTGCCCGATCTCGACGCGATTCCGGCGACGATTCGTGATCGAGCTCGACTCATGTTTATTAATTATCCGAACAATCCGACCGGCGCAGTTGCCACGGTTGAGTTTTATCGACAGGTGGTCGATTTCGCGCTGCGACATAACATTATTGTTGCACAGGACAATACGTACTCCGAAATCTGCTACGAAGGCTTCCGTCCTCCGAGTTTCCTCGAGGCGCCAGGGGCGCGGGACGTCGGCATCGAATTCCACTCCCTCTCCAAGACCTTCAATATGACTGGCTGGCGCATCGGATTTGCCGTGGGCCGTGCCGAGTTGATCGAGGCGTTGCGCCAAGTCAAGTCTAATCTGGATTCCGGGGCGTTTCAGGCGGTTCAGGAGGCCGGCATCGCTGCGCTCTCAATGGCCGAGGCGGTCAGCGAACGAAATAGCCGGATCTACCAGCGCCGTCGCGACGTTCTGGTGCGTGGCCTCCAGAAGATTGGTCTCGAGGTCGAATCCCCACGGGCCACGTTCTACGTTTGGCCGCGCGTACCCGCCGGCTACAATTCGGCCAGCTTTGTCGCGGCGTTGATCGAGCGAGCGGGCATCGTCTGCACGCCGGGCAGTGGATTTGGGGTGGAGGGCGAGGGGTACGCGCGATTTGCGCTCACCGCCGATGTAGCTCGTCTGCGCGAAGCAACGTCGCGCCTTGCCTCTTCTCTCAATTGACCGGGGTTCAAGGCCGAATCATCCGAAGGGTACGCTTCTTGCTTTTCTGAAGGGCACAGAGTGCCGGTTCTCTCGGCAGAGTTGAGGACGTGTCGGTCTGGGGCTCTGCCGGAAGGGGCTCACGATGGAGTGGAGTCGATTCACCAAGACTGTCAACGGCCACATCCGCGGCGTCATGTGGTGGGTGGCCGTTGGTCCCTTTTGTCTCGCTTCAGAGCTGCCAACGCTTTCCGTTGCCGAGGAGCGCCCATTACGCCTGAGTGGTCAGCCAGATCCGTATCCTTCAAATGAACTGCTCGGCCGCCTGCTGTCTTTTCAGAGCCGGCTTCGCTTTGCCCGTTCGGTGGTCATCCTCTTCCGGGCGATTCTCCTCTGCATGGCGTTCCTGGCCCTGGCGCGCGCCGTCGAAATCACAACCCATTGGCTGATGTCCCCCTGGCTGCCAATTGCGATCCTTCTGGTGTTAGGGTGGGCACTCCATCTCTCGCTGCACCATTCGATTTCGACGTTCGAGGTCGCTCGTCTGGTCGACAAGCGAATGGCGCTGCGCGCTCAGCTGGCAACCGCGGTTGAATCGACCTGGCAACGTCGCCAGCTTGACTCCCTGGGCCAGGCGCAGGCGCGCCTGGCGACCCGCCATCTGCGCGAGATCGACCCCCGACGAACGATCCCTCTGGTCTTTCCCGGGAGGGATGCCCGGGTTCTTCTGGGCATCATCGTGCTTTACGTGGGACTGTCCGTCGTCGGCAATTTTGGTCTGAGTGTACCTCACCCGCCGCAAGCGATCGACGCAGAACTCGCGAAGCAAGTGAGTCAAGATGCGCAGGCACCGAGCCCGTTCGTATCGCTCGATTCGACAGCCGCTCAGATACAGACGCTGGCCGCCCCGCAGTCGAGTGATTCGGTTGGCCAACAGCTAAAGTCGCTCGATCAGCAATTGAAGTCGCAGGCGATCACCGCGGCGGAGTACCAGGCGCAGCTTCAAGCTCTGCAAAAGCAAGTTCAAGCCGAAGCAAATCAGTCGCTCGCGGCTCAGGAAGCGCTCCAGCGTTTGGCTCAAGCCATGAACAATTCGTCGACGACTCAGCCGATTAGTGACAGCCTGACCCGTGGAGATTACCAACAGGCGGCATCTCAATTGAATGACCTGGCCAAGGGAGTGAGCGGCATGTCGCCTCAGTCTCAGTCCCAACTGGGACAGCAGTTTGCTCAAGCGGCACAGCAAACGCAAGCGCTAAGTCAGCCGCTCTCGCAGAATGCCGCTCAGGCCGCTCAGGCTTTGCAGCAGGGGCAATCTAACCAGGCGCAGCAATCGCTTCAAAAGCTCGCTCAGGCAGTCAACGACACGAATCAGCAGATTACTCAGCAGTCCCAGTTGGGGCAGGATCTCCAACAAGTGCAGCAGCGCATGGGCAGCCAGAGCCAGACCGCGGGAACCCAGAGTCAACAAGCGAACTCCAATTCACCGCGAGCCGGCAACCAGGCATCGGCAAGCGCTCAGGGAAGTCAGTCCAGCTCGGGGAATCAGTCGAGCTCGAGCGATGCCGCCAACGCTCAGTCGTCAAGTGACAGTTCCGCGACCAACGGGAACACCGCGTCCGATCAATCGTCAGTCAGTTCGTCCGGCCCCGGACAGGATCAGGCTAGTCAGCAGGCCGGCGGAGGGGCGGGCAATGGGCCGGGATCGAGTCTGTTCGGTAATGCTCCGACTCCCTTAGACGTCAACGCCAAGAAGCTGGTCATTCTCGGTCAAGCGAGTGACAACGGTGCGAGCGGTTCGACCACCGCGGGCGATCGAACCAATCCGCTCACCGGCGCGACCGGCAGTAGCATCGCGACGTCTGGCGGCAGCGCACCCGCCGCCTCGAACGCTCCGGTCAACGTCCACCAAGAAAGCAACGCCGTACCACTGGATTTGAAGCCGGTTGTACGTGAGTATTTCAGCCATGCGCCCTAATTCTCGTTCGCCGTTCGACCGGTTGCGACAGGCGTTGACGAATGGGAGCGGACGGGCGCGTCGTCTGGTACAAAACACCGCCCGGCCATACCACGGCACTGAACCACCGGAAGATGCCAGCGAACTCCTCCAACAGTCGTTCCTTCATCGTTTGGAAAGGCTAAACCTGATGACCCGCGGCGTGGTCGCACAAGGGTTAGCCGGGGAGCACCGGAGCCGACGCCGAGCGAGCTCGGTAGAGTTCGCGGATTTCCGGAAGTACGTACCGGGCGACGACTTTCGACAAATCGATTGGAACGCGTTTGCTCGGTTAGACGGGCTTTTCTTGCGCCAGACCGAAGCCAAAGAGGACATGACCGTTCATCTGCTGGTCGATTGCAGCGAGTCGATGAATTGGGGACAGCCAAGCAAGCTAGGTTTTGCCCGTCGGCTGGCCGCGGCGCTCGGTTTCATGGCGCTTTCCCGTTTCGACTCGGTTACCGCGGCCTGCTTCGCCGAGTCCCTTAGCGCTCGGCTGCCGTTAGTCCGGGGTAAGGCCCAGATTCTTCGCTTGCTTACATACCTCGATCGCGCCGAAGTCGGCGGCGTTACCCACCTCGAACGGGCGGTCCGCGAGTACTGTGCGGGACCGGTCCGGGGCGGAGTCGCCTTCCTGATTTCCGATCTGCTGTCGGAAGACGACTGGCAACGCGCGGTGGTTCGGCTACTGGCCGAAGGGATCGAGGTCGAAGTCATTCACGTCCTGGCCCCGCAGGAACTGCATCCCGCGGTCGATGGTGAGATCGAGCTATTCGATTCCGAGACCGGCGACGTTGTCGAAATGGTCGTCGGAGAAGAAGCACGCCATGCGTACGAGCAACGGGTCGAAGACTGGTGCAGCAGTATCCAAGACTTTTGCCATCGCTCGGAAGTTGGCTATTTGCGTTTAGACTCGGCCCTATCGCTCGAAGAGATTTTCTTGAATCAGATGCGGCGCCGGAGGATTGTGCAATGACACTGCTGGACCCGAGAGCGCTCATCGCCCTCGCCGCCTTGCCGCTGATTCTTCTCCTGTACATCTTGCGACCTCGACATCGCCGCCAGGTCGTGCCAAGTGTTCGGCTGTGGCAGCATTTGACGAGTGATCTCGAAGGTCGTCCACGTTGGCGGCTTCCTTTAGCGAGCGTGCTTTTGTTTCTCCAGTTGCTCGTGGCCGGCGGTGTCGCATTCGCCCTGGCGCGGCCATCGCTGCCAGGTGCGATTCGTCAACACTTGATCGTGTTAGTGGATACGTCGCCGACGATGCTAGCAACCGATGTGAGCCCGAATCGGCTGGCACTCGCCACGAAGGATGCTGGTCAGCTTGCCAGCCAACTGAAACCGGAAGACGAGGCAACTTTGATCGCGATCAGCCCGTTGCCGAGTATTATTGCCTCGGGCACTGGGCCAACCGCCCTCAAGGATGGGCTGAGCAAGCTCACTGCCGCTCCGCAGCACGGCGACGTTCGAACCGCGCTTCTGCTTGCTGCGCAGACCGCGGCCCAGTCGCCGGACACGCACAATCGCATTGTCGTCCTGTCGGATGGGACTTTCGATACGAGCGTCTTGAAGGGATTGGGCCCGATTTCCGCCGACGTTTCGTTTCAGCAGGTCGGCGGCAGCGACAATAACCAGGGCATCACCGCGCTGAGCGTGCGGCCGATGATCGGCTCGACCAATCGGTACGTCGGTTTTGTGCAAGTTGCCAACTATTCACACCTGGATGCGTCACTTGGTTTTCGTGCCACCGCGGACGGCTTGACCATCGATCAGCGGACCTTGACGCTGCCGGCGCGCGGGCACGTGGAAGTGGCGCTGCCACTGCCAGTCGGGACCCGCTCTCTCGGGGTAAGTCTGCAAACGAATGACAAATACGCCGCGGACAATCAGGCTGAGGTGATCGTTCCCCAGGTGACGACCGTGCCAGTGACCGTTGTCGCGGCCGACCCGACGATTTGGGAGCGTGCCTTGAAGACGCTTCCAAATGTCCAGGTGCGAACGGTTACCCCGGGGGCATATCGGCCGGATGGTGCGGCGGTGACAATCTTGGACGGTTTCGTCCCGGCCCAGTTGCCGACTGGACCAATGCTCTTAGTCAATCCCCCTCAAGGGAATTCGCTGGTACCAGTGACCGGTACGTTGGCAACGGCGAACATCGTCCAAACCGAGTCTGGAAATCCTTTGTTCGACTCCGTTGACCTAACTGGTCTTGTGATTCCGGGGGCGGGCCGAATTACCGAGTTGAGCTGGGCTCACCCAATTGCTCAGACCGGCGCTGGACCAGTCATGTTCGAAGGTCAGCAAGCGGGACGAAATGTCGTGGTAATCGGGTTCGAGCCGGCCCAAACCCAGTTTCCGGAGCGAATCGCGTTCCCAATTTTCATCTCAAACCTCGTTCAAACCCTCGCGCCTCCGTCTTTTCCAACCGCGATCGAGCCGGGACAGGT
>DATLSK010000024.1:0-5338 GCA_035534155.1 Chloroflexota bacterium | reverse complement strand
CAGTCTAATAGTGGATGTTGACAATCGTCCCGACTTGCGCCCAATTCCAGAATTGCAGCGCGTCTTGTACGGGTAACCCCATGCACGCGTGGCTAGTCGGTACGCCAAATGGCGAATCCGCACCCTTCCACCAGGCATCGTGAATCGCCGCACCGTAGCCGGTGAAGTACTGGGTGTAAAGCACGTTGGTCAGGTAGTAGGGAATCTCAACGGGAAACGCCAAGGAGGCACTACTCATCGTTTCATTCGCTACCCGACGTAGGATCGTAAACTGACCAGTCGGCGTATCGGTGCCCGGAGCACCCGACGACATGACTGCCCAGAAGACTGGCGTCGAGCCATTGTAGGCGGTGATAATCTGCTGAGTGAGATTGGCGTCGATCCAGTGCCCGCTAAACGTAGTCGGGGCAGGCGGAGGGCTAGCCGGCTTCGGCTTGAGCACGTTCGCCGAATAGACGTACTCGCCGGGCGCGATCTCTCCCCAGGTTTCATTCACACCGGAGACGCGTTCGCCGTGAACCCAGGCGGCGACGTTCACCGGCGCACCAGCCGGAATCGTCCCGACGATCGCCGACTCGGTATTTGGCGCCGCGCGAATATTCGGATCGGCGGACCCGGCGATGCCGTTCCAGACACCCGCCGCGAACGTGCTCTGGCCATTGGCGAGGAAAATCGCCACGCCGAACACGGCGGCGATCACCGTCTTCAACAGTTTCGATCTAACCACGTATCCTCCCACTTTGCGTGCGTCTGACCAAATCGTCGTCCATTTTCCCTCGAACGACGATAGATTTATGGTGCGCCGCGTCGGAGAGGCGACACGAACGTGACGTCTCGGTTTGGACAAACGAGTGAAAATCAAAGAAGAGAAACCGCGAGATTCGCAGCACTGTCCCAGCACAACGCAGCGCACCAGTCCGCCACGGCAAATAGAATGCCACGGCGAGAAGCATACATGTGCCTGAGATCCGTCGCGATCCAAGTTCTCCCTTGACGTCCGGTGGCCGGCAGTGGTACAAGAGGGAGAAATATCGTCCGACCGCCCGGTGCGCTGTGGACGTGCCGTAGGAGTAAACTGGTGCCGACGATTCACCTGAAATATGGCGTGAGCACCCAAGACGTGATTATCCCCGATTCCCGCCTCGCCGGCGTCCTCGAACCCAACCCATGTCCCGCGATCGGCGACCAATGCGCGACAATCGAAGCGGCTTTGAGCGCACCAATTGGCACGCCGCGTTTGGCTGAATTGGTTAGCGGTCGTCGCCACGTCGCGGTCGTCGTCAGTGACGTCACGCGCCCGGCTCCGACTGCAAAAATGCTCGGCCCATTGCTCGCCGAGCTAAACCAAGCCGGCGTCGCGGACGACCGGATCACGGTCGTTTTTGCCACGGGAATCCACCGTACCCACACGTCAGCCGAGCAGGCCGCCTTGTTAGGGAGCGCGTATGGTCGGGTGCGCTGCGTCGATAGTGCGGGGGCACACGGCCGAGAAGCCAACATGACCTTTGTTGGCTCGACCAAGCGTGGCACGCCGATTATGGTAGATTCGGTCGTCGCCGAAGCAGACGTGCGCATCGCCACCGGGAACGTGGAATACCACTACTTCGCCGGCTATAGCGGCGGCGCCAAGGCGCTCGTTCCGGGCGTGTGCAGCAAGTCGACCATCGAACACAATCACGGTCTGATGGTACAACCGGGCGCCGCGGCCGGACACATCGGGGATAACCCGGTGCGCCAGGACCTTGAAGAGGCCGGCGCGATGATTGGCATCGATTTCTGCCTCAACACCGTCTTGAACGGGAAGCGCGAGATCGTCGCGGCCTACGCTGGGTTGCCCAACGCGGTTCTCCGTCACGCCTCGCGAATGGTCGATCAAACGTATGGCGTCACGATTCCGGAAACTGCCGACATCGTCGTCGCGAGCGCCGGCGGACACCCCAAAGACATCAATCTGTACCAGGCGCAAAAGGCGCTGGACAACGCACGCTTCGCGGCACGCCGCGGCGGAACGCTGATTCTGGCCGCGGAATGCCAGGAAGGGTTCGGGGAACCAACCTTTGAACAATGGATAACCGCGGCCAGCAGTCCGGAGGCTCTCGTCGCGCGAATCCAGCGGGAATTTGTGCTTGGCGGACACAAGGCCGCGGCAATTGCGTTGGTCCTTCAGCAGATGCGGGTATATCTGGTTTCTGCACTCCCAGATCAACTGGTTCGGCAAATGTTCATGGAACCAGCGCCCACTGTTCAAGCGGCGGTTGACGTTGCGCTCGCCGACGCGGGAGCAGCCGCCTCGGTCCTGGTCATTCCGAATGCCGGGTCGGTGGTTCCGCGTCTGGCCCGGGCCGGCTGACTCGACATCCGTACCCTACTCGTTTACGATACTCTCGTTGAGTTTAAAAACATCTGAAAACATGGAACCAACGTCTGCGATTCGGCAACGAACCGGATGTGCATCGGAGGATGAGTCGAGCGTGGCAGTCGAAGTAAAACTTCCCAAACTGGCGGCATCGATGGACGATGGCGTCATCAGCAAGTGGCTGAAAGCCGTCGGCGAGTCGGTGAAGAAGGGTGAGCCACTTTTTGAAGTCGAAAGTGACAAAGTAACGACCGAAGTCGAAGCCCCGGTCGACGGAATTCTGCAGCGAATCGTCGTGCCCGAAGGCGAAAAGATCGATGTCGGGACCGTTCTCGCAGTCATCGCCGGCCGTGAAGAAACAGTCCCAGAAACCAACGGCGGCGGCAGCCACGCCGCGAGCGCGGCGATCACCGGATCGGTAGCGGTGGCGTCCCCTTCGAGCGTGCTCGCTGCTCCACCGGCGACGAAGATATTCGTGACCCCGCGCGCGCGAAAGGTTGCTGACGAGCTCGGTGTCGACTTAAACCGGGTCAAAGGCACCGGGCCGGGAGGTCGGATCCTCGAGCGAGACGTCCTGGCGGTCGGTCCGAGTACCACGGCGCCGAGCCCTGAAGTGGTGCCTCCACCGGTCGTGCCGGTCGCACCGCCGGTCGCGACACCAGTCGCTGCGTCGACGCCGTTGCCACTCGCGGGCATGCGCCGCGTGATTGCCGAACGGATGGTTCGCAGCCAGCAGACGGTCGCCGAGGTTACCCTGACTCAGGAAGCCGACGTCGGCGAAGTCATGAAGCTCCGCGAGCAGGTAAGCGCCGAGTGGCAAAAGCAGCACGGATTCAAAGTCTCGCCGACCGACGTAATCATTAAGGCCGTGGCGCGTGCCCTGCGCGAGCATCCGCGGCTGAATTCCAGCCTCACCGATGCGGGAATCCAGGACCACGCCGAGGTCAACGTCGGGGTCGCCGTCGCGCTGGACGAGGGATTGATCGTGCCAGTGATTCGCAACGCCGACCAGAAGAGCTTGCTGGACATCGCCAAGAACGTGCGCGATCTGTCCGAGCGAGCGCGCAAGAACCAGCTCGGCCGGGACGACTTAACCGGTGGGACGTTCACGGTCACGAATATGGGCATGCTCGGGGTCGAGGCTTTTACTCCGATTATCAATTGGCCCGAGTGTGCGATTCTCGGTGTCGGTCGGATCGCCGATCGCGCCGTTGTGCGAGACGGTCAAGTCGTAGCGCGGCCAACGCTTTGGCTGAGCCTTACCTTCGACCACCGCATCGTCGACGGAGCGCCGGCCGCGGTGTTTCTGAGCCGCGTTCGCCAATTACTCGAGAGTCCGTATCTGCTCTTCGTGTAAATCGGTGCCGACCACCTGAACTTCTCAATTCGCACCTTGGAGGCACAAACAGATTGAACGTCGACTGTGACGTTGCGATTATCGGCGGTGGCCCGGGCGGTTACGTCGGCGCGATTCGCACCGCCCAATTGGGCGGCCGAGTTGTTCTGATCGAAAAGTCAAACCTTGGGGGCACCTGTACAAACTGTGGCTGTATTCCTAGCAAAGCACTCTTGGAATCCGCGACATTGTATCGAAACATGCTTCACTCGGCAGATTTCGGAATTGCCGCCGGATCAGTGAGCTATGACTTTGGTCAGGTGCAAGCGCGCAAGAATAAGGTTGTCGAGCGATTACGTTCCGGCGTCGAAAGCCTGGTCAAGGGCAACGGCGTCACCTATCTCCACGGGTTAGGCAGCTTTATCGATGCGCACCGCTTGCAAGTACGCGAGGAAAACGGTCAGACCCACGAAGTGACCGCCCGAAACGTTGTGATTGCAACCGGCTCGGGCGAGGCGCGACCGCCAATTCCCGGGCTGCATCTACCGGGCGTTTTCGGCAGCACCCAGGGCCTCGAGCTTACCGCGTTGCCGAAGAGCGTCATCATTGCCGGCGGTGGGGCAATCGGCGTCGAATTCGCCACGATTTTCTCGTCGTTCGGCGTTCAAGTCACGATTGTCGAGATGCTACCAACCCTCGTCCCCTTAGAAGACGCTGATATCGGTCGGGCTCTCACCCAGCAATTCGAACGTTCGGGAATCCAAGTGCGAACCGGTACCAAGGTCGATCAAATCGCCGAATCGTCAGACGGCGGGATGGACGTGACGGTGACTGGCGCGAACGGAACCGAAACGATCCACGCCGAGAAGGTGATGGTGGCGATCGGACGCACCCCGTATACCGAAGGGTTGGGACTGGATCGCATCGGCGTCGAAATGAATCGCCGCTTCGTCAAAGTCAACTCGCGCCTGCAAACGAACGTTCCGGGCGTTTATGCGATTGGCGATGTGATCGGCTCGGCGTACGCGCACACTGCATCCGCCGAGGGTGAAGTCGCGGTCGAAAATGCTTTGGGGCATTCCGCGGAAATGGACTATCGGGCCGTGCCAGGAGCCATCTTCTGTCACCCGCAGATCGCGAGTGTCGGTCTCACCGAAGAAAAGGCGAGAGCAACCGGCCAGGAGATCAAAACCGGACGCTACCCCTTCACCGCCAGCTCCAAGGCGGTCGTCCAGGGTGAAACGGCCGGTTTCGTGAAAGTGGTTGCCGACGCGAAGTATCAACAGATCCTCGGGGTCCACATGATCGGACCAGAAGTCACGGAGTTGATCGCCGAAGCGGCGGTCGCGGTGATGATGGAAGCGACCGTCGAAGACATCGCCCACACGATCCACGCCCATCCTACTCTTCCGGAAGCCCTCAAAGAAGCGACTTTGGACGTGGATCAACGCGCCATCCACATCCTCCGACGTCGTCGCCCCTAGGCCACGCCAGCGCCCCTCGCCTTGACCAATGCAGCGAGGGGCACCACCCCTCTCTCACGTAGCCCGACTAACACGACCGGCGTACTTTCGAACGGAGGGCGGTCGCGAGTGAACCCGCAGCCATCACGCGGTCTTGGCTAACCTAAGGTTTTCGGAAATGAA
>DATLSK010000023.1:0-10788 GCA_035534155.1 Chloroflexota bacterium | reverse complement strand
GGGATTGCCCCACCGACAAACCGACCGCGAGGCGATAGGATCCGGCCGGAACGCCGGGCGGTAATCGTATCTGTTGAACGTCTCGGAAGACTTCGCCGGCCGGCATGGTCGCGCAGGAGCGAAGTCCAAAGAGCGGGGGCTTGTCGCGCTCGGCAACAACATTGTTCTGGGCGTCCAGTAAGCGCAAATGAACGGTACAATCGGAGAGCGGCGACTGGAGAGTTTCCCACAAAAGGGTCACGTCGGTCGCACCCGTCGGAGTAATGGGAGCGCGGTCGACGCGGTCGCCAACTAGCCGCACTGCTTGGCCGAAGTTCGCTGAAACGCCAAGAAATTGAGGTGGCTGGATCCGCGGGGCAATGACGGAGACCGCGCCGGCCCCGAGCAAAACGGCCAGGACCAGGCGCTTCTTCCAACCGGGGCGACTCGGGCCAACAATCACGGCAAGGATGACGACCGCTGCGACGAGAGACAGAACGTCCCCGATTCGTCCCGAGGTAGTCTCCTCGGCGGCCAGCACCAGCTGATGCTGGCCGGCCGGCACCGCGACGGTTAGCTCGCCGATTGGACCAGTGGTGCCAATTGTCACCGACTTGCCATCGAGTGTCGCGGTCCAGACCGGATCCGCGATTCGATCGAAAACGAGCGTCCCGGATGCTTGCGCTTGGACGTTCGCGACCAGGCGAAGCGGCTCGAACTGGACCGCCGTTAGCTCAACCAAGCTGCGTTGCGCCGCGATTGGCGCGCGCATGGTCGCGAGCAGCTGATACAATTCTCCCGGAACGGTCGGCGGGAGATAATCGCCAGGGGTTGAGCTGGCGATCAGACGGCGGTCAAGCTCCAATCGCCAGAGGCTGGGAAGATTGACCTCGGATTCCTGAGTGTCCAGGTGCCCCGTCGGAAGGTGGGCCAGGCTAGTGATCGGCAAGATAAATAGCACGCCGACTCCGAGCACGGAGCCAATGATCCCGAAGGCCGGCCGGCCCAAAATGAGCCAATTCGAGCCAAAACGCGGTCGCAGCGGCCGCGCCAGGAACGCCCCGACGAGCAGAACGGCGGGCACGCCGGAGATTGCATTCAGGCGATAGGGGAATTGCAGGTAGCGCATCGGCGGAATATGGTCCCAAACAAAGACTGAACTGCTCGTTTGGAGCCAGAGCAAGACCACGAGCACTCCGGATCCGAACAGCAGGAAGCGGTAGCCAGCCGGACGGGCGACCACGACCCAGATCGTGGCGAGCGCCGCCAGAACGATAATCGTTCGCCCGGCGTTGAAGCGAGCGCCGAATTCGAAGGCGTAGCGATAGTCGTAGGCCCAATGATACTGAAGCAATTGGCTCAGGGGAATGAACCATTTGTGGTAATCGAAGAAGCCCCCGGTCACCGCGCTCGGATTCAGACCGCCAAAACCGGTCGCGACCGGCAGCCAGTAAGCGGCGCTGAGCAGGAGAGCGAGGAATCCTCCTGCGCCAACACTGACGACCGTCGGAATGGTCAATCGCCCGCGCCGGGAAACGAGAAGAAAGACAAGGAGAACCGGCGTAGCAAAAAATGCCGTGAGATTATGACACAGGATCAGCAGCGCGTAGCTGACGCCGGCCGCGATCACTCGACCGGGCGTCGGCTGACCGGCCAAGCGGCGAAAGGACCAGAACACGAACGGAAGGCAGCCCATCGCCAACGCCTCGGCGAGGTCGCCGCGCGTGTAGATGTCGACCAGGAGAAACGGAAAGTACGCATAGGCCACGCCGGCCAGGATGCCACCGCGCCAGCCGTAGAGGTCGCGAGCCAGGAGGTAGGCCCCAACCCCGGCCAGTAGAACACTCGCGGCAAAACTGGTCTTCAGCGATGCGATGTAACCCAGCCCAGCCAGCCGGAACGCCTCGCCCAGATAAACCCCGAAGGGCGAATAAAATGTGAACGTGGCGTAGCCGTAATCCGACGCCAGGTGCGGGGCGATTCTGGGGAAGAGCACGCCCGAACGGAACGTAACGTCAAGGTCAAGCAGACGGTAAAGGTGATCTCCGCCGTCGTGGGTGCCACCCTGGATTCCCTTCCCCAGCAGGGTCAGGATGGCCGGCAAGCTGGCGTAGAGGACGACCAGGAGCCGCAATGCCTCGGCCGGGGCAAACCGCGCGCCAGACTTCACCGCGTAAGCATCCCCCGAGCGACGACAAAGCTACTGCCCGCCTCACCACTCGTCTGAACCGGTGCGCGTTGGCCAGTCGGCTGTTCGTAAAGTCCGATCTCGATCCAATAGGCGCCGGCCGGGGCGTCGGTCGGAACGATTAACTGATACGGATCGGCAATCCGTTGACCGGGCAGCCAGCCATCAGTTGCGCGAGCGCCATTCCCGGGGAATTGATCCTTTTGCGCCCATAATGGGGTTTTGGTCGTCGGATTCGGCGGTCCAACCAGATGAGCGAACACGGTATACCGTCGATCGGTCGCGGCAAGCGAGAGCCAATTCAAGGTAAGATTCAGCTTATCACCGGGATGCAGCACCAGTGCACCGTCAACCGACTTGCCGTTGACGGTGAGGTCGACCCGTTCTAAGGCGATGGCCCGCCCAAACTGAGCCACCGTTTTCCCGCCCGGGGTGAGCGGGGGCAACGGCGGCGCGTGCGAATCAACCTGAATTGCCGCGAGACGCACTCGGTTGGTCGGACCAACCGGCATACTACCACGCGCTCCCGCGGTGAGCGAATATTGGCCAGCCGGAAGCTCCGCTGGAATCGGTAAAGTGTACTCACCGCGCCACTTTTCTCCCGCCTGCAGAGCGAGCGGCCAGGAGCGCTGAAGCACGATCTGGCCCTGACCGTTCTCCAGGTCAATCACCGCGCGCTCGCCCGAGGCCAAGTTCGCCGAAGCCTGCCAGTACACGGCGAGATTCAGATTCTGACCGGCCGGAATCTCGTTGAGAGCCAGATCGAGACCGACGATCTGCAGATTGGGCACCGGTGAACCCTGCAGCGATCGCTCCGGCGGCAATGTCCAACCCTGAAGAGTGCGCTTCGGATCCCGACTGAGCAGTTGAACTTCCTTGTTGGCCACGTGGAAGTTCCCGACGTCGCGGGTATGCGCCGCGAGCCATTTCGCGAGATAACCGTTCGGATCGCTATCGTGTCCACCATCAATTGAAACCAGCCATAGGCTCGGATGGTCGGCCAGTAGTTGGGCTCCCAATTTCGCGGCGCCGGCGGCGGTTTGGGTCTTGGCGGTGCCAACCCCAAACAGTGGCAGGCCGGTGTGATTGTAGTAACCGAAGATCGGCCAATCGCGATCCGGGTAGAGGACGATCTCATCACCGGACTGGGCGTGCGCTGAGATGAACCGCACCAGACTTGGGTAGTCGTCGACTTTGATTTTCGTCGGATAGTACGTCCAAACCGCCCAGCCGGAGATACCAAGCATCACCATTACGGTGAGGACACTCGCCGGACGCCAGAGCTTCCAGAGCGACTGGATCGCCCACGCCAGCAACAGATCGTAGGCCGGCAGCAAAATCAAAACGTAGCGGATCTCTAAATTTGGCTTGAAGTAGACCGGGTTGGGCAACGACATTACGTACACCGTGAGTGGCGTGAGGACGAGCATCGCCGTGCCCGCGACCGCCACGGGCCGCTGCCGCGGCGATCGCCAGGCCGCCACGATCCCGATCAGCAAGAGCAGAGTCGCGAAGCCAGTCGGGACCATGTAGCGATCGAGGTAGGTCGAGACGCCCAACGGCAAAACGGTGAGGTAGGCGTGCACGAACGTCGGGAAATCTAAAGTCCACTCAATCTGCGGCGATGGTCGGGTCGTCACGGCCAGGACAATCAGCCACGGCAAATATAAAACGGTCACCGCGCCGGCCGCGCTGAGCCAAACCGTGAACCAATGCCAGCGGGATTGCCAATCGGTCCGCTGAAAGAGCCCGTAGACCAATCCACCGAGCCCAACCGCGAGCAAGGTGAGTCCGGCGATGTAGAGCGTATAAAGGGCGATTGTTCCGACAATGACCAGTCCCAGCCAGCGGCGCCGGGTCGGCTTTTGACAGAGCGCAACGGTGAAGTACAGCATTAGCGCGGTGAGCACCGTGCTGAGCGTGTACATGCGCATCTCTTGGGACCATTCGATGTAGATCCGTGCCAGGGCGAGGAAGAGCGCGGCCAGTAAGCCGGCCCACGGCCCTACGAGACGCCGACCAACCCACGCCAGCACCGCGACCGACAGGACCGCAAACAGGACGGTCGAGTAGCGCACCGCGAACTCGCCTTCGCCGACGAGCCGGATCCAAAAGTGAAGAAACCAGTAATGAAGCGGCGGATGAACGTCAAACGCGGTCCGATACGCCGCGGCGAGGAGCGGCAGTCGGGCTTCATAAATCGCGAACCCCTCGTCCCACCAAACACTGTGGTCGGCAAGCCGTGGCAGCCGGACTGCCAGGGAGATGAGAACGACCAGACAACCGAGGGGAAAGAACCAAGTAGAGCGACTATTTGCGATGTCTTTTTTCTCTATAGATTCAGCCCCGGCCCGAGTTTCAAACGGGACTCGTGCATCCTTTGCCGCAATTTCCTTCATCAGCCACCCAGACGCTACGCCAGTTGCGTGCGCCATTTTGAGAAATCGCCTGGGTCGAGCCGTTCGATTTCGGCTGCCTTGCTAAAGTCTTTATCCGCGCTGACGATAAGCCGAATGCCTAAACGCTGCATGACGGCGAGATGGAGCACGTCACGAGCACTCATGGCCGAGTAGCGATCGACAAAAGAGGCTGCGCGTTCGATATCCGAGCCAAAGACCGGCTCTACGTGATCACGAAAGATCAAGGCGAAATTGGCAAGAACCTGCCGCCCATGCTCCCAGAGCCCAAGCGATCGATACCGATGCAGAAGTTCTTGCAAGACTTCGGCGTCAGTAACAAACAAATGAGGGCGATTCGCCACCACCATTAACAGCTCAACGCATGGCTCCTTGAGCGGATGCGGCCGCCCGGCTGCGTAGATGGGCACGTTTGCATCAACAAAAATCGGTTCACCGAACGCTCTACTCAATAGAGACTCTCGTAGGCCCCAGCCAATTGACGACTGAGCGTCTCAGGATCCGGAACATCTTCGATTGTAAGTTGCCCGATCTCCCGAGCGGCTCGCATGCGATCGGACGTGAGTAGTGCGTTATAGGCTTCGTCGATCAACTCGTCAACTACTTCCGAAACCGGAAGGCCTCGAGTGGCGGCGATGTCGACCAATCGGCACATGTGCTCGTGATCGAGACGAACCTCGCGATCAGCGGAAATCAAGGCATCCTCCCCAAACTCCGTGTCACTCACATGCCATTGTACGGCAGACATGTCTTTCCGCGACACGTCTCAATCTCACGATACTCGCTAGACCTTCTGCAGCTTCGTGTACCGACCCCCGATCAGCCACTCGCTGAGGTATAGGTTGCCAGTACGGTCGGCAGCGATCCCGTGGGGACTGTTTACGTAGCCAGGCCGCAAAAGATTGGTTCGCACCGGAATCCCATCAGCATTCTTCACGTTCGGCCAGCCATCCACGGTACACACGTCGGGATTCGCACCCAGGTGGGTGCCCAGTCGATCAGCAATATCGAGGATCGTCAGCCGCGCCCGAAGCTCGATCACGACCAGAGCATCGCCAGCCTGAGCGAAGCCGGTCGGAGTCACCAAGAACTCCGCGCCAACGACTCGCTTGAAGTGTCCGTCGAGATCGTAGATCTGCAGACGATTGTTGGTTCGATCGGCCACGTATAATTCCGGATCGGCCTTGCGGCGATCGATCCAGATCGCGTGCGGACAGGTAAAGTGTCCGGCCGTCCCTTCCGTCCCGTCGATACTGGCAACGTACTCGCCATTGGCGTTGAATCGATGAATGACGCTCGAGCCATAGCCGTCGGTCACCCAAACGTCACCGTTGCCGCCTCGGCTTTTTTCATTCTCCGCGACCCAGGTTGGCGTGTACTTACCGGTCTCATAAATCGCCAGCGCCGGCCGCGCCAACTCGGCAACGATTTGCCCGTCAAGGGTCATTTTTACCACCCGAGGACCAGGACTGGCGACCGGGTACTGAAAATTCGATTCCGGGGTGCGCTTCATCCCAGTGTCAGCGATCCAGAGATACTCGGTATTGCCTTCCTTAACGATAGTGATCCCGTGACCTTCGATCAGATCGGTTGGGATCGTCCGCTTCAGGCGTCCATTCGTGTCAAAGACGAGCAAGGTAGCATACGCCGGATGGCAAGCGATTACGTCGCCAGCCTCGGTTACGACCACGCCGTGATGGGCCCAGCCTCGTCGGGCATGCTCTGGATCCGGGATTTCTGCCCAATCGTCGATCCACTCATAGGTAAACTCACCATTGCCAACCTGCATGCTCACACTCTCCTTCGTCGATCATCAAGGAATCGGCGGGTTGACTCGAGTTGCCGACGGAGGGCATTGTAACACGAATCTGGTCGTCGTCTTTCCCTGTTCCAGGGGGGACGTGGCGGAACGTAGCTCTGGTGCACGTCTCCCGGACAGAAGATCATTGCCGTATTAGAATGCCTTGGCCGCCACCGGCTGCGCTGGGTTGATCCTCGGAACGAGCCCCTCCGCTCGACAGTATCGTGGAAAACACACATCGAGTTCAATTTTCTACGGGCATGACGAGTAATGATTACCGCGTCGCTTCCCACCAGCGACGGATCGCGGCGATGTGCTCGGTGGGGCTCGCCAGCCCAGCGCCCATAGTATTCAGGGAAACGTGAGTCGCGCCCCTCGCTCGCCATTCCTCGACCGCTTTGCGCCAATCGTCTGGCGAACCGGAAATGTTCATCCGGGCTTCCATTTGAATCGAAGACGGGTCACGACCAACTTTACGAGCGTTCTCGGCCACGATGTCGAAGGCAACCTGCCAGCCACCAGCGGGTGGACGCTGCGGGAACCAGCCATCGGCGAGACGACCAATGCGGGCCAGGGCTCGTTCCTCACTGGCGCCGATCCAGATCGGAATCGGCCGCTGGACCGGCAGTGGGTTTAGCCCAGCCGCTTCGATGTGGTGGTAGCGTCCGTTGAAGGTGACGACCGGTTTGGTGAAAAGCTCTCGCAGCACGGCAATTTGCTCTTCAAAGCGCGCTCCCCGATTGTGGAAGTTTTCGTTGAGGGCCTGGTACTCGACTTCGTTCCAGCCGATTCCCACGCCGAGACGCATCCGCCCCCCGCTCAGGACGTCAACTTCGGTTGCTTGCTTGGCAACGAGTGAGGTCTGGCGTTGAGGTAAAACGATCACGCCGCAGACGAGCTCGACCCGCTTCGTCATCGCCGCCAGATAGCCGTACAGCACGAACGGCTCGTGGAACATCGTCTGCGCGGTGTATGGACCGCGCCAATCGGGTCGGTTGGTCACGTCCGCGCCCAGGACGTGATCGTAGATCAGGACGTGGTCGAAACCGATCTCTTCCACTGCCTGCACGTAATCGCGCACGCCGCTGGGGTCTGCGCCAATCTCGGTTTGGGGAAAAACGACTCCATATTTCACGGGACTCTCCATTTATCAGGGGTTTTCAAAATGGCTGGGCCGGTTCGGACGACGAAGGGCGGTTTCCTGCCCTTCGTCGTCCGAGGTTCGAAAGACGTCAACTCAGGCTCGCGGAAGCACCGGCTGGTCGGCTAAGGGATCAGAGACACTCTGCTGCCAGGCGGCGAGTACCCTGGCGAGCTGCTGAAGGTGCTCTTGCTGGGTCGGAACTTGAGACAGGTCGTGCGTCTCCCATGGATCTTCGCTCAGATCGAAAAGTTGAATCCGGTCGGTGCCCTCGTTACCAGTCGTCGAGCGGTAGTAGCGAATCAGCTTCCAGCGACCATCTGATACCGACCGCTGAACGTGCCGGTAGACCGAGCAAACGTGCGCTCGGGCTGTCGTCGTGTGGCCCGTCAGCAGCGGCAACAGGCTCCGACTTTCAACGGTCGCCGGAATCGGAACGTCGACGAGCTCACAGAGCGTCGGATAAACGTCGTACATGTAGTGGAGAGCATCGACGCGCTTTCCCTTTGGCAGTCCCGGTCCCCGCACGATCAGTGGCACGTGGATGCTGTGCTCGTAGAGATTCTGCTTGCCAAAAAGACCGTGCTGGCCGACCGCCAGACCATGGTCAGCGGTGTAGACGACGATTGTCTCGTCGGCAATGCCGCGATCCTCGAGCGCGGAAAGCACGCGGGCAACCTGAGAGTCCAGGTGGCTGATCATCGCGTAATAGTCCGCCAGGTGCTGTTGGACAACCTCCGGCGTCCGCGGCCAGGGAGCAAGCTTTTCATCGCGTGTGGTCATGTCGCCATTGTCGAAAGGATGTTCGGGCAAGAAATTCTCGGGCAGAGGAATCCGCGACGGATCGTACCGGCGCGCATACTCGGCCGGGGCCGTCCGGGGATCGTGCGGCGCGGTGAAGGCGGTGTACAGGAAAAACGGCCTGTCGTCTGAATAGGTGCGAATAAAGTCCGCCGCGGCATCAGCAAAAAGGATGCTCGAATGTTTGCTGCCAAGCCGCTGGGCCGAGTCCGGATACGCTCCGGTGGGATCGTAATCCTGGATCGGCACCTGGTAGTGGTCGCTCATCCCGCCGAAGAAGATGTTCGCCCCACCTTGAAAGCTACGGTTAAAGGCCGCTTGATCATTATGCCATTTGCCAACCCCATAGGTGTGGTAACCGTGGTGGCCCAGATTCTCTCCCAGGAGGGTTAAGTGGGCCGGTAGAGTCTGCAAGCCACGACCGTTGGTCAGATCGAGCGAGACCGACGCGTGGAACACGTGCACGCCGCTGTGAATCAAAGCCCGGCTCGGGACGCAAACCGCTCCGGTCAAGCCGCCCATGATGTGTGATTGCATGAACGCAACGCCGCTCTCGGCGAGTGCGTCGAGAGTCGGCGTCTGGACAACCGGATTCCCGAAGCTACGAATTCCATTCCAGCGGTGGTCGTCGGCAATCATGAAGACGATATTAGGTCGTTTCGGCATACCCTCTCACTCGATCTCAAGATTCGGAAGGGACATCTGCCGCCATTATACGAAATCGGATCGTTGCTGCCGAACCCGTTAGTGACCGACGCCGTGGAGCTTGGCAAGCTCATCGGCAAACTCTGATCGTTTAACCCGTCGCCGTCACCACGACGGGTTTTCCCAACGTTTCGCCGGACCATTCCGGACGGTAGTAGGCGTAGGCCCGCGACGGGACCGGTTGAGCGCGGACCGGGTAAAGGGCCTCGGCTTGGAAGCTGACGAGAAGCTGCTCGGATGGCGCGAGATCGTCGACGTAAAGGATCACCTTTCGGCCCGCCAGATCCCAGCGCTTCAGCTTGGGCTGCTGTTTCAGCGCGGCGTCGAGCGTGTCACTTACCGGGACAAAGCCGGTTGGCACCGCGACGTCGAGTACCACCATGCCGGCCTGCAACGGCTCCGGCGGGGTGAACTGAATCGCGACCGTCACCGTGATGCGGTCGTTTACCGCGACCTGATCGGCGCTGTAGCGCACGTTGATCTGGAAAGCGCTCTTGGCCGGGGAGGCGGCGTTCGGCAGATTGTAGCGTCGAACAAACTGTGCCATCACTTCCCCTCTGCCCTCGCTCTCGACGGTTGCGCTCGCTCCGGCTGGCATCTCGACGATCTGGACAACGTCCGCGTTGTCGGGGCTGACTTTCAGATCCTTTTGCCAGCTACCACTCCGAATCGTGACCGTTGCATCCACGTCGCGGCGCTGGCCAGCGGCCGCGCTGGTCATCGCCTGCAGTGCCACCACGGTGTCCTGGGTCGAATCGAATCCGCCAAAGGCATTGCGCTGCGCGGCGAGCCAACGAATCGCCTTCTGGGCGTTGATCAGGTCGCCCGTTTCGAGTAAAGCGAGCACGGCGTAACCGGTCGTCTCGATCATCGCACTGCGACTCGGTCGAACGACTGCCATTCCGGGCGGTGGTGCGTCGACCGCGACCGGCGCCGGGTATCGAGGAAGCGGGGTGGGCGGCGCCGGCTGGCCGCCCCAATAGAGTCCGGCCGAGTCGGTTTGAGCCCGCGCCAGCAAGCCAGCATGGGCCGCACTCGTCTGGGGACTCTTCGCCCGGGCCAGAGCGTAGGCGACGATGGCGAGGGAATAGTCGTCGGCGAGGGCAGCAAGCTGGCTTTCCAGGTAACCGATCGCCGATTTCGCCCCGGTCGCGTCACCCGCTTCGCTCAAGGCGATTGCCACGTAGGCGGTCAGGGCCACATCTCCGGCCAGCCCTCCGGCGAGATCCGGATGATGGAGGAAACCAACCGGACGAAACGAACCATTTGGATTTTGCCAACGCGTGATCCAGACCTTGGCAGCGTTGAGCACGGTATCGTCGATGTAGATTATCCCACGCGCCTGACTGAAAGTCTTGAGCACGAACGCGGTCAACCAGAGGCTACCTTCGGGATCCTGGTCGCCAAAAGCCGAAAAGCTTCCGTCCGAACGGCGGTAGGTTAGCTCTCGTTGGTACCCGGTCAGCAAGAGCAGCTCGGCCTTGGCCAGCACCTCTGGCTTGGCCTGGCCCGTGCTTTGGAGGTACCGAGTGACGAAAACGTCCGGCGCGAAGAGAATCATGTTCTGCTCGCCGCAGCCAAACGGCATGCGCAACAGTCCATCAAGCCCATCGATCGTCTGGCTCAGTACGTTGCCGGTCACCACGAGCATGGCTCGTCCAGAGCCGGCGACCGAGCCGGACGGGAATTGTAAATCCAACGGGTGCGTCGTTCCCGGCGAGAGGACCAGGTTGTCCACGGCCTCGCGTGCGACACC
>DATLSK010000022.1:0-23241 GCA_035534155.1 Chloroflexota bacterium | reverse complement strand
ACTGGCCGGATCGTCCGCCGCGCGAAAAACTGAGGTACGGGACGTGTCGAACGACGTCGGTGCTGGGCAGGACAACTCACCAACATGGTGTCCGGAAAGCATGATGCTGTGCGTCACAATGAGGGGAAATCGCGTCGTGGGACGCTTATCGTCACGCGACGCCCGGGGGATTGTCCGTCAACGGTCCGCTGGACAGGCTGCCGCCGTGGACGGTTCGTCTACTCTCAACTCAACCTGTACGTAACCGTCCAGTAGTATACAACTCTAGATCAGGCAGTCAATACCCAACTCAACCAAATTGGGGGAGATTTCTCCACCTATTCTCTACGTGTTCGGTCGGTTATACCTAACCGGCCATGGCCGGTTACTGAAGCGGCGACCAGCTCAAAGCGGTGAGAAATTTGACGTTGCCTGGGCGCCGATGAAAGTTCGGAATGCCTTCCCGAATCGCCGCCCAGTCGGCGGACGAGCGAATCTCGTTCCACACCCGGTCGCGCTCGGCCCGATCGTTCCAGGCGCACATCCAGACGACGTTCGGGTCGTCCGGGGTGACCGTTCCCTCGGCGTCGCCGACCTGCCAGAAACCGATCACGCGAAAGCCATATTTCTCGCGTTGCAGGGGCTGGGCCTTGTCGCGCGCCCAGGCCAGGTATTGCTCGAGCAGCGCTGGCTCAATCCAGTAGCTGCGTAGCTCGTACAGCATCGTTACTTCCTTTCTCTCCGGTGCGGGTGGACAATTCTGAGAATGGGACGTCGCTCGCGCGCGCCGCTCGGATTATCGCAAGCGTCTGGCGTCGACGCAATGCCTGGCGTAGCGTCGCGCCCGGTGTTCCCCCAAAAGTGCGTTGACCTCCGGCGGAATGTAAATGTAATTGACTCCGCCTGGTGGGAGTGATAAGGTGCGGTCGATTCAGCCAGTCGCTCTCAGCCGCTGGCGACCCTATCGACTTACACTGGATTGATCGGGAGGATCCGATGAGCGATCAGCCGCTTTCGACTGACGTCCCCGCCGGGGCGATTGCCGACGATCCAGTTTGGCTACAGAAGCTCAGTCCGATCTGGTTTGCCCAGCGCAACGGCGAGGTTTTCCGGAATCAGACGGCGGTCGTTTACGGTGACCGCTGTTATACCTATGGCGAGTTTGCCGAACGGGTGAACCGGCTTGCCTCGTCGCTTCGTCAACACGGATTACGGCCCGGCGACCGCGTGGCCTTTCTCTGTCCGAACATTCCGCCCATGCTCGAGGCGCATTTCGCGGTGCCGCTGGCCGGCGGCGTTTTGGTGGCGATCAACGTCCGCCTGTCCGCCGCGGAAATCGGCCACATCCTCGTGGATTCGGGGGCGACGTTTCTTTTCGTCGACAGTGAGCTCAGCCCGCTCGTCGACTCCGCGGCGGCACCCTCGCTCCGGATGGTCAACATCTTCGACACGCCAGCGCCGTCGCCACTGGTTGGTCCCAGCTACGAAGAGTTCCTGGCCGCTGGCCGACCGACGCCGGTCGAGCCGTGGCTCGCCAGCGAATACGATACGATTGCGATCAATTACACCAGTGGCACGACCGGCCGGCCCAAGGGAAGCATGTACAGTCATCGCGGCGCTTACCTCGTCGCGCTTGGCGATGCCCTGCATAATCGGCTGGGGCCGGATTCGCGGTATCTCTGGACCTTGCCGATGTTTCACTGCAACGGCTGGGGCTACACCTGGGGCGTTCTCGCGGCCGGCGGTACCAACGTCTGCCTACGGCGATTCGATCCCGCCCTGGTTTGGCAGTTTATCGAGCGCGAAGAGATCACGAATCTTTGCGCTGCGCCGACCATTTTGATCGCTCTGGCGAATCACCCGTCGGCACACGCTGTCCAACTGAAGAGACCGCTGACCGTGGGGACCGGGGGCTCGCCGCCGTCACCGACCATTCTGGCGCAGTTCAAGGCCCTCGGGATCAAAGTTGTACACCTCTATGGCCTGACCGAGACCTACGGGCCGGTTGCCCTTTGTCAGGAGCAGCCAGAGTGGTCCGGTCTTTCGAATGGCGAAGAGGCGAAGCTGAAAGCGCGTCAGGGCGTACCGTCGATCGTGGCCGGCGGGATGCGTGTCGTCGACGACGCGATGCGCGATGTGCCAGCCGACGGTGAGACCATGGGTGAGGTGGTGATGCGCGGAAACGTCGTCATGAAAGGCTACTACGCTCAGCCCGAAGCGACCGCCACGGCGTTTCGGGGTGGCTGGTTTCACAGCGGCGACCTCGCGGTGCGGCATCCGGATGGCTACGTCGAGCTACGCGATCGCATGAAGGATGTCGTCATTTCCGGCGGCGAAAACGTGTCGACGATTGAAGTCGAGGGGGTGATCTACCAGCACCCGGCCGTCCTCGAGGTCGCGGTGGTCGCGATTCCGGACGAGCGTTGGGGCGAGGTGCCCAAGGCCTTCGTCACCCTCAAGGCCGGGCAGGTGGTTACCGCCGAAGAGATCATCGACTTCTGCCGCGCCCGCCTGGCGCACTTCAAGTCTCCCAAGGCGATCGAGTTCGGCGAGCTTCCCAAGACGTCGACCGGCAAGATTCAGAAGTACGTCCTGCGCGAGCGCGAGTGGTCCGGTCGCGAAAAAAGAATCAATTAGGTTCCCACCCCCGGTTCACCCGTCGGACCACGCACTTTTTTCCCTTGCACCGAACTCAAGACAAACGACCGAACGATGGCACGGAAGTTGCAGTACCGTGAGATGGGGAGTGACTGGCTTTTGCCGCCGCCATCTCAGTTCGCCCTTGTCTATGGTATCCGCGGTGGGCACCGCCGCTGGTCAAACTTCGTCTCGTTACTCATATTGTTGCTCGTACTACTCGTCGTGTGGACTGAACATGAGAAATTGGCTTCAGCAACACCCCCGAGGCAAGCGGTGGCTCTCGCTTGGGGTTGGTTTTGTCTTGGCCGTTGGCTTCCTGGCAATCTGGCTGAGGACCGTAAATCTCTCCGACGTGATCCATCACCTCGAAACGGTGAATCCGCTCTGGCTGGTCGCCTGGGCTTGCCTCGACATCATTGCTTATGGGGTTCGCAGTCAACGTTGGCGCCTCCTGGTTCTCGACGCCCGTCGACCCGCGGCGAGCGAAGCGCTGGCGATCTGCTGGTGTGGGCGCGCCGCCGGTATTCTCCTGCCGATCCGCGGCGGTGACTTGGTGCGCACCGTGCTGGCCAAGCGTATCGACGTTCCGATCGCGAATAGCATGGTTGCGACCCTCCTCGACAAGGGATTCGACCTGCTGCCGGTCGCCTTCGGGCTCATTCTGGTGCCGATCGTGCTCGGAACTTCCGTCGTGGCGATGATGGTGCACCGGATCCACGGTCCAACGGTGTTGCTCGTCGCCGGGGGCGTCGTCGGCGTGGGGTTGCTCGTCTGGCTGGGACGCCGGGCCGGGCTGTTTCAAACCCGAGTGCTGCGGCCGGTCACGGTGAAAGTTTATCGGGTCTACCAGCTGTTCCTGCCTATCGGACGGCTCTTTCTTCGCTCACCAGAGGTTGGCTGGGGCGCGCTTGGATTGACTCTGCTCGCTGCGATGTTTGACTTCGCGTCGTCGATCGCGATGTTCTACTCGGTCGATTCGTCAATCTCGCCGCTGCGCTTGATCATCGGTGGGGCCCTCTTCGACGTGCAGTTCATCCTTCCGGCGCCGCCCGGCCAGGTTGGCAGCTACGAGCTCGCCGGGCAAATCATCTACGCTGGAATGCTTGGGATCGACGCCTCGGTGGTCGGCGCGGTCACGGTGATCGGTCACGTCCTGGGCAACAGCCTGTGCGCGATCAATGGAGCGATCTCGATCTCTTTCCTCGGCGGACTTCAACCTGATAAGGTTGAAGAGCTCGTCGAGACAACTCGGACGCCGGCCTGAGAGACGAGCTCCGGGTTCCTGGACGAGCCGCGAGACGTGTCAGTCGGCCGAGTCGGCGCCGCGCCAGGCCTCGTCGTGGCGTTGGACGAGGCCGGCCGCGAGCAAATGCTCGAGATGAGCGTTGACGTTACGGGTGGCCATTGGCCGAAGCTCCGGGCGAATGTCGGCGTAGACCTGGTCGACGATCTGTTCGACTCGACACCGACCGTTGGCGAGGGCGGCGAGAATCTGGCGGTCGCGCTCGGCCCGGTGGTCGAGGTAGGCCTGGACATGCACGAGGCTGTCGGCGACAACTGGGCCGTGGCCAGGCAGGATTGTCGCTGGGCCAAGCGTGAGCAGACGGCGCAGCGACCCCAGGTAGGAGTTCAAGGCGCCCGGACTCGTGCTCAGAACAACTGTACCCACCCCGGCCACGAGGTCGCCGGCGAACAGCAGCCGGGGGGCGGACAGCCAGAAGCAGAGATGATCGTCGGCGTGGCCGGGCGTGGCCAGGGCGGTCAGCGGGCCCAGCTCGCTGCCGACGGTCATCCCGTCGTCGAGCGCCTGGTCGAGGCCCGGCAGGCTCGGGTGGGCCAGAATTGGTGCCCCGGTTTGTCGCCTGATCGTATAGGCGGCTGGTAGATGGTCGGGATGCTGGTGGCTGACGAGCAGCGCGACGACCTGGCCGCCGTGCTGCTCAACGCTAGTCAAAATGTGGTCAACGTGGCTCGCGAGATCAGGCCCAGGATCGACAACAACGACTCGTCGCTCGCCGATCAGGTAGGTGTTCGTTCCGTCCCCGGTCATTGGCGAGGGATTGGCGGCGCGTAGTCGGCGAACCCCGGGTGCTACCAGCATTCCCCCACCTCCGCGACAAATGACGAGTCGTGGCGTTCGTCGTCGGGCGGTCGCGCCGGTTCGACGGTCCGGATCACCTTGGTCGCGGCGAAAGAAAGTAGCCCCTCTAGGGGGACATCACCACTGAGGCGAACGAGGTGCACGCGGGTTGGAAAAACCAACGGAAAAGTTCCATCGGCCGCCCCCGTCAGGGCGTCGATCGGCCGGATCCAACGTCCGTCGGTCGTCTCAATCTGGCAGGGTAAGGCAGCCTGGCCTTCGGGCAGCCGAGCGACGAAAAAACGCGTGTCGTAGCGGCGGGGAAGAGATGCCGGGGTGATCCAATGCGAAAAATAAACGAGCGCCGAGTAGCTCAAGGAGAGCCGTTCCCGAACGACGAATTCGCGCAAGCCGATCTGGCCGGCCTGGAGCGCTCGCCGTGCCTCGGCGAAGCGTTCGGTCGACTCGGGAGAGATCAGTAAAGGTACGCCCTCGTCGGTGGTGGCGAGCAGGACTCCCGCTTCTTCAAACAGTTCGCGCAGTGCGGTGCGCCAGAACGCGAGGGCTTGTCGCCGGTCGGTCGGAGGTTGACCGCCGCGAACCGACAAGGCACGCAGGGCCGCGTCGGCGGTAAAGTCTCGGTCGGTCGGGATCTCCTCCGTATCATCCGCGCGCGCGACCCCACCCGGAAAGACGTAAGCATCGCCAAATGTCTGGCCGGCCTTGCGGCGTACCATGAAGACTTCGCTGCCCCCGGCCGCCTGGCGAAGCAAGATGACCGTGGCCGAAAGGCGAGGACTCGCTGGTACCCGAGGCGCCGGCTCGGGAGAATTCGATCGGTTCATTGCATTCTTGCCTCGTCACCGCTCGCTACTCACATTGTACGCCGGCTCGACCTGGCGGACCGGTCTTTTGAACCGGGAACCAGCGAACCGAAAAGGCTGGTACCATCGGTCGGAACGTGCTTTACTACTCCTCGGCTGATGAAATCTTGGGAGGAATGACACAGGTGCAAATTACCGGAATTCATCACATCGGCTTGCCGGTGTACGATCTGGCACGGGCCGAGAAGTTTTATGGGGACGTGCTCGGTTTCAAGCGGTCGGCAATTCCCAGCTACAGCCCGGCGACAATTGTCTTTCTCGATTGCGGTCCGTCCCTGATTCATCTCATTCGTTACGCCGATGGTGTGCAGCGGCAGGGACGGAAGGGAGTCCACTGGGCGTTCGAGGTCGACGACCTCGAGGCGGCCTACCGTCGGGTTGTCGATGCGGGTGCCGAAATCGAGACCGAGATCAAGCTTCGCCCGGACAATACGCCGTATTTCTTTTTCTACGACTCCGAGGGCAACCGGATCGAGCTGTGTAATCACGACCTCTGGCAGCGTTAGCTCAAACGCTCGACCTGTTTGAGATTCTCAGGGCTACCAATCAGAACGATCTCGTCTCCGGGGTGCAGTGTGTAATCATCTGGAGGTGATGGCGATAGGACACCGTCGTGCCGGAGGCCGGCGATCACTGGTCCGCCCTCGAACTGGTGGCGAAGCTCGCCAATGCTCTTCCCGGCAAGGCGAGAGCCGGGCTCCACGATAACTTCTTCGAGCATCAGCCGTTCACGGCCCGAGTGGAGGACGGTCTCGACGAATTCCACGGCCGTGGGCCGAATTGCCAACATGGCCATGCGGCGCCCGGCTATGTTGTAGGGGGACAGGGCGTGGGTAGCGCCGGCTCGCTCGAGCTTCTGAATCGCGTCTTCGGCATTGGCGCGGGCGATGATCAACATGTCGGGCCGGAGGCCGTGGGCGGACAGGACAACGTAGACGTTGTCGGCATCCGAGTCGGTGGCGGCAATCAGGCCGTGCGCCCGGTCGATGCCGGCCCGCTTGAGCACGGGGTCGCTGGCGGCGTCGCCGTGAACGACGAGAAATCCATCGGCTTCGGCGTCCGCCAACGATTGCTGATTGACGTCAATAATCACGGTCGAAACGTTCTCCCGGCGGAGGACCTCGGCGACGCGCATGCCCACTCGGCCGTAGCCACAGACGATAAAATGATTGCTCAGTTGTGCCAAGCGTGATTCCATCAGACGTTTCCTCCGCTGCTCGGGTAGATCGATCGACACGAGCCAGGCAAAGAGTGAGGTCAGGGTGTAGAGGACGCCGCCAACTCCGATGAGGATCAAGAAGATCGTGAAAACCTCACCGGCGCGCGAAAGAGGATGGACTTCTTGGTAGCCGACCGTGGTCACGGTGGTGACAGTCATAAAAAGGGCGTCAAGAAATGACCAGCCTTCGATGACGCTGTAGCCAACGACCCCAAGCGCTAATGTGAAGGCCAGCAGGAGTAACGGTCCTCTGAGCTGACGAAAGCCGCTCATAGTTAGAGCATAGCATGCACAACCTCGTCGTACTACGCCGGCCGAGGCGAGCGTCGGTGCGGGCGATCTGCTCACGTTCGTGCCTGAATTGCTGAGCCGCGGACCAAAGCGCCAGTGAGGCCCGATCAGACAATACGCCGAATTGTCTTCACCGCGGAGAAGGCGTAGGATACTGCTACAGACTCTGAAGGTATTTTGTTACAGGTAGAGAGGTTGCTCATGGCCCAACCGGGGATTGCGCTGCAAATGTATTCGTTGCGGGAGGACATGCACGCCGACTTCGTCGGAACGTACCGCAAAGTCGCCACGATTGGCTATCGAGCGGTTGAGTTCGCCGGCTACGGCGGCCTCGACGCCGCGGCGATGCGCAGTTTGCTTGCCGAGCTGGGGATGAAGGCAGTTGGCGCCCACGTGGGCTGGAATCTCCTGCACAACTCGCTCGAATCCGAAACGGAGTTCAACCTCGCAGTTGACAACCGTGACATCGTCTGCCCGGCTTTGCCGCAGGAGTTCCGATCCGACGAAGCCGGCTTCCATCGGGCGGCGGCCGGGCTAAATCAGATTGGCCGACGCTGTCGAGAGCTTGGGGCTCGCTTTTCCTACCATTCGCATGCCTTCGAATTCCAGAAATTCGGGAATCGCACCGGCATGGATATCATCCTGGACGAAACCGATTCGGCCTACGTCAATTGGGAACCAGACATTTATTGGATCGCCTATGCCAACGAAGACCCGATTGTCTGGCTCGCTCGGGCCGCTGGACGCTGGCCACTCGTGCACATCAAAGATATGACCCACGGGCCGACACCAACGTTCGCGGAGATCGGGGAAGGTCGGCTTGATTTCGGGCACATCTTCGCGGCGACCGGCCAGGCCGAACAATACATTGTCGAGCAGGATCGCTGCGCCCGACAACCTCTCGAAAGCGTCGCGCTGAGCTTTCGACACCTGATGGAATGGGGCAGAACCTAGAAACGACGCCGGAGGAAAAAAGAGGCGGGGCGGCAATGTGCCTTCGCCTCTTTTTTCGTGGGCTGCGAACTAAAAGTGCTTCAAGAGCTCGAGCAGCGAGCCGTTCATCCAGTCGATGTGGGCCTCGCTGGGGTGGGTGAAGAGGTCCGACGGGAATCCGCGCCACCAGCGAAAGCTCACGAAGTAGGTCAATGGATGGGTTGTCGTGTTGGTGAACTGGTCAACGACGAGGTGGCCGACGTAGCCGAGGAGCAATCCTTCCACGACTCCCTTGCCAAACAATCGGCGAGCGAGCAATAGCAGAATCGCGTACTCCCAGCCGTGGAGCGGTAGCACGATCCGCCCTTCACTTTTTTTCCCGCTGGCCTGATAGCGCGTGAAATCGACCAGGTGATCGGCGTCAATCAGGAATCCAGAGATCAACGGCGCAATGGTTGGGGCGAGCCGACCGGTCCGGATCCACTCGAGAGTGGCCAGACCGGTCGAAACGACCAGATGAGTGAGCGGACGGGCCATCGCGGTTACAGTCGAGCCCAGGCTTCGATCAAGGTCCGCTTGGCGTTGGCGATCACGGCCGCCGACGTATCGCCTCCGTGCGGGCGAACTTCAAAGGCCACCACGTTCTGCTTGCCGTCGGCAACGTAACCAATCTGGCGGAGAACCCGCAGGTACTCGACTAGTTCCGGCACGTCGTTCTCGCCGCCGTCGACGCCAAAGCGCGGATGGAGGTCCCCGTACAAGGGATGATTGCGGTCTTTGACGACGCAATTGCCGATGTGGGCGTGGACGAGGTGATCCCGCGCGGTCGTCAGTGCTTGCTCGGCGGTCTCGAATTGTAGCGGTAAGTGGCTCAAGTCGAGCATCAGACCGAAGCTCGGATGCTGGCGGCGCACGGCGGTCGACATCTCGACGGCCAGACTATTCGGTCCGATCAACGACTTCTTGTCGACGCTACGGTCGAAGGTTTCGACGACGACGCCCATCGATCCCTGGCTCTCGGCATACGAGCAAAGCTGATTCAGTGAATCGATCAGCAGCTTCAGTGCTTCTGCCTCGTGCTCGGGGCCTGGATACGGACCGCTGAGAATCGCGAAGCGTTGAGCGCCCAATTCATAGGCTTCGTCGATACCGATCTTGAGTCGGTCGACTGCCTTTTGGCGTTGCTCCTGATCGAGTGAGTTGACGTCGAGCTTGCCACTCAATTGAATGGGCTGGCCGCCGAACCCGACGACCATGTGGGCACTTTTGAGCAGCCGGGCGACCTCGGCACGAACCGCGGGATCGGCAATCGAGGTCACTTCGATTGCACCGAAGAACTCGTCCTCGGCGATCCGAGTAATGGTTTCGAGAACTGGGCCCTTCCCGCCCATCGTTTCCGGGAAGGCCATGAATTGCACAATGCCAACCTTCATCGCGCTGTGCAGATCGGAGTTCAAGTGTTACCTCCTGTCGGAACTGGGAGCGCTATCTGTCGTTTGCGACGATACCAGGATCGCGAGGAACTGTCAACCACGGCCCAAGCGCTGTCGCGGGCAACGGAAAGTTTCATAAGAGTGCAGGATAGCGACGAAGAATCATCAAAAATTTGCAAGAGTGTAGTGCTATAATAGGCGCGCGCGTGCTCCTTTCGTGAAGCCGGACCGACGGACGTTCCGCGAGCGCGGAACGACTGGTGCGGACTGATCGGAAGTTTTGGGATTAGCCGCTGGGACGGACGAGGTGCGCTGCAGGTACTAATTTTGACACGCGGATGGAATAGATGACGGAGGCCCTGCACATCCTGGTCGTCGACGATGATCCCGCTATTCTCAATTTGCTGCGGATTGGCTTGACGCAAGAGGGATACGACGTCAATTCCGCGACGAATGGACCCGAGGCGCTGGCGATTCTCCAGGAGCGTGCGCCCAAACTTATCGTGCTCGACGTCCTCATGCCTGAAATGGATGGCTTTGAGGTATGCCGACGCATTCGACAGGTATCAACTGTCCCGGTGATCCTCCTAACGGCATTGGGACGGGAAGAGGACGTGATCAACGGTCTGGACGCGGGTGCCGATGAGTACGTGACCAAGCCATTCTCGGTAGCAACACTCAGCGCACGGATTCGCGCTGTGCTACGTCGGGTGGATGTCGATAAGGCAATCGCCGAAGAGCGGCGATTCGTCTGCGACGACGGCCGCCTGGTTATCGACTTCGACCTCCGACAAGTCGTGCGCGAAGGGCGGGCGATTCAACTGAGTGCGACCGAATTCCGCCTGTTGAGCTACCTGATCGCGAACCGTGACCGAGTTGTGCCTCACCAACGAATCCTCGAGCACGTTTGGGGAAGCGACTTCGCGAATCAAACCGCTTATCTCCGAACCTACGTCGGTTTCCTACGGCGCAAGATCGAAGACGATCACCAGCATCCCCGGTTTCTGGTTTCCAGCCATGGCGTCGGCTATTCGTTTCACACCGCCTGATTCGGTTCGTGGTACGTGAACTGCTCGCTTCGATAATTAACAATCTCGTAGAGATCTTCGGCATCGGCGTGAACGTATTCCGGGTCGAGTGGAACTTTGCCATGCCCTCCGGGAATGTCGAGGATGTACGTCGGTTGGCACAGCCCAGAGACGTGACCACGGAGCTGGCGCATGATCTGCCGCCCTTCACGAATCGGCACCCGAAAGTGGTTCGTTCCCGGCGCACGATCGAGCTGATGGAGATAATAGGGTTTTACCCGGGCTTCGACGAGCTTTCGGAAAAGCGAGGCGAGGGTAGGCGCGTTGTCATTCACGCCGCGAAGCAGAACGGTCTGGGAGAGCACCGGAATTCCTCGATCGACAACCAGGCCAATGCGCTCTACGAAGGTGTCGGTTACCTCTCGAGGGTGGTTCACGTGGACGACGAGGTAGAGTGGCGCGTATTCCCGCGCGAGCTCGGCGAAGGTCCTTGTCAATCGCTGTGGCAAAATGGCGGGGGTGCGAGAATGAATGCGAATCACTCGAAGGTGGGGAATCGCCCGGAGACGGTCGAACACGCGGCGTAGATAGACGTCGCGAAAGACCAGCGGGTCTCCGCCACTCAAGATGACTTCCCAAATTTCGGGATGACTCGCCAGGTACGTCAACGCCGCTTCGTATTGCTCTGGACGCAACGTCAAGGCGGGCGTGCCAATGAACTCCCGTCGGAAGCAGAAGCGACAGTGAACGACGCACGCCGAGGTGAGCAGAAAGAGCGCTCGATCCGGATAACGGTGGACGATGCCCGGAACCGGTTGATGGGCACCATCGCCGATCGGGTCGAGCAGATCGTCCGATAGAACGATCTGCTCATCAGACGTCGGCAGAACCTGACGTCGCAGGGGATCGCGGGGATTGTCCCATTCGATCAAGTCGAGATAGTAGCGAGGGATACGGACCGGTAAGACGTGGGGCTGAACCTGCAAGTCCAGCTCCGGACGGTCCGGATCAATTCCTCGCTCCTGAAGATACGTCCGCAACTCGGCGAGCGTCGTCACACTGGTTCGAAGGGCAGCGGTAAAGTCGTCCATGATGACCGGTCAAGCGTTCGCGCGCTCGATATACTCCCGAGTGTCAGGATTGACCGCAATCGTGTCGCCGATTTCGATGAAAGACGGTGCGGTGACCGAGACGCCGTTATCGAGAACGACCGATTTGGTCAGGCCAGTCGCGGTGTTGCCACGAATCGCGGGTTCCGCCTCGGTGACGGTCAGAACGACTCGCTTGGGTGCACGAATGCCGACCACCTCGTCGCCGTGGAGCATCACCGCGTAGGTGTCGTTCTCACGCAGGAAGTCGACGATCGGTCCAAGCACCTGAGACTCGGCCGTGAATTGGTTAAAGGTGGTGGGATCCATGAAGATCAGGTGGTCGCCGTCACGGTACAGGTACTGGAGCTCCTGGGTAATGACCTCGTACTGTGCGACAGATTCGCCAGACTTGAACGTGTATTCAATCGTGCGCCCAGTCTTCATCGACCGCAGCTTGGTCCGAAAGAACGCGGAACCTTTGCCCGGGTTAACAAACTCGAGCTCGGCGATCTGGTAGGGCTCGTCTCGAAAGAGGATGTAAATTCCTTTTCGAAAGTCCGACGTTGTGATTTGCATACTGTCTCCGTTACTGCAATTTCTCGTGGTTATTCGCGGTTCGAGCGCCGGCGTTGACCCGATCGACCGCGCGATGAAAGGACCAAAAGCGGTCGATCAGCCGTCGTCGACTCGTGCCCGGAACAACTCGTCCGCGGGAAACCAGAGGACGTCGCGAATTGACGGAACGTTCGCGAATAGCATGACCAGTCGATCGACACCGAGAGCGATTCCAGCGGCCTCTGGCATCCCGACGCTCAGCGCACGGATGAAGTCGTCGTCGATGTCATAGGACGTTTTCCCGAGCTGGCGACGTTCGGCTTGCTCGGCACGTAGGCGTCGACTTTGCTCGACCGGGTCGACGAGCTCGCTAAAGGCGTTTGCGAGTTCCATACCGGCCACGTAGAGCTCGAATCGTTCGGCAACGCTCGGATTCGTGGGGCTCGGCCGCGCGAGGGCGGCGAGGTCGATTGGATAATCGTAGAGGATGGTGGGCCGGACGAGACCGAGCCACGGCTCGATCTCGTTGAGGAAGATTTGGTGATAGGCTTGTTCCCAGGTTGTATCGGGCGTACTGGCGTAGCCTTTGCGATGGGCAGTCTCCACCAAATCGCTTGATCGACTCAGGTCGACGCCGGCGTAGCGCTCGAAAGCGTCGTGAACCGACAGGCGCTCCCAGGGCGCGGCCAGATCGACCGTTCTTCCTTGATAGACGAGGCGTTCCGCTGGACGATTGGGTGCGATCGCGTTCGCGATCTGCTGGAACAGAGCCTCGCAGTCGGTCATCAATGAGCGATAGTCGGTCCGCGGTCGATACCATTCGAGAATGGTGAACTCCGGATTGTGCAGGGCGCTCGTCTCTTCGCCGTTGCGAAAGCTTTTGCAAATCTGGAAGATCGGACCGATTCCCGCGGCTAAGAGCTTTTTCATGGCATACTCGGGGGACGTCGTCAGATAACCGACGTGGTGCTCGCCGCGGACGGTGTGCAATCCGGTCTGAAATACGTCCAGATAGGGCTCCATGCCCGGGCAACGAACCAGGATCGGCGTTTCGACCTCGCGGAAGCCATTGCCTTTGAAGAACGCCCGAATCGCGTCGACGATTGGCTCGCGGACCAGGCGTGGTTCAGCAGGAGAGCGGCCCAGGCGTATTTTCTCCCAGGTTGATGGCTCGACGGGAATCGACATTAATGATATATCCCAGTAAGTTGGTTGTGCTCGGCGCAAGAAATGAGTCAAATCTCCGAGGTAGGCGGCGTCGGCCAACGCCCAGTGTGCAACCAGGTGAAGACGCGATAGACCAACCCCTGGAGATTCTACCAGAATTCGGTCGTATATTGGTAAGATAGACGGCGTTACCGTAGCATCCCGCTGGCAAGAGGTCCCGGCGGGCTGGATTTAAGGGAGGGACAGTCGTGAAGATTACCGCGGTTAAGAGCTTTCCGGTCTGGGTAGGCCACCGCAACCAGTTCGTCGTTAAGGTTGAAACCGATACCGGTCTGGCGGGCCTGGGCGAGGGGGGGATTTCCGGGCGCGAGTTGGCGATGCAGGGCATGGTCGAGCATTTTCGCCAGGTCCTGGTTGGCCAGGATCCTCGGCGCATCGAGCATATCTGGCAAACGCTTTATCGCGGTCACTACTTTGAGGGGGGCAAGATTGTCGGCGCCGTCGTCTCGGCGATTGACATGGCGCTCTGGGACATCCTCGGACAGTCCCTCGGCGTTCCGGTTTATCAGCTGTTGGGTGGGGCTTGCCGCGATTCGGTGCCGTGTTTCGCGACCCCGGGATCGCTGACCGGCCCGGAGTGCGTCGAGCGGGCGAAGGAGTTTGCCGACCGAGGTTGGCGCTTCATGCGCTTCGGGATCGGAATGCGTTCGAGCGAGCGCACCGGTGGGAGTGGCGCGGTTTTTGAGCCAATGGTATCGATTGATTTGGCGGCGCAGTGGATCCACGCGGTGCGCGAGGCGGTCGGACCGTCGGTCGGACTTTCGATTGACTTCCACCATCGGTTGTCGGTCGCCGAGGCCGCGCACTTTTGCCAGCGGGTCTCGGATGTGAATCTGATGTTTCTCGAAGAGCCGATTCGGGCTCAGGCACCGTCTGCTTACCAGCAGCTTCGGACGATGACGCCGATTCCTTTCGCCATTGGTGAAGAGTTTTCCAGTAAGTGGGAGTTTCTGCCTTACATTGAAGAAGGCATTCTCAACTTCGCACGACTAGACGTCTCAAATGTCGGCGGCTTGAGCGAGGCGAAGAAAGTGGCCGGCTGGTGCGAGGCCCACTACATTGACGTTATGCCCCACAACCCGTTGGGGCCAGTGTGTACCGCGGCCTCGGTCCACCTTGGCGCGGCACTCAACAATTTCGCCCAGCTCGAATATCGCCATGAGATCGAAAAGTCGATTCCGCGCGACCTTTTCCCGACGTTCCCCTCGATCGAGGGCGATCATTTCCCCTTACCGACCGCACCGGGCTTGGGCGTCACGTTTGACGAGAGCGTCGCCGAGCGTTACCGTTTCGACTTCTGGGAAGCTCCCAAGCTTCACCGAGGTGACGGTGCCTTCACGAACTGGTAAGTGCGACATCGGGAGGAGTGCGTCGTGAAATACCAACGATTTGGTAAGACCAACTGGCAAATTTCGGCGGTAAGCATGGGCTGCTGGGGCATCGGCGGTCAGTGGGGTCAGGTCGCCGAGAACGAGGCAATCCGGACGATCCAGGAGGGAATCGAGGCCGGGATCAATTTGCTGGACACCGCCGATTCGTACGGTCAAGGGGTCAGCGAGGAATTGGTCGGCAAGGCGGTTCAGGGGCGTCGTCGAAACGTCTTCATCGCGACGAAAGTCGGGAATTTTGCTCGACGAACCGGGCATCCTCTGAGCTTTCAATCACCCGAGCACGTTTACCTCTGCTGTGACGCGAGCTTGGGGCGTATGGGGATCGATACAATCGATCTCTATCAGTGCCACATTGGGAGCCTCGAAGACCCGTCGATCTTCCTCGAAGCCTTCGAGCGGCTCGTCGAGAAAGGGAAGGTTCGCCAGTACGGGATCTCGACGAACTCTCTGTCGGTGCTCGAGCGATTCAACCAGGGCGGCCAGTGCGCGAGCTGCCAGATTAACTACAGCATTCTCAATCAGAGCGCGGCAAAAGACATCTTACCTTACTGTCAAGCAAACGACATCGGCACCTTGATTCGGGGACCAATTGCCCAGGGAGTGCTGGCGGGTAAGTTCACTCCCAGCACGACTTTCGACGATCAGGTGCGGATCGGCTGGAATTCTGGAGAAGGGCACGAGCGCTTCCTTCGGCAGCTCGCGCTCGTTGAGCAGATTCGGTTTCTGGAGAACCCGAATCGAACTCTGGCGCAAGCTGCCCTGCAATTCGTCATCGCCCATTCAGCGGTTACCGCGGCGATCCCCGGAGCGAAAAACGTGGCTCAGGTCCGAGCGAATGCCCTGGCCGCCGACGGCGCTCTTAGCGCGGCAGAGATCGCCCGGATCCAAGAAGTCACTCCGCGATGATCGGCTCGCCAGTGCCGCGGCGAATGCCGACGTTGCGAACGAAGAAGGCGGCGGCGACCGCGGGAAGGCAGATCACCGAGGCAACCAGGAAAGTGTCGTCAAAGGACCGAACGGCGGCCTGGACCGCGACGTTCTGATAGAGCATCAGGACGCTAAGCTGGTGGATGTACGGCGCGGGTAAATAGCTCAGCCCGGGCAAGGTCTGGGCTTTGGCCAGCGCCGTGCGGACGCCGAAGTTGAAGGGCGTTTGGGTCTGAGCCAGACTGGCGAATTGGAAGTTCTGGCGGGACGTCAAGACCGTGGACATCACCGCGGTGCCGAACGATCCGGCGATCCTCTGGAGGGCATTCGCCAGGGCGGCCGCTCGAGGAATTGACTGGCGCGGTACCGCGTTCATGGCCGCGGTCGTGGCTGGCATCATCGCGAGTCCCATCCCCAGACCACGCAGCAGCAGGTTGCCGATTATTTGAACGTTCGTCGTCTGCAAGCTAAGCGTGCCGAAGCGATAGGTTGCGAGGGCGAGCAAGGCGATTCCCGGAACCAGGACGAGTCGCGGGCCGAATCGGTCGAAGATCCGTCCAGAAATCGGCATCACCAGGGCGACGGTGAGAGCCTGGGGGACGAGCAGCAAGCCGGTTTCCATCGCTCCCAGGCCACGCAGGTTCTGAAGAAAAAGGGGCAAGAGAAAAGTCGCGCCAAAGAGAGCGATTTGAACGATCAATGTGACAAATAGCGCAGTGGTGAAGTTGAACGATTTGAACAGCCGTAGCTCGAGTAATGGTTGCTTGACGGTAAGCTCGACGAAGATGAACGCTGCCAGACAAACGACGCCGAGAGCGATCTCGCCGACCACCCACGGGCTACCCCAGCCGTCGGTTGGGCCATTGTCGATACCCAAGAGCAGGGCGGCGCTGCCGACGGCGACGAGAGCGATTCCCCAAACGTCGAGCTTTTGATCGCGGTGCAAGGGCGCCTCGTGGAGGATGCGCGACGCCGCGAGAACGGCCATGATCCCAATGGGAACGTTGATGAAGAAAATGAATCGCCAGTCGACGTATTCGACGAGATAGCCGCCGACGGTCGGGCCGATCGCCGGCGCGAGCATAATCGGAATACCGTAGAAGCCGAGTGCGGTGCCGCGTTCTTCCGGGCGAAATTCGCGGAGGAGCAGACTCATACCCAGGGGTTGAATTAAGCCACCACCGAGCCCCTGGATGATTCGGAACCCGATCAGGACGCTCAAGCTCCAGGAAAGTCCGCACAAGGCCGACGCAATGGTGAACAAGGTCAAGGTGATCATGTACACGCGCTTGCCGCCGTAGGTTTCGTCCAAATAGCCGGTGAGGGGAATGACGATTGCCAGGGCAAGCAGGTAGCTGGTCAGAACCCACTGCGCACCGTGCACGTCGGTGGAGTAAACCGCCATCAGTTTCGGAAGCGCGATGTTGACGACGGTCGAGTCCAGGATGCTCATGAAAGAGCCCATAACGATGACACCGAGAATCCACCACTTGTGGGAATCGATGCCATAGCCCGCTTCGGGGACCCCCGGACTCGCGACCGCGCTCACGGTGTGAACCCTTTCTGTCTTGCTGATGGCGCCCTTATGAACCGGTTCTATTGGATGTGAATGTTTACTTCAACCGAGCTACCAACGATCAACGGCAAGCTTCCGTAATTGACCGAAATCTTGACTGGTACGACTTGAACGACCTTGCTGAAGTTCCCGGTCGTATTCTGAGAGGGAATCAACGAGAACGACGACGCGCTCGCCGCGGTAATCGCTTCGACTCGTCCGGGTAAAGTCACTCCCAGGCTATCGACGGTCACGTCAACCGGGTTTCCGACGTGAATCCGGTCGAGGTCGGTCTCATTCACATTTGCGATGACCCAAAGGGCATTGGGATCGACGACTTCGATGATCGGTTGTCCCGCGGCGATCGTGCTGCCGGGGTCAGCGACCCGAGCAACGACCACTCCGTTCAGAGGCGACTTGACGTCCACGGTCTGGTTTTCCGTGTCGGTGATGCCGAGCTTAGCGGTGCCGCTCGTGGTGACTGTCAACGGTTGGGGAACCGACACCCGCGCAATGACCTGGCCCGCTGTCACCCGCTGACCGATGTCGGTATAAACGGCGTTGACCTGGCCGGCGTTTAAGGGGCCAACCTGAATAATCGAACCGGAGACCTGGGCGTTGTCGGTCCAAACGAAATGGGTTGAGTTGTACCAGTACTGATAGGCAACCGCGGCGATGATGACCGCGATAACCACGAGAATCGGATAGATGATCGCGCGGGTAGGGCGCCGACGCTTTGACGGAGCGACGGCTGTTGAGTTTGTCCCGTGCCCGTCGAGGTGCGGCCCGGCGGTGCTCGCTCCGGCCGCCGGCGACGAATTACCTGGACGTGGTTCCATTCGATCTGCCATCCCTTTCTAATCCAAAACACTCGACGCAGACCAAGCGCCTTCCAAGCTGTCTTGGCTTACTTACTTACCGTGACCGGTTCGGTACCGTTGAGTCTGTCCTGGCCACTGACCACGACGAGCTCCCCGACCTTGATTCCGCTGACAATTTCCGTATTGGTGCCATCGGTGAGACCGGTCTGGACGACGTGTGGGGTCGCGGTGTTGTTGGCCACGACGAAGACAGTTGGCTGGCCGTTGCGCTGAACGATCGCGTTAGCTGGCACGACCATGGCATTATTATGACTTGCCAGTACGAATGCCACTTGAGCCAACATTCCATCCTTGAGACCCGCATCCTGATTCTTGGGAGTGATCTTTACCTGGAAAGTACCGGTCTGTGGGTCAATCGCCGGGGAGATGGCCGAAATCGTTCCGGTGATCACCGTGCCAGGCAAGGCATCCGCGGTAATCGTGGCTGATTCGCCGTTCCGAAGATTGGCGATGTGATTCTGGTCGACGTTTACCGAGACGTCTACGTTCGGATCAATCAAGGCGACGATCGGACTTTGGGGTGAAGCCATGTTTCCGACGGTGAGAAAGCGCTGGGTAACGATACCATTGATTGGCGACTTGATGATCGCGTCCGCGCGAGTCACCTGCGCCATTTCGAGTGCCGCCTGAGCTTGCTGCACGGCGGCGGACGCCGCCTCAGTATCCTGCTGGGTATAGGGATCCTTGGCGAGTTTCAATTGTTGCTGAGCAACGTCAACGGCTGCTTTTGCGGTTGCAAGGTCGGCCGATGTGTAGGGGGTCTTTGCCAGGTCGAGCTGTGCCTGACTGGCGACGACTTGACTCTGAGCGGCGGCGATATCGTTCACCGAGCCCGGGTGTTGAGCCATTTGCAGGCCGGCTTGGGCCGCGTCGACCGCCGCTTGCGCCTGATCAAGCTGTTCCTTGGTCGGCGGGGCGGTTAAGGTCTTCAACGCTGCCTGAGCCTGATTTACGCCGGTTGACGCGGAAAAGGCCGCTGCCTGGGCTGCCTGGCAGCCGGCCGCTGGATACTGCGGATTGCACGCCGCGTCCTTCTGGACATTGGCGGCGTTGGCCGCGTCTTTTGCCAGTTCAACCCCTAGCTCGGCCTGACGGATTTGATCTTGAGTCGGGCCATTTTTGAGCTGTTGCAGGCGCGACTGCGCGGCTTGGAGACTCGCCTGGGCTTGGGTCACCGAGTCGGTGCGCCCTGCTTCCAGGCTCTTGAGCTTAGCGGCCGCGGCGTCGACGTTGGCGGCCGCGGCCGTGACGTTTTCTGGACGCCCGCCTTGCTGCATGTACGTCAGGCGGGCTTGGGCCGCCTCCAGATTCGCCTGGGCTTGGGCGACGTTTTCCGATCGCGGACCGGCTTGAATAGTGGCCAGCCTGGCGGTCGCTCCGGCGAGTGCGGCCTGTGCTTCAGCCACCTGGGAGTCCAGGGCAGCGTGGTCGATTTCGGCGATGACGTCGCCGGTTTTTACCGACTTGCCCACGTCGACGTTCAATGCGGTGATCTGACCGGCTATCTTGGGGAGAACGTTCACCTGGTTACGTGTAACGACGTGTCCGGAATAGGTGATCGTTCCATTGATCGTCGCTTGATTTGCCGGCGCGGTCACGACCGCGACCGGTGCGACTGGCGGCTGACCGGCCGAATTGGTGGCACAAGCCACCAGTAAAGTCGGCGTCACGAGTGCGAGACCGAGCACCCGTGCGAGGCGCGAGGAAGGATACCCCATGGTCTGCTCCTCCGCTAGACGAACTGTAAATTAGTCTTCATGCATCAGGGGTAACGAGTGCCATCGGATAGGCACGGAGCGCAGCGGCGCACAGTACCTGGCTTGCTTGACCGACGAGTTGAAGCTCTTCAATGCTCATTTGCTCGAGAATGATCTGCATGCGATCGCGCTGACTCATGTAGAGTTTCTCCGCGAGATCGCTCCCGGCTTCGGTCAAACGACCGACCACCACCCGTCGATCGTGATGGTCTTCATCCCGAACCACGAGTCCGTGGTCGACGAGGCGGTCGACGATGCCGGTGACCGTTGACACCCCGATGTTGAGTGACGTGGCGAGCTCTCCCATCGAGGCGTGGCCCCGTTCGTACAGGATCAGGAGAGTCTTTAACTGAGCGATCGTGACGTTATCGTCGATCCACTCACTCGGCCGGCCTCGAAGTGATCGCATGAATTGGTAGATGGTTTCGATGATGTCAGCGATGACGCCTTCGCGTTCGTTCATTGCCCCTTTGTCGCTGCCCGGTCCCTAGTGCTTGGCCGCATCGCGTCGGACTCAGGACAGCTTGATTCGCGTGATGAGAAATAATTGTCTGATGCGAACTGTACGGCTGGCACAGGTCTTTGTCAAGGATTTCTTTTAACAATAAATAATTGCCAGGCGCGACACCCCTTGGTATGATTCGCTTGGCCGCAAATATTCGCGTATTCGTCACTTTACCGGCGCGTCACGGGTCCGGTCCGCCCGCGCGCGACAATTTGCGACATTATGATGGTCACGAAGCATGGGGTGTCGTTGTGCAGACACTGAAGAATATCCCTCCTTCGCGATGGCTTCATAATTAGGGGATAGATGAGCTACAAATGGCGCGTCATGATCTCGGTGATGCTCGGGATTATGATGTTTCTGATCGATGCGACGGTGATCAACGTCGCGTTGGCGAAGTTTCAGTCGGTCTATAACGTTGACGTCTCCACGGTTCAGTGGGTGATCACTGGATTTGCGCTTGCCAGTGGAATCGCGACTCCGCTGGCTGGCTATCTCTCGGAACGCTGGGGTATGAAGCGGGTCTGGCTTGTCGCGTTGGCTGGCTTCACGGTTTCCTCGATCTTGTGCGGAATCTCGCCGGTGTTCTGGATGCTCATCGTCGGTCGCGTTCTCCAGGGGTTCGCCGGGGGAATGCTTCTCCCGATCGGAATTAGCGAGCTTTTTGCCGCGTTTCCGCCCGATGAGCGCGGCTTGGCGTTGGGCTTTTTTGCGATTCCGATCGTCGCCGGGCCGACTCTCGGTCCGACGTTGGGTGGCTACATCGTTACCTACTCGGACTGGCGTTTGGTATTTTTTATCAATTTGCCGGTCGGAATCGTAGCGGTTCTGCTGAGTGCCTTACTGCTCCATGATCAGGTTCCCGAGCGTGCGCCGCGGTTCGATCTCCCCGGGGCGGTGCTCTCGATCATCGGCTTCGGTTCGGTCCTCTATGGTCTCTCCCAGGCCGCAGATAGTGGCTGGGGTTCTTTCAAGGTCCTTGCTTGCCTCGGCGTTGGCTCGGTTGCCTTGATCGCCTTTATCGCCGTCGAAATATTTCGACCGGATCCCTTACTTCGAGTCAGCCTCTTCGCGGTGCCCCAGTTTCTCATTGCCAACATCGTTGGTTGGGTGAGCACGGTCGCTTTGTTCGGCGCCGAATTCATGCTGCCTTTGTATCTGCAAAACCTGCGTGGATTGTCGGCGGTCGATACGGGCATCCTGCTGATGCCGCAAGGAATATCGGCGGGACTGATTGGTCCGATCGCTGGACGACTCACCGACAAGCTTGGGGCGCGCTACATCGTCGCGTTCGGCTTTTTGCTCTTGGCAATCAACACCTACGCGCTCTCGCATCTCACCTTGGACACGAGCTACTCGACGCTTCGGTATCTCCTCCTGATCCGGGGAGCGGCCTTGGGCTGCGCGCTGCAACCGACTCAGCTCGTCGCCCTGGCGGTCGTGCCCAATCGCCTGCTCACCAACGCCAGTGCGTTGAATAACGCCATGCGCAACATCTTCCAGTCGCTCGGGGTCGCTTTGTTGGGAACGATCGTCCAGACTCAGGCCAAGACCCACACGGCAATTCTCAGCCAGCAGGTGACCGCGAGCTCGGCGCCGGGCCACTTCTTGAATCAAATCGCAACCCTCATCCAACTCCACAGCGGGGTCGGCATGGTCGCAGCTCAATCGACAGCCCTCATGTTCATTCTCGGGCAAATCCAGCAACAAGCAACCGTGCTCGCCTTTGGTGATGCGTATCGCTTCACCTTTTTCACTGCCCTTTTGGCAATTATGCTGAGCTTCCTTTTGCCAGGACGAGGGCAGGTACGAGTAGACCCAAGTCTTATGAGCGGAGGACACTAATTATTATGGGAGAAAGAGGAAGGATGACTCGCATACGCTGGGTGTTTCTCGTGGCAGCCCTGGCATTCCAAAGCTTGCTGCCGGCAACGGCTGGCGCGGCAAGTGGCACTGGTCCGGATTCCGCCATTTCGTTGGCGAGCGTTGGACACGGTACACTCTCTCCGAATCAAACCGCCTGGTATAGCTTCGTTGGCGATGGTAGCAGCGCGGCGGGCGTCACGCTCAACTTTCAGCCGAGCAGTGGCGTCGCCTCGGGACAGGTGTTCTTCAACGTCGATTGGACTCAACCGGTGGGTAATCAAGGGGCCGATTGGCCAGGTTATTACCGCATTGGCCAGGGGACCCAGAGTGGGCTTCCGGCCGGTACGAGCTACTGGTTTACCGCCCAGACCGCGAAAGCGACCTATTGGGTTGAAGTCGTTAACAACTCCAACGAAGCGATTGGTTACGCAATCGGGGCGACCGGTGCGACCTACCCGCCGCCGTGGCTGAATCCTCCGGCGCCTGGTGCGGTCGCCGCGTCGGCCGCCTCCACCGCCCCGGCACCGGTCGCTTCCCCGTCACCAGTAGCCAATGCCACGACTCCGGCGGCGACTCCGACGCCGGCGCCGGTGACGTCGACCGCGACCGATCGGTCCGGGCTGATCCTGAATCCGACGGTATCGGTCAGCGGGCCATTTTCGACGGTGGACGTGCGTGTCGATAGCAGCAGCTCGAGCGCGGCGACCGTTTATCGCCTGGTCGTCATTCCACCGCCGGACGCGGTCGTCGATGGCGTGACGCCCTCGCAGACTCGCCTCGAGCAAGGAATAACCTGGTACCTGGACCAGAGTGTCGATCAGGCCGATCCGCTCACGAATTACTCAGTGCGGTTCTTTGGACCGGCGAATGGGACGGTGATCGAAGCCGATTGGGCGACGTCGAATGACAAGGGAACACTGAGCGTTACGATCAACAACGCGCCCAACCCGGCACCCCCCGGACAATCCTGAAAGAAGTATCGCGACCGCTCAAAACGGT
>DATLSK010000021.1:0-13766 GCA_035534155.1 Chloroflexota bacterium | reverse complement strand
CCCTCTCGACGGATTCGACGAGGCCCTCTGGGAACGTCTGGTCGCGACGCGTGAGGGGAATCGGACCCGGGCGCCGAAAGTTGCGCGCAAGGCCCAGCCGTATAGCCTGACGGGATTGGCGCGTTGCGGTGCGTGCCGTGGCCCGATCGGCATCCATCGCGGCTCGACCGGGCGGCCTCGGATGTACTGCCGCCATCGATTGACGAAGGACATCGTTTGCACGAACGTTCTGACGTTCCAGGACGTCTACGAGAGGCAGATCGATCAGTTTCTGGGGGAATTGGTCTTGCCAGACGACTGCGACGATCGCGTCCTCGCGTTGACCGGAGGTGAACCGGACGGCCTCGGCAGTGGCGAACAGCGCGTCGCCCTCCAATCACGATTGGAGCGCATCCGACGCCTTTACGTCTGGGGCGATCTCACCGAGACCGAATACCTCGAAGAGCGGCAGCAACTGCAGCGAGCTCTGTCTGCGCTCCGGCCGACCAACGAACAGCTCACGCGTGTCCAGCAAGCAGCGCACGAACTTGAGGACATTCGCGAACAATGGCGAGTGGCCGATCAAGTCGGGCGAAACGAGACGGCACGACGGTTGTTCAACTCGGTGCTGGTCAGCGGCGCCGAGATCATCGGCGTGAAACCCCAACCCGAGTTCGAAGTGCTGTTCAGGCTGCACTACGATTGCGCGAATAACGAAGGGGCCCGGTTCCTTTCGGAACCGGGCCCCTTGACAAAAAGTATCGGAGGCGGAAGCGACGGGATTCGAACCCGCGATCTCAGCCTTGACAGGGCTGCATGTTAGGCCGCTACACCACGCCTCCGCGTTGGGGAGTTGCCACGGCGACAACGTAGTTCATTATACCGTGCGGGCCGAAAAGTTGCAAGCTGATTTGCAGCTTTAGGGTTTGTCTTCTTGGAGGTTGACGCATGTTGGGACGCGAAGAGGTTGAGGAACGGCTGGCACGGTTGGATTGGTCCAAGGGCTTCAATCGCGAAGCCGTCCTGGCGGCTCTGCTTGAGTGTAACCTCGCTCTGCCAAATGAGTTCTTGAGCGCGATTTCTCCGCTTGCTCTTTTCGATTCGCCCGAGCAGCTAATTGCCGCGGTTCCTGGTGTGGTCTGGACGATTCACGGCGAACGTGAACGCCGGGCTCGTGGCCGTGTTCAGGTATCGGGAGCCGCTCACAATACCCGACATCGCCAGGTTTTGTGAGCGATTCGGCGGTGGTCATGCTAGAATCTCAGATTATGTGCCCGCACTTGTTAGGAGTCAGGCGTTGCGGCGAAAGAGCGCGAGCGGCTGGAATCTGTTTCGATATCTTCCGATCTCTCGATGACGGTCGCGTTGTTAGTGGGGCTCGCCCTCGTTTTTGGATTGATGAACGGCTTCAACGACAGCGGTAGCCTCGTGGCAACCCTTGTCTCGACCGGCGCGGTTGGCATGCGCCGCGCCCTTCTCATCGCGGCCCTCGCGAATTTCGTCGGCTGCTTTCTTTTTGGAGTCGAGGTCGCTCGGGTGATCGGTCAGGACATCGTCGAGCCAAACGGGATCACCCTGATCAGCGTCGGCGCGGCTTTGCTGGCTGCTCTGATTTGGCACGCGGTCGCGGTGCCCCTGGGTGTTCCGTCTAGCTCGTCATACGCCTTAATTGGCGGATTGATTGGCGGTGGCATCGGCGCCGGTGGACTGCAGGTCGTTGAGCTGAAGGGCATACGTATTCTCGTCCTTTCGTTTGTCCTGGCGCCCCTGGCGGCTGCGCTGGGCGCTTGGTTGGTCTTGCGTGTCACGCTCTGGCTGGCCAGCGGAGCATCGCCATCGATCAACGGGGTGTTTCGGCGAAGTCAATTGATCACGGCAATTTTGCTCTCGTTGGGTCACGGTACGAGCAATGGGCAGAAAACGATGGGAATCATCGCGCTGATTCTGTTTCTGGCCGGTGTAACCCCACAGTTCGAAGTGCCGCGCTGGGTGATGGTGGCCTCCGCCACGTCGCTTTCGATTGGTATCGCCTTCGGCGGTTGGCAAATTATTCGGACCCTCGGGGCTCGTTTACTTCGCTTGCGGCCGATCCATGGGTTCGTTGCCCAGTTGACGGCCGGTCTGGTGATGGTGGGGGCGACTTTGCTCGGCGGACCGGTGAGCCTGAATCAAATCGCCGGAGCGGCGATCGTCGGGGCGGGAAGCGCCGACCGCTTGTCGAAAGTGCGTTGGGAGGTAGCGCGGCAGTTGACTTTTGCGTGGGTGATCACATTACCCGCTACTGCGTGTGTTGCTTTTCTCCTCTATCACGTAATAGAGTTGGTTATTGGGTAGTTCATTATGTTTCGCTTTTTTACTGGACGAAAGAGTCCTCAATTTATCAAAATGCTGCTCGAGCAGGCTCAGCTTACGCGTGAAGGACTGGAAGCATTCGAGCGCTACGCGAAAACTGGCAATGAAGCGGACGCGACTCAGGTAGGTAAGCTCGAACGTGACGAGGACGAGCTTCGTCGCGTGTTGATCGACGATCTGAACCGAACGTTCGTCACCCCGATCGATCGGGAGGACATCTTTGCTCTCAGTCGTGCGGTCGATGATATGCTCGACTATGCCTACACGACGATCGATGAGATGCAGATTCTCGAAGTCAGGCCAAACGAATTCATTGCCCAGTTAGCAACGGTTCTCCGAGAAGCCGCTGACGAGATCTATCTGGCGATTTCGCAGCTTCGCGATCACCCGAACGTTGCGAACGAGCACGTGGTGCGGGCAAAGGCGTTGGAAAACGCCGCGGAAAGCGTCTATCGCGATGCGGTCCGCCATCTCTTCGAGCGGGTGCGAGCCACCGAGGACGTGGTGCAGGTGCTCAAGCTACGCGAAGTCTATCGCCACCTGAGCAATGCCGCTGACCGCGGCGATGAGGCAGCCAATATTGTCGGCGACATTATCGTGAAGATGAGCTAGCGATCGTCGAGCGACGTGTCTCACGGTTGCGCTAGGCGTAGCTCGTTAATCACTCGGTTAACGCCAAGCACCTGCGCAGCGACCGTTTCGGCGCGACGCTTCATGTCCAGGGTTGGCACCACTCCTCGTAGGAAGACAACGTGATTGATCGAATCAACGTCGAAAGCATTCTCGGGTAGGTCGGGATCCAGGAAGTAGGCTGTTCGCACGGCGTCGATCACCTGCTGGTCGGTTTCCGGCGGAAGAGGAATGCCTCCTCCAGACGACGAGTCGCCGGCTCCGACGCCGACGCTTGACGATCCTTCGCAATTGGCCATGCGGAATCCTCCAGTAGCCAGAATTGGCCAATCAGCGCAACTCCTGTGCCGCTCACCGGAACCGCCCTGGGAATAGTTCTTGCCTCGCTGAGCCCAGGAGTGTGCCGATGAGGAAACAGACCACTCGCGCCCCAGCCCAGGCGACGAAGGCCACGCCTCTCATCCAGCAGGTCACGTCAGCCTTGGCGGCGGATCCACGGTTCGACTATGCGAAGCTGCCAATTCAGGTCGTCGACCACGACGGCCTCGTGGGACTGGCTGGCTGGGTGCCCGAGCTACGCGATAAGAGACGGATCGAGCAAGTCGTGGCCGACCTGGTCGGGCCGACGAACGTGGAAAGTTGTCTGGTTATTGGACCCCCGAATCAGCGAGCGGACGTTGAACTCGTGCGGGCGGTGCAAGATTCATTGATGGAAGACCGCTCGATCGACTCGACGTCGATTCAGGTCGCTTGCACGAATGGTGTGGTGTGTTTGTCTGGCGTCATCGATACGACATTGCACCGCCGGCTGGCCGCGGCACTTCCCTGGTGGATTCCCGGGGTACGCGAGGTCGTCGACGATCTCTCGGTCGTGTACCCCGAACCGGAGGATGATGAGCTCCTGGTCGAGGCCATTCAAACAGTTCTGGAAAAGGATCCCCTGGTCGATCGTACTGAAATCCTGGTGCTCAGTCACTCTGGCGTCGTGGCGTTATTGGGAACGGTTGGGGGAGCCGACGCTCGGGCTGCCACCGAAAACGACGCATGGATCGTTGAAGGCGTGCGCGACGTCGTAAACCAAATCGAGGTGGCCCCAGGGGGAGCGCGTCTGGGCCGGATCGACGCGATCTGAATCCGCGTTCCAATGAATGACGCTATGTCATCAGTGCCGGTCGATTCCTGTCTTTCGGACAGTTGGTGAATGGAGCCGGGTGCTCCTTGCGCAGTTTTCAGCAGGAAGAAAAGAGCTATGCGGATTGCCCTTGCCAGTCCGCCGTGGGAGCGTGTTCCGCCGACGGCGTATGGTGGCATCGAAGCGGTCGTAAGTCTACTCGCCGAGGGATTAGTTCGCCGCGGCCACGACATTACTCTTTATGCCACCGGCGACTCGGTTACGTCCGCGCGGCTACAGTCGGTGTGTCCCAAGCCCTTGCGGACCACAAACGTTGAAAATCCACTACCCTACCAACTCGTTCACGTGGCGTCAGTTCTGGCAGATGCTGGCCAGTTCGACCTGATCCATAACCACTGTGGCGAGATGCTCATGGCTTTCAGTGGCTTGACGTCAACGCCGATGCTCACGACGATTCACGGCCCAATGACTTCCGACGCGCAGATCGTGTGGAATCAGTATACTGGCCACTACAATTCGATCAGTGCGTCGGCACGCAATGGTTTCCCGGATTTTCGCTACCTGGGCGTGGTCTATAACGGGATCGACGTCGCTAGCTTCCCTTTTTCAGACGAAAAAGATGATTACCTGCTATTTCTGGGACGGATCAGCGAGGAAAAGGGCACTCATTTCGCGATTGACGTGGCCAAAGCGACGGGGCGGCGCTTGATCATCGCCGGGAAGATCGATCGAGTCGATCGGGAATACTACGCAGAGTGGGTTGCACCACGGATTGACAACTCTCAGATCGTCCTTTGGGGAGAAGCCGATGCCGATGGAAAACGGCAGTTGTTCGCGCACGCTCGCTGTCTCTTACACCCGATCACCTGGTCGGAGCCGTTTGGATTGGTCATGGCTGAAGCGATGGCGTGCGGCACGCCGGTGATCGCCTTCCGCCGCGGTTCAGTCCCCGAAGTCATTCAGGATGGGGAAACTGGCGTAATCGTCGATACGCTCGATGAGATGATCGCCGCGGTTGCACAGGTGGATCACATCGATCCATGGCGCTGTCGGGAGCATATTGCAAATCGGTTTTCCGCGGATCAGATGGTGGAGCGGTACGAGCGACTCTATCAGACAATTCGAGGCGCTTCGACCCCACTGTAACTCGTGCCTTGGGGCCAAACAAGCAAAGACCGGGGAGTGGCCACTAGCCAACCACTCCCCGGTCTTTGCTTGTTTCGGCTGCAGGACTACGGATTGTCGCCGCCGAGGTTTTTCGCAGCCTCGTCGGCCTTCTTGCGGATCTCGCCGCCAGCTTGCTCGGCCTTGCCCTTCAGTTCTTTTTCGGCGCCTTTCGCCTCGGTTTCCTGGCTACCGACGGCCTGACCGGTCTTCTTCTCAGCCTTGCCAGCCAGTTCTTCGGCCTTGCCCTTCAGTTCCTCACTCGTGCCGTGCATCTCAGCCATGCGACACCTCCACTGATTTTGGATCGCGCGAATTGGCAGTTGTCGCACGTCGCGTGCCGCGGCTTCGGCACCGATTATCGGGAGTGCGCCAGATCGCCCTCGCTCAGTCGCCCGCGTTGAACTTGGAGCCACACCGTGTCGGGGGGCAGGAGGCCCTCCAACGAGGCCCGGTCGGTCGTCGTGAGCAGAACTTGTTGATCGTTTTGAACGAAGGCGAGAACGCGCGCCCGGCGATGGGCGTCGAGCTCCGAGAGGACATCGTCGAGTAACAGGATCGGCCGTTCGCCAATTTGCGCGGCGAGATGCTCCGCCTCGGCGAGCTTGAGTGCCAATGCGGCGGTACGCTGCTGGCCTCGCGAGCCAAAGGTGCTCAAATCGTGGCCGTCGATCTGGAAGGTCAAGTCGTCACGGTGGGGTCCGACCAGGGACACCCCGTTGGCCACGTCGCGTATTTGAACGTCGACAAGTCGTGCTGCGAAAGCCTGGCTAATCTCGTTCGGGTCGTCGGGGATGGCGACTGCCCCCGAATAAATGCTGCTCTTGTAGCCAACGCTAAGCACTTCGGTCGAGCCACTCAGCTCTCGATAGAAGCGTTGGGCAATCTCACCAAGCTGGCGAATCGTGGCCCGACGGCGCGCGGTGACGAGAGAGCCGGCGCTGACCATCTCACCATTCCAGAACTGAAGCTGATCGGCCGGTGATCCCCGGTCGCGGATCGTTCGCAGCAGATGATTGCGTTGCAGGAGTACCCGGTTGTAGTGGGCCAGACCACGGCAGTACGCGCGGTCCGCCTGAGAGATTGTCACATCGAGATAGCGGCGGCGGAGCAACGGTGCCCCGTCGACTAGCTCGAGGTCCTGGGGCGAGAACATAACCGCGGTCGCCATCCCAATGACATCGATCGACCGCCGAGGAATCTCATTCAGCTTGATTCGCTTGCTCAAAGGCGGGGCGGCGACGTCGTCGGCGCGCGCGACTTCCTGACGGAGGACGACCTCGATCGCGAAAGGCTCGTTGGAACGCTCGACCTGGGCGGCAATACGGGTGAAGCTGAGCGGATCATCCAGTAGTGCCCAGCCGAGCAGTTCGCGGTCGTTGCCGGCCCGGAAAGAGCGAGTGGTGGCGAGGTAAAAGATGGCTTCGAGCAGGTTACTCTTACCCTGGGCATTGTCGCCGTAAAGAACGCTGACACCGGGCGACAGGTCGAGGTCGAGCCGATCGTAATTCCGGAAATGGCTGAGCGAGAGATGACGAACCCGCATGGTTCCTCGTGCCGGTGACTACAATCCGGATTATAACAGCCGATGGCGAGCGCCGCCAGTTCGGAAAGCCCGCTGGAACCGGGCAGGTTCGCCAAGGACTCCCGCTGGCGACGTGCTATATTTAAGTCAGGTTGGTCCCGTGCCCGGGTGAGCCGAGCTTTATCATGGTCCGCTCCTTGGTCGTTCTCTGCGCCGGGGCACGCTGAGACCGGATTTTGCTCGGTGCATGACCCCGTATTTTAGGAGGGACTCGATGGCTGACGTTTCCCAGAGCGCACCGCCGACCCGGCGGGAGCGCGACTCGATGGGCGAGATGGTCGTGCCGGCCGCCGCCTACTACGGCGCGTCGACCCAACGCGCTGTTCTCAACTTCCCGATCAGCGGCATCGGCATGTCGCGACGCTTCATTTGGGCCCTGGGGACGATCAAAGGGGGGGCGGCGATCGTCAATTGCGAGCTTAAATTGTTGGACTCAAAGATCGCCAACGCGATCGCTCAGGCGGCGCAGGAAGTCGCCGAGGGCCGCTTTGACGATCAGTTCCCGGTCGACGTGTTCCAGACGGGATCCGGCACCTCGACGAACATGAATGCCAACGAAGTCATTGCGAATCGAGCGAGTGAGCTCCTCGGCGGCGAGCTTGGCGCGAAACGGCTTGTCCATCCAAATGATCAGGTAAACCTTGGCCAGTCGTCGAACGACGTGATCCCCTCGGCGATGCATCTGGCCGCGCTGGCTGCCCTGCGGGATGACCTCGAGCCAGCCTTGGATCAGCTCGAGAAGGTGCTGCAAGACAAGTCTCATGAGTTCTGGCCGATCATCAAAACCGGTCGCACTCATCTTCAAGATGCGACCCCAATCCGGCTTGGCCAAGAGTTCCTGGGCTACGCCGGTCAGGTGCAGCGGGCGAAGCAGCGTCTCGAGCGGGCGCGGGCCGATCTGAGCGAGCTGGCGCTGGGAGGAACCGCGGTTGGAACCGGTATCAATACCCACGAAGAGTTCGCCGCGCGGGTAACGGCATGGATCAGCGTGCAGACCGGCATTCAGGTGACCGAGACGACGAACCATTTCCAAGCTCAGAGCACGATCGACGGCGTTGTTTCCTTTAGCGGTGCGGTGCGTTCGACGGCGATCTCGCTGATGAAGATTGCCAACGACGTCCGCTTTCTGGCAATGGGGCCGCGCGCCGGGCTTGGCGAGCTAATTCTTCCGGAAGTCCAGCCGGGAAGCTCGATCATGCCCGGTAAGGTGAATCCAGTCATCGCCGAGTCGCTGATCCAGGTTGTCGCCCAGGTTCTGGGGAACGACACGACGATCGCGACGTCCGGTCAATGGGGATTTTTTGAGCTGAATCTCATGATGCCGGTCGCCGCGTTCAATCTCTTGCAGGAAATTACTCTGCTCGGTAGCGCCGCCGCGAATTTCGCCGATCAGTGCGTGGTCGGAATTCAGGCGACAAGTCGAGGCCCCGCTCAGGTCGAACAGGGACTGGCTATCGCCACCGCGCTGGCCCCGGTGATCGGCTACGACAAGGCGGCGGCAATTGCCAAGGCGGCGGCGAAGTCGGGACAAACCGTCCGCGAAGTGGCGCGAGAACAGACCAACTTGAGCGAAGCGGAGCTGAGCGATCTGCTCAATCCCGAGAAGCAGGTCCAACCCGGACTCGGAGGCGGTCCCGCCGCGGGCTGAGGGAAATCGATGCGCGAGTGGCGCTTCCTGCACGATTCGTCGATTCGTCCAGGTCGCAGCGACCGATGACGATCGCGGGGACTTTATTGGCTGGCAGGGAAAAAGATCGTTCGGCCGGCGCTGCTTGCTTCGCGGTGCGCTGGCTCCCTTGCGTGTTGACCTTTCTCGCCTTTGCCAATCAGTGTTGGGCGATTCGTGGGCCGAATCTTGGACTCGATGGGGGCCTCTCGTTGGCGCTGGGCGTGCTGCCGGTGCCGGCGACGTTGGGATTCCTCGCGCATGACGTGCATCCTCCCCTCTACTACGTCGGTTTGCGCGGCTGGCTGGCGTTGGTTGGCACGCGGCCTTTCGCGGTCAAGTATCTCAACGTCGCGTTCGCTACGCTGACGGTTGCGATCGTCGCGTCGCTCGCACGTCGCTCGCTGGGGGGCTGGTCGGCGGTGCAGGCGGCTCTGTTGCTGGCGGTTTCGCCAATTATCGTGGCCGAAGCGGCAAATGTGCGGGATTTGGCGACCGGTCTTTGCTTTATCGCGTTGAATCTTTGGGCGTTTGTCGAGACGCGGCGCCGGCCGTCAGCAACCGGAGCGCGGCTCGTCTACCTCGCGAGTGGAGTCGGGGCAATCTGGACGACTTTTCTGACGTTTGGCGTGCTAACCGGCGAAGCGATCGATCTGCTTTTGCGCCGCGCGGATCGGAGGCATGCCGTCGATTTGGTGGTCGTCGCGGCGAGTATTGTCCCCTGGTTGCTGTACATTTTTGCCAACGGTTTCTGGCAGACGGCGGTGAGCGGGGGACCGACGACCGGCTCATTGGGCTCATTTGACGTGCTGTCGGCCCTAGGCTCGGTTGTCGGCTGGCTGGCGACCGGAGACGGTGGCGCGCGAGGCCTGCTGATCGCGGCCGTCGTTTTGGTCCTGGTGCTGGCTCTTGCCGGCGCGATTCCTGGCGCCTCGACTCTTCCCTTTTCGTATTTTCCGATCGCTGGCCTGGTGAGCACGCTGGTCTTTGCCGTCGTGGTCAGTACGCGTTGGCTACATCTGGGCGTGCCGGCGCGTTACGTCGGACCATCACTCCTTTTCTGGATCCTTCTGGTCGTTGGGTTGGCGAAGCGAGCCAGGTTCTGGAAGGGACAACTTGCCGTTGCCGCGCTGGCCGCGGCGAGCCTTTTCAGTACGCTCGCCTGGTATCGCCAGCCGAGCTTGCCAGTAGCGTTCTGGAGTCCCAGTGTCGTCCAGGCAGTTCTCGATCAGGTGGCCAGCCCGCACGATGGTGTGATATTCCTGACGCTCGAACAGGCCGGTTACTACGAAGCGCTCAGTCTCGAGCCGCGAACGTGGTACGGTGTACCGGTCGGCACTGGCTACTTGGACCGTGATCCGGTCGCCCAGGCTCAGCGTTTGTTGCCCAGTCAGCTGCTCGACTCGACCACGCTGTGGCTCGTCGAATACCATGGTATTCTCGGTCCGGGACAACAGGCGGTGGCGAGCTGGCTCGCCGAGCATAGCTATCCGGCCAATCCGATTCCTCTCAACGACTCGCAGCTTCAGCCATACGCGGCGGCCGACGAGCTTGGCCCCGATCAACCAATCGGGGCGAAATTTGCCGACGGAGTCACGCTCACTCAGGTGCGGCTACCACGGGATCTGAATCCAGGGCGGCCGGTGCCTATTCAATTGGTGTGGCACGCCGATCACCCGCTCACTCGCAACCTGACCGTCTTTGTCCATCTCGTCGATGCCACCGGACGGGCACTCGTCCAACACGATACCCAGCCGGGTAGCGGCAGTCAGCCGACGACGACCTGGCACGGACGTATCATCGACCGGCACGGCCTGTTCTTGCCGGACAGTCTTGGCCCGGGTCCTTATTGGATCGAGGTTGGCTTATACGATGGCCAGGGCCGACTCGCGGTCGACGGGCACTCCGACGGAACCATCCGGCTCGGACCGATCCGAGCCGTTGGGACTGCTCGGTAAGCGGTTTATGTATTCTTCCGTCGGGACAGGGCAGTTGTTGAAGAAGTCTTTGGCAGTGGTAAAAGGAAAGGGATGGCTGCCTGGCACAGTTCGTCGGGGTTTTCTGATTCGGACATTTTCCAGGAGGGAACGGTGAATTTGCAGAGTCTTCCGTATCCATCTCGGCGTACCTCGGTCGTCGCTCACCGTGGGATGGTAGCGACAAGTCAACCGTTAGCGGTGCAGGCCGGACTTGAAATTCTCAAAGCCGGAGGGAACGCGCTTGACGCCGCCCTGGCCGCGGCCGCCGCCTTAACCGTCGTCGAGCCGACGTCGAATGGCATCGGCAGTGACGCTTTTGCGTTGGTTTGGGACGGTTCACGTTTGCACGGGTTGAACGGTTCGGGACGAGCGCCGGCCGGCCTGACGATCGAGCGTGTTCGCGCGGCTGGTCACACGACGATGCCGAGTCGGGGGTGGCTTCCAGTCACGGTTCCCGGTGCGCCTCGAGCCTGGCGGGATCTCCACGACCGCTTCGGTCGGCTCGACTTTGAGCGTGTTCTCGCGCCGTCGATCGACCTGGCCGAACACGGCTTCGCGGTTTCGCCGACCGTCGCGCACCTCTGGAGTGGCGCGACGCGCGGTTACGCCGGTCTATCTGGAAAAGTCTTCGAACCGTGGTTCGAGACCTTCACCTCGGACGGACGCCCCCCGGCGCCCGGCGACGTTTGGCGTTTACCGGACCATGCCCGAACTCTTCGCCTGATCGCTCGAACCGGCGGCGACGACTTTTATCGGGGAGGCTTGGCGGCTCGGATCGCCGAATTCGCGGCGCAAACCGACGGCGTGCTCACGATGAGTGATCTGAGCAACCATACGAGTACGTGGGTTGAGCCAATCGGGACGTCATACCGTGGCCACGAGGTATGGGAGATTCCGCCAAATGGTCAGGGGCTCACCGCGCTGGCGGCGCTCAATATCCTCGAAGGGTTCGATCTGGCGCGTCTTGGTCGCGATTCCGTCGAGGCATTTCACCTGCAGATCGAGGCGATGAAGCTTGCCTTTGCCGATGCGCATCGCTACATCGCGGATCCCGAGCACGTTGAGGTGCCGACGTCGGGGATACTCTCGAAAGAGTACGCGGCGGGGAGACGGGCGCTCATCGACGACGTCGCGCGGGAACGCGAGCCGGGTGACCCGCCGCGCGGAGGAACGGTTTACCTTTGCACCGCGGATGCCGATGGAATGATGGTCAGCTACATCCAGTCGAATTACCAGGGATTTGGCTCCGGCATTGTCGTGCCCGGAACCGGTATCGCGTTGCAGAATCGCGGGCATGGATTTCGTCTCGACCGCGACCATCCGAATGCGCTCGCTCCTGGAAAGCGGCCATATCACACGATCATTCCATCGTTTCTCACGCGAGATGGGAAAGCGGTCGGACCTTTCGGTGTGATGGGCGGGTTCATGCAGCCACAAGGGCACGTCCAGATGGTGCTGAATACGCTGGATTGGGGGCTAAATCCACAGGCGAGCATCGATGCTCCCCGTTGGCAGGTCACTGGCGGGCTGGGGGTCGCGCTCGAATATGGCGTGCCTCAGCACGTTGCCGAGGGGTTGGCGCGGCGCGGCCACGCGATTAAGGTCGAGCCGAACACGGATGGCTTTGGACGCGGGCAAATCATTTGGCGGCTCCGGTCGGGTTCGCTTGTCGCCGGAAGCGAATCGCGCGCTGATGGGATGGCCTTGGGTTTCTAACGCCGTACTTTCCAGAGTTCTAAGGGTTAGGAATCAGCGATTGTGGTAGGTTTTGGTCATGCATGAGCTGCCTTGCTGCCTATCGACCGTCTTGATATACTCGCAGGGCTGCAAACATCGATCCCCGAGCGAATTGTGTTCGTGAAAGAAGATTCACCTCAGCTGAGCCTGGAGTTTGCTTACACCAACGGGAACGTCGTCGAGCGTCGCTTGTCGCCGATCGCGGTTCCCCGCGGGAAGCAACGGAAAGGCCAAATTTACATTCTCATTGGGACCGAAGGCCCGTCGGGAGACGGCTTCGTCCAGAGTCTGCGCAAGCAAATTGCCGATGCCTTTTACCGTGATCCTTCCGGATCACTCACCTCTTCGTTAGTCCGAGCGATCCAACGAGCGAACGAAGGGTTGTTCGTCGAGAACGAACGGGCGATTCGGACCGATCGACAACACGCGACGGTCGTTTGCGTGGTTTTGCGCGGCGACGACGCCTATTTCGCGTTGGTTGGACGCGCCGTGGCGTTTTTGGTCAGATCGGACCGGTGCGAGCGATTCGGGCGGGGAGATCCGCGCCCGGGAGAGCGACCGGTTGATTTACTCGGCCAGCTCGACGATGTCGACGTCGAGCTCCATCACCGGCCTTTCGACGAGGACGCTTCAGTCGTGTTGACAACGTCGGGTCTGCTGGACGTTCTCGGTCCCACTCCCGAGGCGAGCTTGCGGTGCGACCCCGAAACTCTCGTGGCGACGCTGCGTCGTTTGAGTGAGGAAGGTGGAGGTCGACGGGCGTTTCGGTCGCTGGTGGTGGCACCCGAAGGAAGCGAAGACGAGCCAGATCCGCCTCGTCGGCAGGCTCGTCGGGAGTTGCCGGATCCAAGCGGGCCAGAACGACGATTCCCGTTCGTTCAGCGAAGATCGCCGCGCTCTACTGAGCCGGAATCGACCGAACCGCCTTTAGCTCCGCCGCGGTCCGAGCTCCCGCATCGGTCTAGACCGTTCGTTCCCGAGACGCGAGCGTTGCCAAGAGTTTCCCCGGATTGGGAGGAACCGGAGCGAAGGCCTGATACAGGCCCATGGCCCTTGCTTGGACGCACGGTGAATCGCCGCCGGGGCGATTTGTTCGACGAAGACTCGGAGCGGTTGCCCGACCTTCCCATGGAATCTCGACCGACGGGGCGCTCGGCGATGAGGTCTCGCCGCCTTCCGCCAGCGATCGTTCCATTCGAACCCGAGTCTGACGAGCTGCCGCTGGCGATTCGTCGGCGACCGCGAGGTTCTGGGCCGCGCCTCGATGTCGTCGGTTTACTGTCCAGGTTCGTCAAAAAGCCGGCTTTCTCCTGGCGCGCGGTTCTCGTCGCCGCGCTGGTAGTCGGACTTTTCTTCCTGGGCTACGTCATATTTCTCATTCCGGCTCGAATTTTGCAGGGGGGGGCGCCGTACGCTGACGCCATGGCCCGCCTGAGCCAGGCGCAACAGCTAGAGCAACAGGCTTTAGGCCAGAGTGACGCGCTTGTCCGTCGGCATTTGCTCCAAGAAGCCGAAGTGTTATCGCAATCCGCGCTGAGCGCC
>DATLSK010000020.1:0-6273 GCA_035534155.1 Chloroflexota bacterium | reverse complement strand
TGGTTTGCTGGAAAGCCAATTGATCGAGGGTGGTCGGCGATCCGTGGCACGCGAATAATCCGTTGCTCGGTGGCGATAAGCCCGAACAAGCCGGTGCCTCCCGGGAGATTACCAATATTCGCTCTTTCTTCGGGCGACATGCCCGACGAAAAGAGCTGGCTGATCTGGCCAAAAGAGTCGAACACGCCGAGCGCGGCATAGCGTGCGTTCAGTAGCTCTCGGGCACGATCGACGATCTGCTGGAGAAGGGCGTCGAGAGGCACGTCACCGGCCAGACCGATTTCGCCAAGCACCGTCAAATAATGGCGCAGTGTCGCTTTTTCAGTTTCGCCGCGCCAAGGATTGCTCGCCGACCCATCGCTCACTTGTACGTTGCCTTTCCATCTACCCGCCAGGCAACGTCGGAAGCACACACCAGGGCGGCTGAGAGCTTCGGGGCGGGCTTGTCGCCAACGAAGGACTGGTCGCGCTGGGGTACCTGCCCACGCTGGCCTGTTGGACATAGTATAGCACGTCAGCGTTGCCCGCTTCTCATTGGGAGAGGCGCTGATCGTTGATTCTAGCTGGCTTTCTGGTGCAATTGCGTTGTGTCGTCGGTCAGGTTTGATTTGCGACTGAGTTCAGGAGTCGGCTGCGACGTGCGCTCGCTGACTCGACTCTCCCGGTCGATGGCCCGAATCATCAAGTAGATCATCAGGGTTCCCAGAATAACCCAGCCGACGCCCCAGATCGCGGTAACGAGATCGTACCCTCCAAGCATAGCCGATTCCACGTTACGCTCCAATTATCCCAGTTTGCCAACCTGGCTGGTCATGGGTGTGTCTCCACCCGCCGAGTCAAGTCGGCTCCAGCAAAACCTTACCGGTCGGTGCCTGAAACAAAACTGAATCTATTCGAACCTTGCCTTAACTTTTTCTGAAAGAGACCGTTCGGTAATCTCGGCTCGCGGCATTAGCTTGTGCGGACGTATTGATTGAAGTATCATTCTGGCAGACATCAGACTCGAACAAGAGAACGAATTCTTTCCCAGGTTCTTTTCGTCCATTGGTCTTTTTAGACCTGCTGGCGGAAAGTCGGGAACGGGCGGGAGGAAAAGGCGAGCATGAGCAACGGGCAAGGGATAAGCGGCGCCAACGCTTTCGGGGCTCGACGGCAACTGTCAACCAAGACCGGCGCAGTCGACTATTTCCGTCTGGCGAGCCTCGCTGAAGGTGGGATTGCCGATCTGTCCCGACTTCCAATCACAATCAAGATACTTGTCGAAAATCTTTTGCGCCACTGCGATGGCCATCAGGTCGCCGACGACACCGTCGTTCAAATGGCACGCTGGCAACCGAAGCAGGCCGGAGTCGCGGCATTCCCGTTCTGGCCAGCTCGCGTGCTTATGCAGGACCTCACCGGTGTACCGGCTGTCGTCGATCTCGCGGCGATGCGCTCGGCAGCTCAGCGCATGGGAGCAGATCCAAAGAAGATCAATCCGCTGATCCCGGCCGAGTTGGTCATTGACCACTCGGTCCAAATCGACCGGTTTGGCTCGACGCTGGCCTTTGGATATAACGTCGAAAGAGAATACGAGCGCAATCGCGAGCGCTATGCTCTTTTGCGGTGGGCACAGCAAGCATTCGATAACTTTCAATTGGTTCCCCCGGATACTGGTATCGTGCATCAGGTGAACCTCGAATATCTGGCGCGAGTCGTTCAAACTCGGGCGGACGGCGGCACTCAGGTCGCAATTCCCGATACCCTGGTGGGGACCGATTCCCACACGACAATGATCAATGGTTTGGGCGTTCTCGGTTGGGGGGTTGGCGGCATCGAAGCCGAGGCCGCGCTGTTGGGACAACCGTTGGAGATAACGACGCCGGTCGTCGTCGGATTTCGCTTTTCGGGTGGGCTTCCGGAAGGCACGACTGCCACCGACCTGGTCTTGCGAGTCACGGAAATGCTCCGTAAGAAGGGCGTCGTCAATAAGTTCGTCGAATTCACCGGCCCGGGCTTGAGCTATCTGTCGCTGGCCGATCGGGCAACCCTTGCGAACATGGCGCCAGAATATGGCGCAACCGCTGGCCTCTTCCCGGTCGATGCTGAAACTCTGCGCTACATGCGCCTAACCGGACGTGATGAGGCGCTTATCGATCTGGTAGAGCGCTACTGCAAAGATCAGGGTCTGTTCCGAACCGACACCGGCCCGGAGCCAGAATTTAGCGAGATCGTTGAGTTGGATCTGGCCACGATCGAGCCAAGTTTGGCCGGGCCACGACGTCCTCAGGATCGCGTGTCATTGTCGGGGGTCAAGCAGAGTTTTACCAACGCCTTTGGCAATGGCTCAGGCGGATCGACGAACGGACCGGTCGACGTGAAAATCGGCGCGGAAGAGGTTACGCTCGATAACGGCGCGGTGGCGATCGCGGCGATTACGAGTTGCACGAATACCTCGAATCCGGCGGTGATGATCGGGGCCGGTTTGCTGGCAAAACGAGCGGTCGAGAGAGGCTTGCACGTCAAGCCGTCGGTCAAGACCAGTCTGGCGCCGGGCTCGCGCGTTGTCACCGACTACTTGAATCGCGCCGCTCTGCTTCCTTACTTGGAAGCGCTTGGCTTTCACCTGGCTGGTTATGGCTGCACGACCTGCATCGGTAACAGCGGCCCTTTGCCCGAGCCGGTAGCTCAGGCGATCCAAGAGAACAACCTCGCCGTCGCCGCGGTGCTAAGTGGTAACCGGAACTTCGAAGGACGAATCCACCCGCAGGTTCGCGCCGCGTACCTGGCTTCACCACCCCTGGTGGTCGCTTACGCGCTGGCCGGTACCGTCAATATTGATCTCAGCCACGATCCACTCGGTTACGATCCAAACGGAGATCCGGTCATGTTGAGCGAGATCTGGCCGTCTCCGACCGAGATTCGTGACACGATTGCCGAGGCGGTCGGACCCGACCTGTTCCACAAGCAGTATGGCAACGTTTTCGAGGGCGATGAGCGTTGGCGATTGCTGCCGGTCCCCGAGGGAGATCTCTACGCCTGGGATTCAAAGTCCACGTATGTCCAGGAGCCGCCTTTCTTTCAGAACCTGACGAGCGAACCGACACCGCTGAGCGACATTCAAGGGGCCCGTGTCCTCGCAATGCTCGGCGATTCGGTCACGACCGACCACATTTCGCCGGCTGGCTCGATTCCCAAGGATAGCCCGGCTGGTCAGTACTTAATCGAGCATGGCGTTGAGCAGCGCGAGTTCAACACCTACGGTGCGCGTCGTGGCAATCATCAGGTGATGATGCGCGGCACGTTTGGCAACATTCGCCTGAAGAACGCTTTGGTTCCGGGACGTGAAGGCGATTGGACGGTTTATTTACCCACTGGAGAAGTGCTCCGCATCTACGATGCCTCGATGCGTTATCAAAGTGAGAATATTCCGCTAATGATTCTCGCTGGTAAAGAGTACGGCTCCGGAAGTTCGCGGGATTGGGCCGGCAAAGGTCCGCTACTGCTGGGCGTGAAGGCGGTTATTGCTGAGAGTTACGAGCGGATCCATCGCAGCAACCTGATCTTCATGGGCATATTGCCGCTGCAATATCGAGATGGCGAAAACGCGAGTACCTACGGATTAAACGGCACCGAGGTTTATGATATTCCGGGAATCGCCGTGGGCCTCGCGCCCGGGCAAGATCTGACCGTGCGCGCTCGCCGAAGCGATGGTAGCCAGCTTAACATCCCGGTCAAGGTCCGTCTCGACACGGCCTTGGAGCTCCACTACCTTCGTCAGGGCGGAATTCTCCCCGCCGTTCTTCGCGATTTGGTCGGGAAGCCTTCCTCGCGCTTGCAATCGGGTTACGGGGGTATCGGGCCTCGTTGGGTCGAGCCGATCACCCCCGTAATCTCGAACAACGACGTTCGCGCTTCCGTCTGATCAGACCGAAATGAAACCGCCGAGGTACTGAGTGGTCAACCATTCGTGGGCTTTAGCGGATCATACCGGTAGCCCAGTAAACGGAGCCCGTTCAGAATCACCAGGACAGTGCTACCCTCGTGGCCGACAACGGCAAAAGGCAGTCGCAGGTTCACCGCGAAGGTAGCGATGAGCAGCAGGCTCATCATGCCAAACGCGAAGATCAGATTCTGGCGGATGATTCGATTCATCTGACGGGCGAGTCCGATTGCTTCCGGAAGTCGGCGCAGGTCACTCCCCATGATCACCAGGTCCGCGGTTTCCAGAGCCACATCGGTACTAATGCCCCCCAGAGACACCCCCAGGGTGGACGCTGCCAGCGAGGGAGCGTCATTGATTCCGTCGCCGACCATGGCGACCGATCCATGTGCGTCGCGTAGATCCTTGACAATGCGTAGCTTGTCTCCAGGCAAAAGGTCGGCAAAATGATCGATTTTTAGTTTGTTCGCGATTGAGGTCGCCGCGGCTCGATGGTCACCGGTCAACATCACCAAAGTCTCGATTCCCAGGTGGCGAAGCTGTTCGAGCGCAGCGACCGCGGTTGGCCGGATCGTATCGGCGGCCGCGACGATACCCAGAACGTGGTTGGCATCGGCGACGTACGTGACCGTTTGGCCCTGCGAGGCGAGCGCCGAGGCAGCCTCGGCAAGGTCGGCCGGAACGGCCAAACCTTGTTGCTCGATCAGCTTCAGCTTGCCGACGAATACGGTCTGGCCCGCGACATCGGCCCGGATACCGTGGCCAATGATCGCTTCGAGCTCGCGGCACTCCAATAGTGGGAGACCGGCCTCTTTCGCGCCGGAGGTGATCGCTCGAGCCAGTGGATGTTCGGACCGACTCTCGGCGGAAGCCGCGAGTTGGAGCACGGTCTGCGTATCGACTCCCGCAGCGGCGCGTACCGCGACGAGATGGGGCCGTCCTTCGGTCAGAGTCCCGGTCTTGTCAAAGGCAACGGCCTTTAAGGTCGCCGCGCGCTCGACGTGGGCGCCACCTTTAAACAGGATACCGTGGCGTGCCGCGCGGGCGATTGCCGACAAAATCGAGGCGGGGATAGAAATGACCACGGCGCAGGGCGAGGCGACCACCAGGATCGTCATCGCTCGGTAGAAGCTCGTCGAGAGTGGCTGGCCGAAGAGCAGCCAGGGAACGAAAATCGCTAACGTGGCGGCGCCGAACACCGCTAAGGTATAGCGTTCGCCAAACCAGTCGGTGAAACGCTGGCTATCCGCCTTTTCTGCCTGGGCCACCTCGACCATTTGGATGATCCGCTGCAAAGTCGTGTCGTTGGCCGAGTGCGTGGCTCGAATCTCAAGCGAACCTTCCTGATTCAGGGTCGCGGCGAACACCGTATCGCCGACCGTTTTTTCGACCGGTTCGGACTCACCGGTCATCGGCGATTGGTCCACACTCGAGTGACCGGAGATCACGACGCCGTCGGCCGAGATTCGTTCGCCAGGGAGCACGATCACGACGTCGCCGACCTGCAATTGGTCAGTGCGGATGCGAAGCTCGCTGTCGCCTCTACGCACTGTCGTTTCTGAAGGATTGAGGTCGAGTAGCGATTCGATCGCTTGGCGGGTACGATGCAGGGCGAACTTTTCCAACGTGTTGCTCAATGAGAATAGAAAGAGAAGAACGCCGCCTTCGATCCAAGCGCCAACCGTCGCCGCTCCGAGAGCGGCGACAACCATGAGTAAGTCGATGGTGACGTGCCCATGCCGTAGCTCGTCGAGGGCGCGCGCTCCAGTCACCCCACCTCCCGAAGCGAACGCGACAACGGCCAGGCCAGTAACGGCTACTTCCGGAGCACCAAACAAATGAGCCAGCCAGCTTGCCGCGAGAGTGATCGCGCAGGTCGCGGTGAGAATGGCGAGCTGACGACGGTGGCGTGCATCCGCGGCACGCCGATGGTTCGTCTGAGCCGTACGCTCTAGCTCAGAAATCGTGATCGGGGCGGACTCGGGACGGTTGTCGACCAGGTTCACGGTGGTTCGGCCTCCTCGATGCGCGACCGACGCGGTCACACAAACCGACGCGATCGATGATCGCCTCAAATTTCAGACTAAGCCACCCGCCTGACGGTCCCATGGACATCGCTGCGGCGATCCTGAACGAATCCTGAAACCGACCGGAGTTGAAATGTCCAGCAATCTGGGTTTTGCTAATTCTGCTTGGCGTGATATCGTTAGTCGAGGCCGGCCGACAAATCAGCCAGGTGGGAGTGGTGCAACCATGGCACAACCCGAAAATGGCAAACTTCGAGTGAGCACTCTTGACGAATTGGCAAAACGCGAGAGCGTGGTTGCCAGCGGTGGACGACACGGTATTGT
>DATLSK010000019.1:0-12657 GCA_035534155.1 Chloroflexota bacterium | reverse complement strand
CCTCGGATGTGTCAGTTTGTGTGAACCGACGAATTGTCGGATAGTCGCGCTGGTCCGGGGAGGACGCGGAAGGAATCATTGTATGCGATGGTTTCGAATTGTTAGTCTTGGTTGCTTACTGGCGCTGTGCGCCAGCTTGATCACGTCAATTCGTCCCGCTATGGCGGCAAGCTCACCGCCGGTGCTTGCCATGTACTATGCCTGGTACGACAACAACACCTGGGGAAGCGGCAAGCTGAGCGACCAGCCGGCCGCGCCCTACGTCTCGGCGGATCGGTCGACGATCGATCGACAGGTGACCGAAGCCCAGAACGCCGGCATCGACGGGTTCGAGCTGGATTGGTGGGGTCCCGGGAATCCTACCGACACGAACTTACAGACACTGCTATCGGTCGCGGGTCAGCACGGGTTCAAAGTCACCGTTGATTTCGATCTCAATTCCCCGTTCATTCACAATCCCGGGGATGTGACCAATAACCTTGAATATCTCAAACGCTATTTCAGTGACCCGGCGTGGTTTCAATACGGTGGGAAGCCAGTCGTTGTTTTTTACGGCATTCGGGCCTACGACTTGGGAACCTGGGGGGCAATTCGGGCCCAGGCTGATCCGAATCACGCCGCCGAGTGGATTGGCGAAGGTGACATTTTCTCTTATTTGAACGTTTTCGACGGAATCCATCCCTATTCAATCGCGTGGTCGCCGGATCCTGCCAGTCAGCTCGCCAGTTATGCGAGCCGAACGCGGGCGTTTCCGGGCAAGCTTTGGATGGCGACGGTCATGCCTGGCTATGACGATACCCGCCTCGGCCGCACGAACGGGTTTTCAGTCAATCGACAGGGTGGTGCCTACTATTCGCGCGTCTGGCAAGGTGCGATTGCGACCCATCCCGAGATTATTTCAATTACTTCTTGGAACGAGTGGCTGGAAGGCAGCCAGATCGAGCCAAGCAAGAGTTATGGCAATCTCTATCTGCAGCTCACCCGACAGTACAGCGATCAGTTCAAATCGAGCCAGGTGACTCCGGCCGTCGCGGTGAATCCGACGAGTGGGAATCGTGCTTTTTACAGTCAGGCTGGTCAAGGCAAAGGTGGGTATTGGATCAGTGATGATGGCGGGATGACATTTTACGATAGCTTTCAAGCACTCGGTGGGGTCGACGCGCTGGGCTATCCAGCTTCCCAGCGCTATCAGCAAGGTGGCTTCACCTATCAGCTGACACAAGGCGCGGCTTTGCAGTGGCGACCGGAGCTTGGCCAGGCAATTCTGGCCAACACGTTCGAGTGGTTTTCAACGGCCGGTCAGGATGACACTTTGCTTAACACCGATGGGATTCCCAAGCCAATTCAGAACGACGGCTCGAATGGGAACTGGAATGTTGCCAGGACCGTTCGTTTGGGTTGGCTAACTGATGCGGCAATTCGTCAGGCCTACGTCGGAACCGGTACGGTGGATCAGGCGATTCAGCGATATGGACTTCCCATGTCGCGTCCGGAGCAGCACGGGCCGTTCATCAGCCAACGCTTCCAGCGGATTGCTTTCCAGCATTGGGTAGATAGCGTCCCTGGTATGCCTCCACCGGGCTCGGTCACGCGCGTACTGGGGGGCGATTTACTCAAGCAGTTGGGGATGGTTCCGTCCGGGGCGGCGGTTCCGAGTGCTCAATAGGTCAGGAGAACGGCAATGCCCAAGAAACCTTTCGGCCTCTTGGGCATCCGATCGGAGAGCAACCGAGATTCTCACCCCGGCCGCCTTTCGACGACCTAACTCCCGAAGGAAGCGCAGGGCGGGGGACTATCGGCGATCTCGACCTACCCCACTTCTACGCTCGTGCTTCATCCGACACCTTCAGCATATCAGAGCTGGCAGGTAGATTCAATACCCTGGACATTAAAAAGGCATGAACGCGCATACGTCTAGCGCAGTCGCTCAAATGTTGCCATCGCCGCCCCGCGACGCGCCATCTCTTCGATTGCTGCCTCGGCGTCGTGTGGCTGGAGGTTTACCCCACGCACCGCATCGAGGAGCACGGTGACAATGAAGCCCTGGACGAGCGCGTCGAGCACGGTCGATTTGACGCAATAGTCGGTCGCCAATCCGCCGACGTAAAGCTGCCGCGCCTCGTGGCGACGTAGCAGGTCGGTCAGCGCGATGCCGTCGTGGTTTTGTGCTTGAAATCCGGAATAAGCATCTTCAGCGGAGCCGGCGCCTTTCTCGAGAACCACCGTGCTGGTTGGTAGGTGAAGCGCAGGGTGAAGCTCGGCTCCCACGCTGCCCTGAACGCAGTGGGCCGGCCAGATCCCGCCAAAATCCTTAAAGTGACGGGTCTGGACCGGATGCCAATCGCGCGTGGCGATGATTGGGGTTCCGCGCTCGGCGAAATGGCGCGCGTATTGATTGAGCACTGGCACGACGACGTCGCCACCGGGAACGGCGAGAGCGCCGCCCGGGCAAAAGTCGTTCTGGACGTCGACGATGATCAGTGCCTCTTTGGTCACGCGACTATTCCCACTCGGTATGGAATGTCCCCGGTCGGTCGACCCGCTGGTAGGTATGTGCGCCGAAAAAGTCGCGCTGGGCTTGAATCAGGTTAACCGGCAACTGGGCTCGTCGGTAGCTGTCGAAGTAAGCAAGTGATGCCGCGTAGGCCGGCAGTGGAATGCCGTGCTCGATGCCCTGACCAACCACGGTCCGCACACTCGCTTGCAGTTGATTGAGGCTGCCACTAAACTCCGAATCGATCAGAAGGTTGGCCAGGTCCGGATCGCGGCGGAAGGCGGCCTGGATCGGGTCCAACAGTTTCGAGCGAATGATGCAGCCACCCTTCCAGATTCGCGCAATTTCGGAAAGGTTCAAAGCAAATCCGTATTCGTGGGACGCCGCGCGAAGCATGGCCATGGCCTGGGCGTAAGAGATGACGATGCCGGTATACAACGCGTTCTCGATCGTGGTCAACGCGGACGGGTTGATCGGCACGGTTGGCAATCGCGGTCCGCTGAGAATCGTCGACGCCTGCACCCGCTCGGCCTTGAGCGCCGAAATGTTTCGGCCAAAGAGCGCGGCGTCGATGTTGGGAATGGTCATTCCCAAATTGAGGGCGTCTTGCGACGTCCACTTGCCGGTGCCCTTTTGCCCGGCCTGGTCCAGAATCAGGTCGACAAGTGGGCGTTCGGTGTCTGGATCAACGTAGGCCAGCACCTTCGCAGTGATCTCGATGAGGTATGAATCTAGCTTCCCGGCATTCCAGCGTTGAAAAATGTCGGAAAGCTCGCGAGCGCCGAGACCGTAGGTCGTGCGTAAGACGTCGTAGGTTTCGGCAATGAGCTGCATGACGGCGTACTCGCAGCCGTTGTGGACCATTTTTACGTAGTGTCCAGCGGCGCCCGGTCCCATGTAGGCGCAGCAGTCGCCGTCGGGCACTTTGGCGGCGATTGCGGTGAGAATTGGTTCAATCAGCGGGTACGCGGCACGCGAGCCACCGGGCATGATGCACGGACCTTCCAACGCGCCGGCCTCGCCGCCGCTGACCCCGACTCCAAAGTAATGGAAACCCGCTGCTTCCATGTCGGCGGTTCGGCGCTCGGTGTCCTTGAAAAAGGAGTTTCCGCCATCCATAACGATATCACCGGGCTCGATCAACGGGCGAAGCTGGGCCAGTACCGAGTCGACCGGTGCCCCGGCCTGAACCATGAGAAAAACCCGGCGCGGCCGAGCGAGTGAAGCAACGAACTCTTTGAGATCGTACGTTGGCTGAATTGTCTTGCCCTGAGCTCGTCCCTCGGCGAGGGCCCGCGTCCGCTCTGCGGTCCGGTTGTACACGGAAACTTTGAAGCCGTGATTGGCCATGTTTAGGGCCAGATTTTCTCCCATCACGGCCAGGCCAATCAATCCAATGTCACTCTGTTGCACTGTAGCTGCCTCGCTCTCGACCGGTCGTGCCGGTACTCGCAATTTCTAATGGCTGAGGAATCTTTCCTCAGTATAGCACTCTGGGGGATCTGGCTCGAAGGTGATCGAGCAGTGCCGCCAGTGAATGGCAGTTCAGCACGCGCTCGGGAGGAATCCAGCCGCGACGGGCGGTCGCGATGCCGTAGGGAAGGAGGTCGAAGTTCTCCGGCTGATGGGCGTCGGTGTTAATCGCGAGCCAGGCGCCCCGCTCAAGGGCGTGGCGCGCGTGAATGTCGTCGAGATCGAGGCGCGCGGGATTGGCGTTGATCTCGAGGGCAACACCGGTTTCGGCGCAGACGTCGATGAGTGCGTCGAGATCGACGTCGTAGGGTTCGCGGCGGCCAAGTAAGCGCCCGCTCGGATGACCAATGATGTCGACGTGGGGATTCCGAGCCGCGCCGACAAGCCGCGCAGTCATCTTCTCGCGTGATTGGCCGAAAGCGCTGTGGACTGACGCGATGACGATATCGAGTTCGGAGAGAACGTCGTCGGGAAAATCAAGGGTGCCATCAGCCCGAATCTCTAGCTCGATTCCGTGGAGAAGGCGCGGACCATTCCCCCGACGATTGATCGCGTCGACAACCGAGCGTTGCTCGCGCAATCGCTCAACCGTTAACCCGCTGGTAACCCCGAGCGAATGCGAGTGATCGGTCAAAGCCAAGAATTCGTACTTGCGCTCGCGCGCGGCCTGCCACATTGCCTCGATCGAGGCCGTGCCATCGCTCCAGGTCGAATGACTGTGTAAATCACCCCGCACGTCGCCGATTTCGACCAAATGGGGAAGCTGATTCGCCAGCGCTGCCTCGATCTCCCCGGAGTCTTCACGTAGCTCGGGGGTAATCCAGGTCATGCCAAGCTGATGATAAACGTCTTCTTCGGTCGCACCAGCCAGCCGCTTTCCGTCGCGCTCATCGAACAGTCCATACTCATTCAAGCGCCAACCCTTCCGAACGGCGATCTCGCGAACGCGAACGTTATGCGCTTTCGAACCCGTGAAGTACAGCAAAGCGCTGCCCCACGCCTCGGGCGCGACGACTCGCAGATCGACCTGCAATTGACGGTGGGTCAGGATTGACGCTTTTGTATCGCCGCGGCCGATCACCTCTTGGACGACGGGGAGCTGAACGAACGCGTCGAGGACGGCCGGGGGATTCTCGCTCGCCGCGAGCACGTCCAAATCGCCAATCGTGTCGCGTCGGCGCCGCACCGATCCGGCGCTATCGACCCGGTCGACCAGGGCCCCCAATGACCTGAGCGTGGCGACGATCTCCTCAACCAGTGGCAGGGCAATTCCCAGTGGCACCCGTCGACCGCGCAGCTCGAGACGCTCGATCTCGCGCTGGAGGTTCAGGACCGTTTTTCCGCCCATTCCGGGGAGGCCGGCGACCCGGTTTTCTGCCATCGCGTGTTGGAGATCCGCGAGACTTGTGACCTGCAATTGGTCGTAGAGGAGCTTGACCTTGCGTGGACCAAGACCGGGTATCTGCAAGAGTTCGAGCAGACTGACCGGCAGCTCCCGCTTCAGGCGTTCGAAGTAGGCGAGCTGGCCGGTTTCCACGAGCTCTTGGATCTTCGCGGCGATCGCTTCGCCGACCCCGGAAATCGAGCGTAACCGTCCCTCCTGGACGACGACGGCGAGAGCCTCGCCGAGGTTGTCGATCTGCCGGGCCGCATCGCGATAGGCATTGACCCGGAAGCGGTTTTCGCCCTTGATTTCGAGTAAGTCACCAATCTCATTGAGAACAGCGGCGACCTGGTCGTTGCGCATCGTGGGTTATTCGTAGCGCAGTGCTTCGATTGGGTCGAGCTGCGACGCCTTGCGAGCCGGATAATATCCGAAGAAGACGCCGACCAGCGCGGCAAATCCAAACGACAGAATCACCGATTCAGGGGTGATGATCGTGTTCCAGCCGGCGAGGTGGCTGACGACGATCGAGCTTCCCATGCCAAGGCCAATGCCGATGATGCCGCCGACCACACTGAGCAGGACTGCCTCGATCAAGAATTGAGAAAGGATATTGTTGCCTCGGGCTCCGACGGCCATGCGAATGCCGATTTCGCGAGTCCGCTCGGTGACCGACACGAGCATGATGTTCATAATGCCGATGCCGCCGACAATCAATGAGACCGCCGCGACTCCCGCGAGCAGGTAGGTAAGCGTGGCGCTGGTTTGTTGCACCGTCGCGATCAGTTGGTTGAAGTTACGAACCTGGAAGTCGGCCGGCTTGCCGGGCTGAATGTGGTGGCGGACTTCGAGGAGATTGGTGATGGCCTGCTGAACCGTGCTCACCTGATCTGCGCTCGTAACCTGTACGGAAATACTGTCAACCCACGGGCGATTGAAAAGTCGAATCTGTGCCGTGCTGTAGGGGATCAAAATGACGTCGTCCTGATCATCGAAACCGTTGCTGCCCTTGGCCGCTAAGACACCCTTGACCTTAAATGGGACGTTGCGGATGAGGATCGTCTGTCCGACCGGGTTCGAGGTGCCAAAGAGGTTCGTTGCCACGGTTTGACCGATGTCGCAAACAACCGCGGCCGAGGCTTCATCGGTCTGGTCGAAGGCAGCACCCTGGGCGATTTGCCAGTCTTGAATCAGGAAAATCGACGGATAGTTTCCCTGAACCGAGGTGCTCCAGTTTTGACCACTGGCTACGACTTGAACGTTACGTGCCTGGAGATTCGAGCTAACCGCCGTGATCCCCGGAATTTGACGTGCAATGGCTTGGGTGTCGAGATCGTTTAAAGAGGGCAAAGAGCCTGCGCCCACCCGAACGCCGCCTTGCCGGCCGCTACCTGGTTGGATAGTCAGCATGTTGGTGCCCAGTCGAGAAAGCCGTTGGGCAACCGATTGACTGGCGCCCTGGCCCAGGGCGACCATGACGATCACCGCCCCGACACCGATGATGATACCGAGCATCGTCAAAAGCGCTCGCAGCTTGTTTGCTTTTAGGGCGTCGATGGCAGAGGTTACGCTTTGCCGGATCGCCATCGAGCCCGACGTTTCGGTGGGTAGTGGCCCGAGCACCACTCCCCAGTCCACCGCGGGGGGCGCGAGGTCCTCGACCGTAACCGTGGCCGACCCTGAAAGATTCGGGCGAACGCGTTCTCCGATGCTACTCATGAACTCGAGACCTCCAAAGGATCACTGGGTAGCTCGCGCAAAGCCTCGGCGGCGTTGCGGGGCGATGGATTGATCTGATCCTGGATGACCCGGCCGTCGCGGAAGCGGACAACCCGCTTGCAGTAGGTCGCGATGTCCGGTTCGTGGGTGACGAGGACAATGGTGATCCCTTGCGCATTGAGTTGTTGGAGGATCGACATCACTTCAACGCTCGTTCTGCTATCAAGGTTGCCAGTCGGCTCATCGGCCAGAATCATCGACGGTCCATTGACGAGTGAGCGGGCAATTGCTACGCGCTGTTGCTGGCCACCCGAAAGTTCAGCGGGGCGGTGATTTGCCCGGTCGGCAAGCCCGACTGCTTGCAAGGCGGCCATCCCCCGTTCGACCATCTTATCATGCGGAACCCCGGCGTACATCATTGGCAGCATCACATTGCCCAGGGCACTCATCCGAGGGAGCAAGTTAAAACCCTGAAAAATGAATCCAACCTTACGATTGCGAACCAGGGCGAGCTGGTCCGGTAGGAGCTGCGAGACGTCGATTCCGTCCAAATAGTAGGTGCCATCGGTGGGCCGATCAAGCCCACCGATGAGGTTCATAAAAGTAGATTTGCCGGAACCCGACGCCCCCATCACCGCGACAAATTCGCTTGGGTGCACTTCGAGCGTGACACCGCGCAGGGCGTGGACGACGTTCGTCCCAATGAAGTAGTCCTTGCTGAAGTTCTCGACGCGAATGGTTGGCTGAACCGACGTGCCGGTTTCCATTATTGCATTCATTCTCGGAAGTGCCCTCCCATGGGATTACCGCTCAACCGCGGTTTGCTGACGCCCGGCGAGTCGCGCCCTGTCTTGACGTCTCGAATATCATACAAAGAAAAGGTTAACCTGGCGTTAAACGACCGTCAACGGCCCATAATAAAAGGGGCGACATTCGGCTCTGTCGTCTTTCTGCTATACTTGTCGCGAGAGTGACCTCTCGCTGACTCTCAGATGCTTGGTGCGTCTGGAGAGTTGGGCAGTCCCCACCGCCGCGAACGGTCGTCCTATCTCGCCTATCCGCGCGTATCACGCGGCACCATGTGAGTCGTCTGTCTTAGGTGCAGGTTCTCCGTTTCGGTCAATAGCTACCGCGGCGCGGTTCCAATCGGGTCAGACCGCCGGACTGCGCGTATCGGGCGTGGCGCAGCGGTGCTGCGAGCTTCTGTTGGTAACTCCAGGTATGGTGAATGCGCTGGATGCGAGATAAAGCAACCACCGAGTCGATGGGGTAAAAGTTCTCGTTCGTAAGGTGCATTGAGCGAGTCATGGTAAGCAGCACAACACGGGGCGGTGCGACCGTCCTTTACTATTTGTCGGAAGTGATCGGCGCTCGCGTGAAAAGCCCGGCCGCTGCTCCTTTGGGCACCCTCCGAGATCTAGTTGTGCAGGTCGGAGCCGAGCCATTTCCCCGAGTGAAGGGATTTCTGGTGATTGTTGGTGGCATCACCGCGCCGGTTTACGTGGCGTGGGACGCCGTCGACCGATTTTCCAACCGAGAGCTACTGCTGTCGACCAGCCGCTTGGACTTACGTTCGTTCGAACGGCGCGATGGTGAGGTTTTGCTCGCCAAGGATATCTTGGACAAGCAAATCGTCGATGTCGCCGGCCGTCGGGTCGTTCGGGTGAATGACGCCCAGCTCGCACAATACCAGCGCGTGCTTCGCCTGGTCGCGGCCGATGTGAGCACCGCGGGCTTTCTGGCGCGGGTACTCCCGCGTTGGGTGATCGACAATCGGCTGCAGCGCGAGCTTATTTCGTGGAGCCAGGTCGAATTCTTCGCCAGCGAGGTTCCCCAGGTAAAGCTCACGATACCTCACAACAAAATTGCCCGACTCCACCCCGCCGATATCGCCGAATTGGTCCAGGAGCTTGCTTACCCGCAGGCGAGCGAAGTTTTGGCGTCGCTGGAAGACGATGTTGCCGCGGATACGGTCGAAGAACTCGAGCCCTCGCTCTCGACTGCGATCATTTCATCCCTCCCTCCCGAAGATGCAGCCGATATTCTCGACGAAATGGACCCGGACGACGCGGCCGACCTCCTTGGTGAGCTGCCAGTCGACCAGGTGCAGGGGCTATTGAAAGAAATGGGGGCTGACGAGGCCGCGCAGGTGCAGCAGCTCCTGACCTATCCCGAAGACTCGGCCGGCGGGATGATGACGACCGACTTTGTCGCGTTTCCCGAGCAGCTCACCGTCCACCAAGCCCTCAGCCGGTTGCGGCGACGCGCCGAGCTTCCCGACCAGATCTGGTATCTCTACGTTCTGGATCGAGAGCCGAACGGGCGGCTGGTTGGCGTTGCTTCGCTACGCGATCTCGTCACTAGTCCACCTGAATCATTGATCAAGGACATCATGACGCGGGACATCTTCCGCGCCCAGGCGAGCGATCCGGCCGAGGAAGTCGCCCGGACGATCGCCCACTACAACTTGCTGGCCATGCCAGTCGTCGACGACGCCGATCACCTGCTCGGTGTCGTGACCGTCGACGACGCCATCGACGTGATTCTGCCGGAAGAGTGGCAGCGGCGTCTGCCTAAGCTCTTCCGGTGATCCAGGCGGTGCCGGTGTGGCGCTGAGAGACGTTTGGCGCTCGCCGGTTTTTCAGTGGATGGTTCGCCCATGGGTGACCTTCCGTGACCGCTTCCTCATAAAGCTTCCCCAAAGAATACCGCTGGCCGCGTTTCTCGCGATCTTGGGCCCCGGTATGGTCGCGGCCAACGCGGGGAACGACGCTGGAGGGATTGCCACCTACGCCTCGGTCGGCGCCTCGTATGGCTACGAGATGCTCTGGATGCTCGCTTTGAGCACGGTTAGCCTGATCGTGGTCCAAGAAATGTGCGCACGCATGGGGGCGGTCACCGGCAAAGGCTTGTCCGAATTGATTCGCGAGCAATTTGGACCGCGCTGGACCGTTTTTGCCATGCTGACTTTGTTGGTCGCCAACGGCCTGACCACGATATCCGAATTCGCAGGCGTGGCGGCGAGCTTTGAGCTTGTGGGCATCAGCCGCTACATCACGGTTCCGATCAGTGCCTTGATCATCTGGTCGCTCGTGACCCAAGGATCCTATGTCAAGGTCGAGCGCGTCTTTTTGGTGATGACCCTCGCGTTCTTTGCCTACCCCATTTCCGCGGTCCTGGCCCATCCCGATTGGGGGGAGGTGGTGCGCAGCACGCTGATCCCGAGCTTTCAAATGAACACCGAATTCATCTTCCTGTTTGTTGCGACGATTGGCACCACCATCACGCCGTACATGCAGGTCTTCGTTCAGTCGTCGGTCGTAGAAAAGGGCATCACCGTGCGGGAGTATCGTTACGAGCGAGCCGAGGTTATCCTGGGCTCGGTTTTTTCCAATCTCGTGGCGCTCTTCATTATTGTTTCGACCGCGGCCACATTGTACGTGAACCACATTACGATTAATACCGCGGCTGACGCTGCCATCGCGCTCGAGCCGCTCGCCGGTCGGTTTGCCGGCCTGCTCTTTGGTGTTGGACTCCTCGGGGCATCAATGCTCGCGGCCGGCGTACTGCCGTTGGCGACGGCCTTCTCGATCACCGAAGCTTTCGGTTGGGAAAAGGGCGTGTCGCTCAATCCGAAGGAGGCGCCGGCTTTCTATTACCTTTTCACCGCGCTGATCGTGATTGGCGCCGCGGTCACCCTCGTTCCGAATCTCCCGCTCATTCAGTTACTTCTGGTTGTGCAGGTTGTCAATGGGTTGTTGTTGCCGGCGCTCCTCGTCTTTATCGTGCAATTGGCCAGTGATCGGAGCGTCATGGGGAATTATCGCAACGGCTTTGGCTTCAACGTTCTTGCCTGGGGAACGGTGATTGTCGTTGGCGGCCTGGCAATTCTGCTCATCCTCGCGACGGTCGTTGCACCGATGCTCGGCTGGTCACCCTCTGGCTGATCACGCCGTCGGCTGGCTCGGCGGCGTCTCGCCGGGCGGGCGACGATCTCGCGGTCTTTGCTGGTAAAGCCAGTCGTAGAACTCGATCAAAGACGGCTCGTCGAGCGCCGCCCGTGCGCTTTGCCAGAACTCTTCCAGGTCGACGCTCTCGGCGCGTTCGTATTCGAGTGCTTGCAATGCCATTTCGAGCTTGTCGAGCTGATGAACGAGCCGTGCTTCGGCGGTCGCGTGACAAACGTATTCTCGCCACCAATCGTAAATGACCGATCCGTCGGGGGCATTGGCGACGATTTCGGAGAGAGCAGTTGCCTCGCGGGCATGTTTCACCAATGGAGTCACACCTTCGGCGGGCGTTACGTCTCCGGCGCCGGCTTCCGGTAAATCGTGAAAGAGAGCCAGGCGAACGGCCTTTTCCGGATCGAGACCGAGGCGTGGTGCGATCAGCGCTGCCATTACGCTCAAACGATAGCTGTGGTCCGCTACGCTCTCGCTATTCGGGATACCGATTCGGCGCCAACCGGAACGAGGAAGTTTCTTGAGCGCGCCGGCGGCCTCAAAGACGGACATGAGAGTCTGGATTGGGATGTTCGAAAGTGACAACTCCATCCTCCTTGACGGAAAGTGTCGATCGTGTCATGAAAGTACCGTGGCAACGTCGCCGGCCAGGACTTGGGCCCGGGTGGCTGACCGGGTTGGCGTATTGGGCCCGGCGTTGAGGTTGACTTGTTAAATTTCCAAGATTGTAAACGTCGGGCGAATAAAGACGTCTTAGGTTCCGTCTCGTCGTTACCCGGTCACGGGTGAAGCAATACCCGTGACGTCCCAGGGGACTGTTTGGCTGCGACAGGAGCGTGGCGATGCACCGTCGCAGCCGAGAATCGCCGGATAATGACTCGGTTTGAGTATAACACTGAGACGTGTCAGGTAAGCCCAGACAGAAATCGGGGAGGATCCCCGACAGACATCTTTGCAAATCACGTGTAGTTTTGAAACAGCGCTGGAATTTGTTTCGGCATCTTCATTTGGATGATAAGGTGGTGGAAATCAACGTTCACCGGTTCGTCCCAAGTCTCGCTCGCGTGCGCGGATTGAGCCGCTGGTTGGCGGGTACTCGGATTGGTCGACCTCTGGTCGCCGCCAGCGCAGTCCTTGGCTTGATTGGGTCGCTTGCCGTCACGGGAGTCGCGCTGGCTGCACCGCGCTCGCCGTTCAGTCCGGCGTCACCTCAAGCACAGCAAATTGAAAATCTCTTTATCTTTCTTCTAGTGGCTGCAGGTCTAATCTTCCTTGGCGTCGAGGGGACGCTGATCTATTCCTCGTTTGCACACCGTGCGCGCGAGGGGCGGCAGCCGTCAACGACCAGCGGTAACACCCGCATCGAAATCGCCTGGACCGTTGCTCCGACCTTACTGCTCGCCGTGGTCTTCGTATTAACGGTGCGTACGATGCACTCGATTACGGCGGTTCCGTCAGATCCTTTAGTCATCCGCGTGGTGGCGCACCAGTTCTGGTGGGAATTTGACTATCCCAATGCGGACATCGTAACGGCAAACGAGCTGCATGTTCCGGTCGGTCAGCAGGTGGTTATCCATCTCGAGTCGGCCGACGTTATTCACAGTTTTTGGGTTCCCCAGCTTGCT
>DATLSK010000018.1:0-8065 GCA_035534155.1 Chloroflexota bacterium | reverse complement strand
CGGTCCGACCGGTACCCTCGTCGATCTCGGGACCGGCACCGGCCGTCTCGCCCTGGCCACCGCGCCCTTCTGCCGGCGGGTGGTCGCGGTGGACGTTTCGACGCCCATGCTCGCCGTTTTGGATGCGCAGATCCGGCAATCTGGTATCGCCAACCTCGAGACGGTCCAGGCAGGATTCCTCAGCTACGTCCACCAGGGCGAGCCAGCCGACTTCGTCGCCTCGCGGCATGCCCTGCACCACCTGCCCGATTTTTGGAAGGCGGTTGCCCTGACCCGAATTGCCGATATGCTCCGCTCGGGCGGCGTGTTTTACCTGCGTGACCTTGTATATGCTTTCGATCCGCGCGACGCCGATCCCGTGATCGAGAACTGGCTTGCCCACGCGGTCCAGCGACCGGCCGATGGCTGGACCCGCTCGGAGCTGGAAACGCACGTGCGCGCAGAGTACAGTACCTACACCTGGCTCCTCGAGCCGATGCTGGAGCGAGCCGGCTTGAAGATTCAGGAGCGCGAATACAGTCAATCCCAGACCTACGCGACCTTCGCCTGCGTAAAGGTCTGAGGACGCAAGTATTTGGACAAATGGCGGCATCGCATCAGCCTGAGGAGTCGATTATGATCTTTACCGGTCGCATGCTGGCCAGCGGCAATGGCATCACGGTCTGGGAAAAACCACGTGGCGAAGGCTTTGCGCTCCATTTCGTCAAGCGCGGTTTGATCCTCGACCTTTCCGAGTCGGAGCTCGCTTCCCTGGCGACCGTCACGGCGGACGCGTTGAGCACTGCAAAGGCACCCGAAGAGGAGAAGGATCACACTCGCCGTCTTCAGATTCTCCAAGCGCGGCTCAACGATTTTCTGAAACGCGAGCGAAATCCTACTGATTGAACCTTGACCGCGGGGGTCGCTTTGGCTGTACAATATCCGGCGGAAGGTGAATCCGGGCGAGATCCGCACCGGGCTCGCTCCCCGTAGTTCTGTCGACAAATCCGAATCGTGAGGAAGAAATCCGTGCCGACAATCGTAGAACGCTGGCCTCGCGGCCTGATGGATCCCCCGGAATGCCCGGTTTGCGGCGGCAAGGAGCGCGATCCCGAGGCGATCGCCTGCTGGCACTGCGTGAAAGGGCATTACGCCGATTGCCAGTGGACCCGCAATGTCGCCAACATGCTGCCGGTGCTTTCACCTGACGAGCGCCGCGTTTGGCAACGACTGACTCAACTGCTCTCCAACGAGGAAGTCCTCCGGCGCCTCGGAACTCCTCGCCCCCGCTGATGCCCGCCACGTGTCGATGAGGCGAAAAGTGCACGTCAAACCTCGCCTCATTGACGCCAGGCACGAGCCTTGATCGCCTCAGCCATAGAAGTAGGGCACCATGAACCCCGCGACGTACCAAACGTCGAACGCCACCGTTAAAGTGACCAGTACCGGCACGCACCAGCGCTGGCCGCGACTCGGCCAGAGGGCCGCGATGCCCCCGACGAGCACGACCGCGATCGGCCCAATCAATGGGAACAGATAGCGCCCCTGCGGCACCGCCCGTGGATTGAAGTAAAGCGAGTAGAACAGCATGGCGCCGAGTGCAGCCCCGATGACCCCTAACAAGCAGACCAGCACCGCGCGCCGCGAGGTCGACTTCAAGCGAACGATGCCAATCCTTCCACGAAGCACTATGTAAAGGGCTCCCAGTACTGCCCAAACGGTCACGACGAGCAGAATTTGGTAGGTCACGCTCGGTGCCGGCCGCGCCGCCCAGCCCAAATAGGCCCAAAAGCTATCGTATAGCCAGGACGCATAGGTTCCGTACAGCGGCAGCGCGCTCGCAGTATAGTGCGACCGGTTCGTGATCTCGGTAAGCTGAGTTGGGTAGTCGAGGGCAAGATGGTTGATACGTATTAGCAGCGCTGGGATCCTCCACAGCGCGACAGATCCTCCGCCAAGGACCAGCAGCGCGAAAATCACCCCACGCGTCAGGCCACCGCGCGTCCAGGTACCCAGCAGCAAGGCAACCAGCACCAGCGGCAGGAGCAAGACGACGGTTCGCTTGATCAAAAAACCGATTCCCAGCAAAATGACCAGGCCTAGCAGTCGCCGTAGCGACCAGCCCCGGGTGATCCCACCGACTGCCACGAACGCGATCGTCGCACCGATCAAATACGCCAGCGCATCGTTACTGAGAATACTGTTCTCGGCGGTAAATTGAGGCAACCAGGTAACGACCAAAGCGGCGCCAACCGCCAAATCGAGACGGTTGGGATAAATTTCCTTGGCCAATGCCCAGCAGAACCAGATGGTCGGTACGAAAAACAGCAGGCCACTCAAACGGAGCATCAAGAGTTGAAGCGCCAGCGGCAGATCGCGGACGACGTGATAAATCGGCCAGATCGTCACGTAATAGAGCGGTGCGCGCTGAAGGAGAGTGGACGATGGTCCCCAAATCTGGACGAAGTTCACCGGCAACGCTTCTGGCGTCGGCCGACCCCAATATTCCCAGTACCGAAACTCGGCCAGCGAATCGATGATCTGACGCTCGAGCGCGAGGTTCACGTCCGACGGATTGAGCGACCGATGCAGTCGGTCGAGCAGCGCCACGTACTCATAATGCTTTGGCTCGTCTGGCCCCTGCCAGGGCGGAATGAGGCCCGCGTAGAGCATGACTCGCAACGCGGCTACGAGTGCCAGCACGGTCAGCCATCGCTTCCCAAAGCGCCTCTGGCCCATTGACGTTCTCCCTCTCGGGATGTTACAATGCCCCTCGAACTGCTGTTCGGAATACCAAGCGGAGGGATCGAGCCGTGGAGTACCGACGTCTCTCGACGCGTCAAACCCAAATTCTTGAATTCATTCGTCACTTTGTCCGAGACCACTCGTATCCCCCGTCGGTACGGGAAATTGGCGATGGCGTCGGCATCACGTCGACCTCGGTGGTCGATTATAACCTACGGGTCCTCGCGAAGCGCGGCTACATCCGCCGAGATCCGGACATTTCCCGAGGAATCGAAATCCTCGACAACGACGGCGAGCGTCTGGCCGAACGAGTCAGCGTGCCGGTTATGGGCCAAATTGCCGCGGGCGCGCCAATCGAAGCGGTTGAAGGACACGCCGAGCGAGTTACCCTGACCCAGGACCTGGTTCCGACGGAAGGGGTCTTCGCCCTGCGGGTTCGTGGCAAATCGATGATCGAAGACCTGATTGACGACGGCGACCTGGTCATCGTCCGACCTCAGGACACCGCCGACAATGGCGCAATTGTCGTCGCCTTGATCAACGATGGACCGGGCACCGAGGGCCAGGTCACCTTGAAACGCATCTACCGCGAGAAGGATCGCGTTCGTCTTCAGCCCGCCAACGCGACGATGGATCCGATTTACGTGCGGCCCGATCAGGTGAAGGTTCAGGGGCAGGTCGTTTGCCTGATTCGTCAGATCGACTAAATGGTCGAGCGACCGGTGAAGCCAACGATCAGGAGCTCGACCGCGACCTCCTCGGTTGCCTGGCCGGTTTTGATCGCCTGATCGATCTCGGCAAGTCGCTGCATCGCGGCGATGCAGCGGTCGACCCCGAAGCTTCGCGCCTGCCGTCCCAACTTCTGCGCCACCCGGGGCGGCAGCTTGAGCGCGCCAGCCAAATCTTCCCGATTCGTCTGCGCCTCGTGAGCGATCAACAAAAGTCGGATCTGCCTTGTCAACATGACCAGTACGTAAATCGGCGACACATTGTTGGCAAGTAAATGATGATAGGCACGCAACGCCCCGGTCCGATCGCCTGCCCCCACGGCATCGACCAGGTCGAATACCCCGAGATCGTGGCTCTCTTCAACCAGGGTCTCGATGTCGCTCACTTGAATCGCTCGCCCATCGGCGTAGGTCACGAGAAGATCGAGAATGAGATCGAGCTGACGTAAATCGTCAACCGCGAGGCCCGCCAGACGTTCCTGGGCAGCCCGCTCGATTCGCCCGCCCTTCGTCGCGATTCGTCCGTTCACCCAGGCGAGAAGCTGGTCGCCTCGGGGCATCCCGCCCGTTTGCAGCTCGCCGCCGAGCTGTTTGATCGCCTTTGGCACCGGATGATCGGCGCTGAAATCTCGGTCTTCGACGAGCACGAGATCGGTGCTCTCGGGCACCTGAGGAAGATACGTCAACAACTCTTGCTCACGCTCGGAGGCGCCCCGACCGCCACGTCGTGACGTCGAACCGCTGGACGCGTCGTCAGAGGCGTCGCCCCGGTTGGTTGAGGTTCCCAGAAAACGGCGAACGATCACCAACCGGCGCTCGCCAAGAAAAGGCAGCGCGCTGGCCGCGCCGCGCAGCTCGCCAATCGAAAGCCGGGTACCATCCAGAATTGTCGTATTCAGACTCTGGAAGTCGACCGGCCCCAAGCGATCGCGCAGCGCCGCCAGGCGCTCTTCGCCAAAAAAGTCGTCACGCAGCAGATAGATCACGCCGGATCAGGTCAGCTCGACGACGGCTCCCGCGGCTTCGAGCTTGGACTTCGCCGACTCCGCCTCGTCCTTTGGCACGGCTTCCTTGACCGACTTCGGCGCCGCCTCGACCAGATCCTTGGCTTCCTTCAAGCCCAGGGAGGTCAACTCGCGCACCGCCTTGATCACGTTCAGCTTGTTCGGGCCAATCTCTTTGAGAACGACGTTGAACTCGGTCTTCTCCTCGACAACCGGCGCCGCGGCGGCCGCTCCCCCGGCCGGTGCGGCCGCGACGGCGACCGGTGCCGCGCTGACGCCCCAGATCTCTTGCATCAGCTTCGATAGCTGAGAGACCTCGAGGACGCTGAGGGTATTGATATCGTCGAAAACTTTCTGGACGCGCTCGGACACTGCCATGTCAATCAACTCCTTCATTTATGCCGGTTGAAGCTGTTTTTCCCGCTCTTCGAGAGCGTAGACGATACTCGCCAGGGCGCTGTTCAAGACGCTGTAAACGCTGGCCAAAGGCGCCTGAACCGCGCCGACCAGATCCGCCTGTACTTGACTGCGCCCGGGCAAAGCCGCGAGCTGGGTTAGATCTTCGCTGGAAATAACTTGATGTCCCAGCAGGCCGCCTTTGAGCGTCAAAATGCGCGACGTGCGCGCGAAATCAGCGAGTGTTCGGGCCGCCTGGATTTCGTCGCCAGTGCTGAACGCAACCGCGGTTGGCCCTTCCAACATCGCTTCCATACCCGGACGTCCCGCCTCGCGAGCGGCAATCGCCAACAGGGTGTTTTTTGCGACACGATAGTCGACGCCGGCTTCGCGCAATTGCCGACGAAGATTTGCTAGATCGGAGACCTTCAGCCCGCGGTATTCGGTCAAAAGGACCACCGGGCTTTCCCGGAATCGTTCCTCGAGCTCCTCGACCGACGCGACATTCTTTTTGTTCGGCATGGGTCACCTCCTTTCTTTCCGTGATGACGAACCATTGTCCAGGAACAAAAAACGCCCTCGGGTCACCAGGACCACGAGGGCATTCGGACAAGCAACCGACACGAGACGCCTTTACGCGCCTCGGCAAGACTGACTTGAACCGGACCTCGGCAGGGCAATTGATTAAGTACGTCACGTACCCCTGCTGTCTCTGGCACGGCGGAAAGTATTCGCTTATTAATTGTAACCCGGGCGCTCACCCTGTGCACGGCGGTCGCTCGATTCCACTCAGGGTGAACGTTACCCGACCGATGAGTGGTCGACGGCTTTTAGGCGGCCACCATTTCCAACGCGCTGGCAAGCTCGACCGGTACCCCCGGCCCCATTGTCGGCGCCAAAGTAACACTTCGAACGTATTGGCCGCGTGCCCCGGTGGGCCGCGCCTTCTGAATGGCGTCGATCAACGCCGCCATGTTCGCCGCTAACGCGCTGCTCTCAAAGTCGACCTTACCGATCGGGACGTGAATGATCGCGGTTTTGTCCAACCTGAACTCGACGCGCCCTTTCCGGGCGTCGCCCACGGCGCGCGGCAGATCGGCGGGTTGCACGATCGTCCCAGACTTCGGGTTTGGCATCAAGCCGCGACGCCCAAGCACCCGACCGAGTCGACCGACGCGCCCCATCATTTCCGGGGTGGCGATCGCCACGTCAAAATCAAGCCAGCCTTCTTCAATTCGCTTGATGAGCTCGTCGCCACCGACGTAATCGGCTCCCGATTCTTCGGCGGCGCGGAACCCCTCGCCCGAAGCGAAAACGAGCACCCGCACCTGCTTGCCCAAGCCGTGCGGGAGCAATGCAACACCACGCACCTGCTGATCGGCGTGGCGCGGGTCAAGCCCCATGCGCATGTGCATCTCAACAGTACTTGGGAACGTCGTGTAAGCGGCTTTCTTGACGAGCTCGATTGCCTCGGCAGGCGCATACGTGCGCCCTGCTTCCAGCAGCTTGGCCGCTTCGCGGTACTTCTTTCCGTGCTTACTCACAATGTCTCCTCGTGGTCTTGACGGAGAGATCACTCTCCTCCCACTTTATTTCAATCTAGCCTGAAACGACAATCCCCATGCTTCGCGCCGTTCCCTCGATCATCCGCTCGGCCGCCGGTAGATCGAGCGCGTTCAGATCTTTCATCTTCAGTTGAGCGATCTCACGCAGCTTCTCGCGGCTGATCTCGCCAACCATCGACGTGTTTGGTCGTCCGGACCCCTTGTCAACAGCAATCGCCTTCTTCAAGAGATCAGCGGCTGGCGGTGTTTTCGTCACGAAGGTAAACGAACGATCTTCGAACACGGTGATCTCGACGGGAATAATCGTTCCCACCTGCGACGCCGTGCGCTCGTTGTACTCTTTGACGAACGCCATGATATTCAGACCGTGCTGACCAAGTGCCGGGCCGACCGGCGGGGCCGGTGTTGCCTTGCCGGCTGGAATCTGCAGCTTAACAATCGCCTTGACTTTCTTCGCCATGCCTGCTCCGCCTTACAACTTTTCGACCTGCAGAAAGTCCAGCTCGACCGGGGTCTCTCGTCCAAAGAAAGACACCAGCACCCGGACCTTACCGCGTTCGTGGTTGATGTCGTCGACCACGCCAATGAACTCGGCGAACGGACCATCGATGATCCGAACGCTCTGCCCCTTCATAAAGGCAATCTTCACCCGCGGTGCTTCTGCCTTCATCTGCTTGAGAATCGTCTTGACTTCGTGCTCGGGCAACGGAATCGGCGTATTCCCCGAACCCACGAAGCCAGTCACCCCCGGAGTGTTCCGAACCACGTACCAGGAGTCATCGCCGAGGAGCATCTGGACCAATACGTAACCGGGAAACACTTTACGTTGCACGGTCCGCCGCTGGCCATCCTTGACCTCGACCTCATCTTCGACGGGAATCACCACCTCGAAGATCTTGTCTTTCATGTCCATCGACGCGATTCGGTGCTCGAGGTTCGTCTTGACCTTATTCTCGTATCCCGAATAGGTGTGAATGACGTACCACTCGGCCCCTTCGGGCACCACCTTTTCCATCACCGACTCGACCGCTACCGCCGGAGCGTTGCCACCAACTTCAGCGCGGTCGACGGCTTCTTGCGCTTCTCTGACCACGACTACGCCCCACCTATCAATAGTTGGAAGAATTTCTGTAAAATGACGTCGGTGAGCCCAATGAACGCGCCGACCGCGATCGACACGGCGATGACCAGAGTCGTCAAATTGATCGCTTGCTCCCGGCTCGGCCAAGTGACTTTCCGCAGCTCCGTTTTGGTATCGTAGAGGAACTGCGAGATTCCCTCGGTGAACCGCTTGCCAATATCAACCGGCGAAGACGACGGAGCTGACCGAGCGGCTTTCTGGGACCGAATCGGTCGAGCCGGCTCAGGCGGAGCCCTACGCAGCAATTTCATCGACGGCTACTCCTCATTCGAACGAACGGCCTACCGCCCGCACCGCATCGGTTGCATCAAGTCGGTTCAATCGACCGAGAGGAACGGTACTTTCCCGGACCTAAAAACGCGGCAAGTCGAAGGATTTCTTCGGCTACCGCGCGTCAAAGCAATGATACGGTATGCCTTCGTTGATGTCAAGCTATCAGCGTTGCCTGGTTGCTTCCTGCCAATCTGGACAAGCCATGAACCTTGCAATCCTCCCCTGAAATCGCTC
>DATLSK010000017.1:0-5446 GCA_035534155.1 Chloroflexota bacterium | reverse complement strand
GCCGCCTCGTCCGGCAGCTCGTTCGAATCGATGTGACCACCTGGTGGCAACCACTTTTGGAGCTTGCGGTGCCAGAGAAGAAGGATTTTCCCGTCGAACACCACAAACGTCGCGACGGTAAAATCTCGGCTCAGTTCATCGCCTGGCGGCATTCCAGACCCCTCGCAGAACATGGCAGAACCGAACCGGCGAAGCTCAGAGGACACGTGCGGTCTCGGTTCCGGCTTGGCACGGCAGTATCCGCATTGTTTACATCTGGGATTGTATCACCTTGTAAAATAGACGCAGTTTTGGCGGGAGACGATTAAACCATGCTCGATTATCTAAATTTGATCGCCGACGTGCCCAGCTCGGAGCGAGCCCTTGCCGAACGAACGCGCGAGCTACTCGAGCGTCGGGTCGCACCCCGCATCGCCGACCTTTACGAAACGGGCGCGTTTCCGCGCGACCTGATACCGGAGCTCGGAGAAATTGGCTTACTTGGCGCACCGCTGAGCCAACGTGATCACGCGTCGCCACTCGCCTGGGGACTCGCCATGCGTGAGCTCGAGCGGGTCGATTCTGGACTGCGCAGCTTCGCGTCGGTGCAGACCTGTCTCGTGATGGAAGCGATCGCCCGCTACGGCAGCCCGTCCCAACAGGAAGAATGGCTGACGAGACTGGCGCGCGGCGATGCCGTCGGCTGTTTCGCGTTGACCGAGCCTGGACACGGCTCGGATCCGGCCGGCTTGGAAACGCGAGCCGGGCGTGGACCGGCCGGGACCTGGCTCTTGAATGGACACAAGCGCTGGTCGACGAACGGGACGCTGGCCGACGTCGCGGTGGTTTGGGCTCAGACCGAGGTAGATTCGGGCAGCAAAGGGGTCCGGGGTTTTCTCGTGCCCACCCGCTCGCCGGGCTTCCAGGCGCTCCCGCTTGAGCGCAAGTTGTCGCTGCGGGTGTCGGCGTCAGCGGAATTGCTTTTCGAGAACGTCGAGCTGCCGGAATCGTCGATTTTGCCCAGGGCGGCGGGGCTTGGCGCGCCACTGTCATGCCTCAACGAGGCACGTTACAGCATTCTCTGGGGCGCAATCGGCGCGGCCGAGGCTTGCTACGCCGCGGCACTCGAGCATACGACCAGGCGCGAGCAGTTCGGACGCGCCCTGGCCGGGTTTCAATTGGTTCAGGACAATCTGGTCGAAATGGTCGACCAGATCAGCCGATCCCAGCTCCTGGCGGTGCGTCTGGCTCAATTGAAGAGTGAGAAACGGTTGCGACATCAGCAGATCAGCTTGGGGAAGCGTCACAACGTTCGGGCCGCTCAGGACGTCGCGCGTCGGGCGCGGGCCCTGTTGGGCGCCGAGGGGATTATGCTCGACCGCGTGGTCATGCGTCACCTGTGCAATCTCGAGACCTTGGCGACCTACGAAGGCACCGACCAGATTCATACGTTAGTGATCGGTCAAGACGTCACCGGCCTTTCGGCCTTTCGCTAAGACAACCGAGCCCAGAGGCGTAGACTGGCTCTTTCACCCGCTTGGGAAGCGGAGCGCGAGGATCGCCAAGCCGACCAAATAGAGCCAATCGATCCAATAGCGACGCAGGTGATTGACCCCTACCAGTGCGGCCGCGAAGGGGATGGCGAGAAGTGCCAGGAGGTGGCCGTGCTGAAGGCGATCGTGGGTGACGTTCCAGAGGCTCCGAGCGTCAGCCGGACTTGGGATGGCTTGCAGGGCGATTGAGATACCGAGGAAGGTGGCCAGGGCGAGCTGCCCGGTCGAGAGGAAGTCTCCGTTTTGCAGATCGACGAAAGCACTGTCAGCGCCGCTCGCGACCGCGCGAAAGAGCAAGAAGGCGAGAATCGAGTTCAGAATTAATGGCCCACAAACGATGACCGCGTGCTGTCGGAGCATTTTCGGCACCGAGTGGACGACGTAACCCGAGGCATCGGCGCGCTGGAAGAAAACGACTTCCTGAACGTTGGTCCCGACCAACCGACAGAAGAGATAGTGGCCAAGCTCATGAATCACGACCCCCGGGAGGGCCAGGAGAATCCAGACGTTCATTTCTGGCATCTTCGTGCGCCTCCAGTTTGCCGGCCAACTGATTCGATCGCGCGCCTCGATCCTCATTACCCCAACCGAAAAGATCTTGCCATGGGGAAGCGAGGGACCAGAGGAACGGCACGAGTATACTACAACCGATGCGAGTGAGAAACCCGCAAAACCGAAGGTTCGGGTGCGGTTCGGAAGACTGTCTTTGCAGCGTGCGATACCGATGCTATAATCAATCGGCGTGAACGGCTAGAGCAGTATCAGGGGGCGGTTTCGAGCTGAGCCCTCTGCCAATCCGCCCTCGCGGCCAGGGCAAGTGGGGATCACCCAACTCTGGCGCCCCGGTGGTGCCCTAGGCTCAGACCGACCGGACTCCCCAAGGAGGCACGAACGTGCTTGCCCTCTATGGACCTGTGGCGATTTTCGCGGTCATGGCCGCGGGATTCGCGCTTACTCCCATGATCATCTCCTCGATCCTTCGCCCGAAACACCCCGATCCGATTAAGCTCTCGACCTACGAGTGTGGCATGGAGACGATTGGGACGTCGTGGATTCAGTACTACGTGAGTTTCTACGTTTACGCCCTGGTCTTCGTGGTCTTTGACGTCGAGACGGTGTTTCTCTACCCCTGGGCCGTTGCTTATGGAAAGCTCGGACTCTTCGCCCTGGGTGAGATGATCGTTTTTGTCGGAATCCTCGTTATCGGTTTGTTGTATGCGTTGAAGAAGCAAGCATTGCGCTGGTGGTGATCGATTATGGACGTCATTCGCCTCGGTCATAAAGTCAAAGAAGGATCGATTCCGGGAGACGGTGCTCCGGACGACGCGGCGATCCTGTACAGCGGAGCGGTGAAACTGTCGACGCTCGATCACGCGTTGAACTGGGCGCGTAACTCGTCGTTGTGGCCGCTGAGCTTTGGATTGGCCTGTTGTGCGATTGAGATGATGGCGGTCGGGACGGCGCGCTACGACATTTCGCGATTCGGGGCGGAGGTGTTCCGTCCCTCGGCTCGTCAAGCTGACTTGATGATTGTCGCGGGAACGGTTACCCGAAAGATGGCGCCCGCGATTCGCCGCATTTACGATCAAATGCCCGATCCGAAGTACGTCATCGCGATGGGCGGCTGTGCTTCGGAAGGGGGGCCGTATGTGAATGCCTATAATGTCGTCCAGGGAGTGGACCAGATTGTCCCGGTCGACGTTTACGTTCCCGGTTGTCCGCCCCGACCTGACGCGTTGCTCCACGCGCTGTTGACCTTGCAGAAGAAGATCGACGCGCTTAAAGCCGAGACGAGTTTGAACGAGCACAAGAAATAGGACAACGACATCGTGAGTACCTCAAACTCTGACCCCGTGATCGAGCAACTATCTGCTGCCTTCCCGCGGGTTCCCTTCCGAGCAGTAAATCCGGGCATTCCGGCCTTGGTGGTTCCTGGCGAGAATCTGGTCGACGTTTGCCACTATCTCAAGATAACGCCCGGCCTGGAATTCGATTACCTCGCCAGCCTGACCGCGATCGACTATCTCGATCGCATTGACGTCGTCTATCAGATACGGTCACTGAAGCAGAAGCGCGATCTCACTTTACGTGTCGAGGTGGATCGCGACGAGGCGGTTGCGCCCTCGGTGACCGGGGTTTGGCGAGCTGCCGATTTTCAAGAGCGCGAGATTTTCGATCTGATGGGTGTCGTTTTCACCGGACACCCGAATCTGAAGCGGATCCTTTTATATGACGAGTTCGACGGGCATCCTTTGCGTAAAGATTGGCGGTTGCCAGCCGAGCCTCGCGTGATAACTTCGTAGAAAGACAGGTGGATGCTGAATGCCAATTGATCAGCCCGCCGGGGTTGTCGTGCCGGACGAGCCGCTAAACGCGGAAACCGAACAGATTGTTATTAATATGGGCCCGCAGCACCCCAGCACGCACGGGGTGTTTCGCATGATTTTGACTCTCAGCGGCGAAACCATTCTCAAAGCTGAGATCGTGATGGGGTATCTCCATCGCGGCGTCGAAAAGCAATGCGAGGAAGGGACTTTCGTTCATAACATCACCGCGACCGACCGTTTAGATTACCTCGCGGCAATGAGTAATAATCTCGCATTTTCCATCGCAGCCGAGAACCTGGCGGGGGTCGAGGTTCCGGAACGCGCCTGGTACATTCGGACAATCGTGTGCGAGCTCCAACGGATTGCCAGCCACTGCGTCGCGGTAGGCACGTTCGGCGCCGACGTTGGTACTTTCTTCACGCCTCTCCTTTACGCTTTCCGTGAGCGTGAAATGATCCTCGACATGTTCACCATGATCTGTGGCGCCCGGATGACGTTGAGCTACGTCCGACCGGGCGGGGTCGCGCTGGATCTCCCCGATGAGTTCATCCCGTCCTGTCGCTACTTCCTGGACATCATGCCCGGGAAGATCGATGAGTACGAGTCATTACTGACCGGCAACGAGATCTTCAAAGTGCGAACGGTCGGGGTCGGAATGCTGCCCAAGGAGAAGGCGCTCGACTACGCGGTCAGTGGTCCGAGCCTCCGCGCGTCTGGTATCAATTATGACCTGCGGCGCGATGCTCCTTACGGTATCTACGATCGTTTCAACTTCGAGGTGCAAACCGCGGATGGCTGCGATTGCTTCAGCCGGTACCTCGTCCGAGTGCGCGAGATGCGCGAGAGTGTGAAGATTGTTCGCCAGGCGCTCGACCAACTGCCGGCCGGCCCTTACAGTGCGAACCTCAGTCGGAACTTCCGGGCTCCGGAAGGCGAGGCGTTTAGCCGGATCGAGGCACCGAAGGGTGAGCTGGGATTCTACATGGTGAGCGATGGGTCGATTGCCCCCTACCGCTGCAAGATTCGCGCACCATCCTTTATCAACATCGGACCACTTCACGAGATGCTACTGGGATACAAGGTCGCCGACGCGGTGGCGATTCTCGGGAGCCTCGACATCGTGCTCGGCGAGGTCGATCGATGATCAATTTCATTGACAACTTCTTTCCGATAGCCGCCAACTTCATTGGCAGCCTCTTCGCCTCGTTCCTACCCGCCTGGATCGCCCAAATCATCCAGATCGTCGTATCGATTACCGTCTTTATTCTTTTCGGGACAATCGTGGTCATGAGCCTGGTGTACCTCGAGCGCCGGGTGATCGCCTTCATGCAAGACCGGATTGGCCCGAACCGGGTCGGTCCAGAAGGCTTGTTGCAACCAGTCGCCGACGTGCTCAAGCTGTTCTCGAAAGAGGACATTGTCCCGACGAACGCCGATCCAGTGGTTTTCAAGCTGTCGACAATCTTGATGGTAATCTCGTCGCTTTTGATCTACGCGGTCATTCCTTTCGGCAAAGGAATGATTATTTCAGATTTGAACATCGGTATTATCTACTTCGTCGCCATTTCGTCACTGACCGCGGTTGGT
>DATLSK010000016.1:0-15730 GCA_035534155.1 Chloroflexota bacterium | reverse complement strand
CGAGCGGTCTTGCCTCACCTCTCCCAACCCACCGAAATTTATCCACGTGGAAGGGGCCCGGGGAAAAATCAGATTTCGGTCACAACCGGTAAGACCATTGGGCGGGCATGGGTTTGCTTATAGATGTAGTCGCTGATCGTTTCCTTGATCTTGGACACGACGAACCCATACTCGACGGTGGTCGCGGCTGGTTCTTCAATTGCCTCGCGGATCCGCTCGCGGGCTTCGTCGAGCAGTTTGCTGTCGCCATTTCGCGTGGGGTCGATGAAGCCACGACTAATGACCTCGGGACCGGCGATAATGCTGCCAGTCGTTCGATCGAGCGTGAGCGACACGATCAGTACACCGTCACGCGACAGGTGCTGCCGGTCACGCAGAACCACTTCCGTGGTGCCGCCAACGGTCACCCCATCGACCAGCACTGAGCCAACGGCGTGGTGATCGACTGTCCGGACGCCCTCGTCGTCAAACTGAATCACGTCGCCAATCTCGGCGAGCAAAACGTTTTCCGTGGGAATTCCGACTTCGGCCGCCATGCGGCGATAGAGTACCAAATGCCGGTACTCGCCGTGCACCGGCACGCAGTAGCGAGGGCGGAGCAGATTGAGCATGAGCTTGAGCTCTTCTCGACTGCCATGTCCGGAAACGTGAACGTCGGCCATCGGCTCGTAGATCACGTCGCCCCCGAGCCGCATCAGGTTGTCGATCGTTCGGGCAACGGTTTCTTCGTTACCCGGAATCGGCGTCGCCGAGAGGATGACCGTGTCTCCGGGTATTGCCTTGATCTGGCGGTGATCGCCGGACGCAATGCGCGAAAGAACCGACGACGGTTCCCCCTGACTCCCGGTCGTGACCAGCATCACTTCGTTGAGCGGGAAACGTCGCACGTCGTCCAAACGGAACACGGTGTCTTCGGGAAAGTCCAGGTAATGTAGCTCATTTGCAATTGCGCAGTTGTTTTCCATGCTGCGACCGACGAGCGCAACCTTGCGCCCGTGTCGGGAGGCGACGTTCAAAGCTTGCTGGACGCGGGTGATATTCGACGCAAACGTCGTGATAATCACTCGCCCGGGCAGGTCCCGGATGATGTCGTCGAACGCTCGCTCAATAACGCGCTCGGACTGTGTATATCCCGCCTTTTCGACGCGGGTACAATCGGAAAGAAGCGCCAGAACGCCACGTTGGCCAATCGCGGCCAGGGTGGCGAAGTCGGGAGGCGGACCGTAGAGGGGCGTTTGATCGAACTTGAAGTCGCCGGTAAAAACGATCGTCCCACCGGGGGTATGGATCGCGAATCCAACCGCGTCAGGGATGCTATGGGTGACCCGGAACGGCTGGATTTGAAACGGGCCGATTTCGAGAATCTCGTTTGGGACCAGCGTCTCGAGACGGCGTTTGCCGAGCAGGCGGTGTTCTTTTAATTTGACCGTGATCAAACCGCAAGTGAGACGGGTGGCATAGACTGGAACGTCGATCGAGGAGAGGATGTACGGCAAGGCACCGATGTGATCTTCGTGGCCGTGGGTGATGATGATCGCCCGCAACCGGTGCTGAATTTCTCGAAGAAAGGACAGGTCCGGAATGACCAGATCGATGCCCAGCATTTCCTCTTCAGGGAATTTCAGCCCGGCGTCCACGAGGATTAGATCGTCCCCGTACTCGACCAATGTCGCGTTCTTACCAATCTCGCCGACGCCCCCCAGAGGAATGACCCGGATTGGCTGGGTTGACAAGGTGGTGACTACCTCCAGAATCGGGTGGTTGAAAATCGGATTTAACTAAAACAGACTAAGTTGAGTTGCCGACTCGGTGGGTGGCTCGTCCGGAACCGGCTCGAGCGCCGCCAAGAGTTCGGGGATCTTTCGAAAATCTTCTTCAATTGTCTTGCGGAGAGCTGGTTGATGCAAGGCCGCCGCCGGATGATAGAGCGGAAAGTAAATGACGTCGCCCTGCTTTCGTGGATTGCCGTGAATCCGGCTAATCGCCTCTCCAGGAAAGAACTTAGCCATCGAGAACCGTCCGAGGGTAACGATCACTTTGGGGCGAATCGTGTCGATTTGAGCTTGCAGAAAATGAGCACACGCCCCGATCTCATCAGGTTGCGGATCTCGATTGTTTGGCGGCCGGCACTTGACGACGTTCGCGATGAAAACGTCGCTGCGTTTCAAGCCGATCGACGCCAAAAGCTGTTCGAGAAACTGCCCAGCCGCGCCGACGAACGGATGGCCCTGCTGATCCTCGTGAAAACCCGGCGCTTCCCCAATGAGCATAATCGTTGCATTGGCAGGGCCGTCGCCGGGAACGGTCTTGTGACGGGTGCTCGCCAGCGAGCACGCGGTACAAAGGGCGACCTGCTTGGCGATGTCCTCGAGGCTAGCCACGTTTCTTCTCACCGAATTTTGGTTGCAAAAAAACAACTCACTCGTCAGGATTGTACCGCAGGCCCCGGACACTGTCCAGTTAGAAATACATACCACCCCTCGGCATACTTCTTGCGCCCGACCGGTACCGCGGCTGGGTGCCACGTACCGATTGTTCGATGCAGGGTTGTCCGATGAAGTCACTCGCCCTTTCGTTCGTCGTGCTTGGGTTGTCCTTGTTTTTGGTCGTCCAATCCGGAGCGACAGTCGCGGCTCAGTCCGACACGCCGCTCACATTCGTCGAGTACCCGACGCAGCAGCCACCGATCAAGGTGGCGATTCTCAAAGATGGCATCGATGTTCATGGGCACTGGGTTCAGACGGTACGTTTGACGATCCAGCCGGGGGGGACGCTGGCCGATGCCTCGGACGTCGTCTACGGCGACGTCAATCACGTCGATAGTCTGTTTGCGGTCGCCAAGCGTGGCAATCCCCATCTCTACAGTCCGGCTTTGATGCCGGTGGGGCAGACCATTGACCTGCAAATCGATCCAGCAACCACTTTTGTCCTTCAAACCGTGTTGCAGCAACCCAACGCCCTGATCCAGCGTTTCACGAACGGTGTGGTAAACACGGTTTATCAAAAGCCGAACGGCGTGGTGCAAAGGATGATGACCTTTCCACCGCAAGAACCGACCGACTATTTTGTCTTCCAAAGTAACCAGGGACCGGTAAAGGTGCGGCCCGGTGGTCGGCTCGTCGACCTGGCGTATCTACCCGGGGTGAGCTTCGCTGATGTCGTCGATCAAACCTTTGGGATCGCCACCTTTGCCGCGGCGAGTGACTTCAGTCGGCAATCCGGTTGGGAGCCAACCCATTGGCCGCCGCCGAACGGTCAAACGAAACGAATCATTACGGGGCCGATCTCGGAGTATCAACCGGCGCCACCGGCGAGGCAACCCATCCCAAATCCGAATCCGATTGGGCGCGCGCGCCAGATGGCCCTCGCGGCGGCTCGTCAAAAAGCGGGAGTCTACGTCGTTCGCGTTGAAAGCTTCGACACCGTTTACCACGTCGCGATCAGCGATCCAGCGGTGACCGCCAGCGAGCTATCGACGCTACTCTACGGCTCACCCGACCATCGCCTGGACGTCGCCAGGGCGGCGGGATTTCAGGTGCCGAGTGGTGCGCCGGGGAACGCAGCGAAGTTCGATCCGCACATTTTTGGTCGGTCGTTTGACCTGGCAGTAAACTTCGAGGCGGAGACCCTTCCGGCCTGGCGCCAGATTGACCCGCATGGCGTAGAGAGCGTGGGCCTGGTCGATGGTGCACAATTGACCCTCTACCCACCCGCTACCTCTGGGCCGATCGAGATCATTCGTTATCCGACCGGCTACCGTCGAATTCTCTATCGGCCATCGAAAATCTCACTTACCCTGGCCCAGGGGCTCGGGCTCTTCCACGTGGCGGGAGTCCCTAACCTGCCCAGCGCGCAGGCGAGTCAGCTTGCGAGCGACTACGCTGCGACCGTGCTTTGGCGGTGGTCGCCCCATCTGCCCCGAGAAGCGGGAGATGTGGCGGAAAGCGTCCAGCTCGTCAAAGCTCCGGCTGGGACTGACCTCACCGTGCTGGTTGGCCCTCCGGTCCCGCGCACCCCGATCGATAACATTGCTGGCCGGCTGGACCTCGGAAATCCCTTCGTAGCGTCGCTGCTGCTGACCTTGTTGGGATCGTTGCTCGCCATCGGAGTGGGGCTCGCCCGGACGCGGCGCCAGCGTCCACGCGGTCTACGCTGGTAGGGGCTAAGCGACCGGAATCTGGTTTAGGCGGTCTGCGATAAGCTGACAGGTAATTTGGATGACGGTCTGGATACCGATGTCGGTCGCCATGAAAGATAAACCAGCAGAAATTTCGCCGATCGACGTACCCCGATTGTAGAGAAAAACGATGCGCGGTAAGACATCGAAGTAGCGTTGAAAGCCATCGTAGCGACGACGTGCATCGGGGTCACGTAAAAAGGTGGGCAACCGCTCGACCGCGCGACGAATTTCTGGATCAGACCCCTCGTCGACCTTTCCTCGGAGATAGGGGAGGACTTGGGCCGCGTCATAACGCCGCCGCCTGGTCGAGAAGCTTCGGATTTGATCAAAAAAACGGGTGATTTGAATCACGGTGGTTGACGAATCTCCACGCCATCGCGTTGACCGACAAGCTGGTCACTGACAACTGACTGGTTCGCAAAATTCGAGCCACAATCATTCTAGGCACAGGTTGCTTGGCGTGTCAATGATACCGTCAAGTTAGATCTGGATCGGTACGGACAGCCGCGAGCAAAACACTCCGGCAAAACTGACCTGGTGCCAAAATCCGCGCGAAAATGTCTTCGAGCGTGAGAAGGAACCACAGGGACAGATGCGAGCGTGCTCTTTGGTAGATAGCGAACGGAAGCCGTGTTCCGTAATATCGGTCGACAACCGTCAGTCCGCTCGCCGCCATCACGGCGCTGATTTCGTGAGGCTCGTGCAGATGATAAACCATCGGCTTGAAAGCAAGGCTGAGGCTCTCGCAGGAAAAACGGGTCGCGACTTCCAGGACGACTCGGCCACCCGGGCGCACCACGCGCGCCATTTCAGAAATCGCCGTTGGCCAGGTCGCCATGTACTTCAGAACTCGACAACAAACAATGCCATCGACCGATTGATCGGCGAGCGGGATGCGCTGGGAAGCGTCCGCGCAAATAAAGTTGGCCCGTTCGCCGCCGTTCCGGATTTTGTTTTCGGCGAGCATTCGTGGGGCGAGGTCGAGACAGGTGACGTTGGCGCCGCGCTCAAGGAGATCGGCGGCAATGCGGCCGGTTCCCGAGCCGACGTCGAGTAATCGCGCGCCGGGATGAGGTTGGAGTTGAGCGCGAATGAAGGCGAGCTCGTACGTGCTGATGTACGCCAGGCCGGAGCCTTGTTGGTGCGCGACCCTTTCGTATCGGGGGGCAATGTCGTCGAAAAAAGTCCGAGCCGAGCGCTTCGTCGACGTTTCTGTCGGTTCCCGCGGCTCAACGATCGTTAAGGGTGACCGGACGATCTGCTGATTCTCTTGCACGGTACGCTCTCCCTCATGATGTACGTTCTCTATCATGGCGTTTGAAGATGAACGTTTCTTGGCTGCCGACGCGGCAGTTTGTTCAAGGTGTAAGGAGCAATGGCGGACAATTATTGTGGCTGGGATCCAAGTGCGGTGGGGAGGGTGTCGTCTGCAGCGAAGGATCAGCGACCCGATCAGAGGGACCCGCTCATGGGACGCAGAAGAGCCTGAGTGGTTAATGAACAGGCCGATGGTACATGCGATCCCATGGCCGATCCTTCGCGGCGGCTCAGGATGACACCCGCCGCGGGAGCGGTGTCGTCCCCCCGTGGAGGAGGGACGACCGGGGGAAGACACCGATGCAAATTTGGTCCGCGATCCGCGTCAGAGGATCGGTTAAAGAAATGGCTTTTCGTTCGTGCCGCTTTCGGCCGCCTCGGTCGTAACCGCCTGGATCAAGGCGCGAATGTAGCCAAGGCAAAATGAGTGTTGGCGCTCGTTGTCGGAATCGGCGCTCGATTGCGGAACATGGTCCGGCAAGAACATTCCATTGTAGCCGAGGTTGTGGTAAAGCCGCATTGCCTGGAACATGTCGACGTCGCCGTTGTCGGGATAGACCTCGACGAAGTCGAGGAATCCGCCCTTGATGTTCCGGAAGTGAACCATGAAGATCTTGTCGCGGGAGCCGAAGTAGCGAATCGCCTCCATGACTTCCGTTGCCGGCTTCTTGCACATCTCGGCGACGGTTCCTTGACAGAAATTCAAGCCGTGGACCTTGCTCGGAGCGATCGAGATGAACTTTTTCAAGCCTTCGACGCTACCCAGGACACAGTGCACGCCGCGAAGTCCGGTGTCGCGGGGGACAGCCGGATCGTGGGGATGGCACGCCATGCGAACGTCTGCTGCCTCGGCAACCGGAATCACCCTTTCAAGGAAGTAGGTAATATTTTCCCAGACGGTTTCATCGGACATCGGGCCGGCTTCGGTCAGCGAATGATCGGGCCACTTTTCATAAACGAACTCGCTGTACATTGCGCCGCCGCGACCGGGAGCCCGTCCGGTTCGAGGAACGCCCAAGAGATTGAGATTGTACTTCAGACAGGGAACGCCCGCGTCACCGGCTGCTCGGACATTCTGCTTGATAATCTCGATCTCGGCATCACGGGACGGTAAGCCCCGCATAATGCCTGGAAAGCGCTGCCTGGTCATGTAGCTGGATGGCAAGTTCAGGGCGAGGACGTCCATGGTGATGCCAAAGTTGGCGAGACGTTTGGTGAGGTCTTTGATCGCCTGGGCGTTCCAGGTTCCGTCTTCATTCTCAATGCCGGTGTCTTCCAACGACTGCACGGCAATGTGTTCGACGCCGAGCTGGGCGACCCACGCCAGCTTGTGGTCGGAGACGTCGCTTAGTTGCTCGCCGATATACATAGAGTTGCTCCTCAGACAGAGTATTTTTTGACGGTAATCGGATTGAGCTCGATGCCGAGGCCGGGGCGATCTGGGAATGGTGACCAAAACCCGTCCTTGGGTTGAGGAAAGTCGACGAAGAATTCGTGGTAGCCCTGGTCTTCGACGCCGAGGTATTCGACGATGCGCAGATTGGGAGTCGCGCACGCGAGATGAAGATGGACGAGCGCGACGGCGTGCGGTGCCACCGGCAGATTGAAGGCGTGGGCCAGGTGGGCAACCTTCAGCCACTCGGTAATGCCACCGACGCGCCCAACGTCCGGTTGGACGACATCGGCCCCACCTCGGGCGATCAGGTCTTTGAAGCCGAACTTGGTGTACTCGTGCTCGCCGGTGGCAACCGGAATCGAGGTTGCCCGCGCCACCGCGGCGAGTCCGTCGATATCGTCGGCCAGGACCGGCTCTTCGAACCAGCCAACCCGGTACTGTTCGAATTCCTTCGCCATGGTAATCGCTTGCTTGGCGTAGTAACCGTTATTGGCGTCGATCAGAATCTCCACGTCGTCCCCGACCGCCTTGCGCACCGCGGCGAGTCGCCGAACGTCTTCACGTTCGGAGTGACCGAAATCTTTGCCGACTTTCATTTTCACGCTGCGCATGCCGCGCTCGACGTAGCCAACCTGTTCGGCAACGAGCTCGGCCTCGCTGAAATTTGTCCACCCCCCGCTGCCATAGATCGGCACTCGGTCTCGATACGGGCCGAGTAATCGATAGAGTGGCACGCCGAGCGCTTTCGCCTTCAGATCCCAGAGGGCGACGTCAACCGAGGAGATGGCGCAGAAGGCGATGCCTTTTCGGCCGAATCCACGTACCCGCCAGAACATTGCTTCCCAGAGTTTCTCGATCTCAAATGGATCCTCGCCGATGAGCAGATCTTTGAGATGCGACTCGATCGTCGACCGAATCGCCGGACTCGCGGTGCCAAAGCCGAGTCCCTGGATGCCTTCGTCAGTGTGGATGTGGACGAAGAGGCCGCCTCGGTTGCCAACATTCGACTTCGGCGGCGGAATCGTGGCATCCTGGATCGGGCGAAAGCCGGGAACCGAGAGGGCCGTGGTTGTGACGTTGGTAATTTTCACCGACTGCCTCCTGCGCGAATCACTGCACTAGACGTCCGGGCGAGCATAACCGGGCTACCCTTGATCTTTCCAGTCGCGCCAGAGCCAGCGGAGCGAATCCGGCAGGATCGCCCGCCCATGGAGCGGACTGTGGAAGCCCTGGCCATCGACAAACTGATAGTCGTAACCGGCGTACGCCAAGGCTTTGGCCATTTGCTGATTTGCCAGTGGCCAACTGCCGTGTGCGTTATCGAGGTCGTTTGCGCCATCCTGGAGAAAAACGCGAATTGGCTTCCGCGGCAGCTTTCGGATGAGAGCCGGGTAATTGTGGCCGCCTTCGCGCAGGGTCGGCCCGCTCGCGATGTTCGTGAAGCTGCCAACCCACGATAAAACCTTTGAAAAGGCATCTGGTCGCTGCCAGGCGACGGTGAAAGCGCAGATCCCACCGCTACTGATTCCGCCGATGGCCCGACCGGCCGAGTCGCTGCGCAGGCGGTAGGTCTTCTCGACTTCTGGCAGGATCTCTTCGAGCAGGAAACGGGTGTACTGATCGGACAGCGTGTCGTATTCAAAGCTGCGATTCGGGACGGTCGTATCGGCGAAAATGCCCGGATTGATGAAGATTCCAATCGTCGGTGGCATCTCGCCGGTGGCGATTAGATTGTCGAAGACGGTGGGGACGTAGTCCTTGTACTGTCGACCGCCATCCTGGAAAACCATCACCGCGGCCGGCTCCTCCGGGCGGTATTGCGCCGGCACGTAAACCCACCACTCGCGCGCGGTGCCCGGGAAGATCTCGCTGCGCCAGGCCGGTTGTTGGATCAATGCACCTTTGGGTACATGGGCGCGTGGCAGGCTATCCGCATGGGTCCGATAGACTTCGAGGGAACCACCGCCGGCCAGGTCGCCGTCGACCTCATACACCCAGCGCATGGCGGAGCCTTCCGGTAACGCGGCCGTGGTGGCGTAGAGGTCGGTATCGCCGAGGCGAGTGAGGGTTTGACGAAACTCGAACCCCACCTGGGAGACGACGGTCGGTGGCTGTTTTGCTCCCGGAGCGGCGAGGACCCAGCCAACCGTCAGCTCGTCGACGATTGGTGGGGCATCGGGCGCCAGGCCGGCGGTGCCACGGCTCGCCCGAAGCTGTTCGGCGAGCTGCTTCGCGGAGGCACTACTGTGATGGCTGGCGAGCTCTTCGAGGAGCATACGGGCCGAGACAGGACCGTTGCCTGAACCGGTTGCTGCTGGCATTCTGTCTCACCTCGCTGGTTACTTCAAGTTAGCCAAGAGATCCGGGACGCGTGGCCACGGAAACTCGTGGCCGGCCATGAGCTCTAAGAGAACGGGGCCGTCGGCGTTCAGGGCCCGGTCCCAGGCCGCGCCAAGATCGGCGGGGTCATCGACCCGAATGCCGAGCGCGCCGAACGCCTCGGCGTAGCGACATAAGTCGACCTCGCCAAGTTCGGTGGCGTAGGTTGGGATGCCGGCCCGGGTGAGCATATTATGAATCATGCCAATCTGGCCATCGTGATGCACCGCGACGATCACGGGCAGCTTCCATTGGCAAAGGGTGATGAAGTCGCTCGACGCCATCATGAAAGACGTGTCGCCGGTGAGGGCGATGATCTTCTGACCGGGGCGAGCGAACGCGGCGCCAAGCGCCGCCGGCACGGCGTAGCCCATGGCGCCCCAGGTCCCCGCCTGAACATGCGATTGCGGACCGAAGACCGGCAACTGCAGCGGCATCCATAATTTCACGGTGCTGACGTCACTGGTGACCACGTGGTCGGGCGTCAGTCGCTCCGCCAAGGCGCGTATGCCCAAACCAATGTGCCAGGGGCGCGCCGCCGCGTACTTCTCGAGCTCGGCGGTGAGGCCGGATTGCAGAGTCTGATTGGCCCGCGCGCAGGCGGCCAGCGCCGCGTCTGGCGTCGGTCGGCGACGCACGCTCTGGCCAATTGTCCGCAATGTCGCGGCAAGGGACGCCATGGAAGGAACGGAGATGCCATCCGAACCGCTCTCGTCGGCGGCCATCAGGGGAATCAAAGGCCCACCACAATCGGCTGGAATGAGTCGCGCTGCCTCGGTGCCCGGGCGGATACCCACGCCGAGAACCAGATCCGCGTCGCGCAAGTAGGCCTTGACCTCGGGATGGCTCCAGTCGCCGCGGTACATGCCCAGGTGCAAGGGGTGGTTCGTCGGCATCGCGGCGTGAGCATCCCAGGGATAAACGACCGGTGCCCCCAGAGCTTCGGCGAAGGCTGGTAGCTCCGCGCTGACCGACGGCCACCACGCGGCCTTGCCGGCGACAATTGCGATCTGCCGCGCCGCGTCAATCCTCGCAAGTAACCAGTCGAGGTCGGCGGCGGGTTCAGTCGAGGGAGGATTGGCGGCCCGGACGTCGCCGATCGCAATCGGCCCGGCGTCAAGGACGTTTCGGGCAAGCTCGACGTGGACCGGTCCAGGGCGACCGCTGATACTGAGAGCGAAGGCCCGACTGAGCGCGTCGGCGACGTCGTTCGGATTCACGACCCGCACGGACCATTTGGTCGCCGGCTCGAATGCCTTGAGTAACACGTCGGGGTCGTCTACCCCGTGGAAGCTTTCCAGATCGGCGCCGTCGGGGACACCGCCAGAAATGTGGACCAGGGGGGAGCCATTGGCGTAGGCCCCGGCGACGCCGGAGAGGGAATTGGTTGCGCCGGGGCCGGCGGTAACGGTGACGACGCCCGGACGCCCGGTCAGGCGGCCATAGGCTTCGGCAGCGATCGCGGCGTTGTTCTCGTGCTTGACCAAGACGTGTCGGATGCTGGGCGCCGCGGCGAGGGCGTCGTACAAGGCGAGGACGTGCTCGCCATTCAAGCCGAAGACGACGTCGACACCGTTCTGTTTCAGCACCTCGACGGCGATCTGACCGGGACGCAAAGTCTGATTGCTTTGAGCGACTCGCTCGACAGTTTCCACGTTCTTCCCCGTCTCCATCTCATTTCGGTTTGGGCGGAGCGTTTGCTGGTGATGAGTGTAGCAGAGACCGCTGCGTAAATCATAGAGCTAGCTCGGCGGGGAGGTAATGGTCGAGAACACGCGAGGGTGAGAGGCACAGGTCAAGTCGACCGAGCGCGTCGGCAACGAGACCCACCATGCGCATGGCACGGAAGGTTGGGGTAACCTGCAAGAGGACAGCGTCGCAGCCGATGCGGTAGCAGGTGTCCAGACCAGAGTATCGCTTGGCAGCGACGAAGAAGCGTTCAGGAGTGCGTTGAGTGCAGGCGGTTGATCCTGGCGTCGCCGACTTGGCGGGAGAATCGCCGCGACACGGGCCGACTCGGCGACCGAAAGGGTACGGTCAGTCATGCTGGGTGCTCTGCTGACGATGTTTGCTTTCACCTGCCGGATAAATCCGAGCACCCAGCATGACTGACCGATTTATGCAGCTTTCCAGACGAGCCTGACCTTCGCGCGACAAACGGGCTCCCGCAAAGGGGCAAGATCAAGGCGGTTCTCGACACGAGCTTTATCCTGGGGCGCGGCGCGGTCAAGGACACCGACAACTTGCTGGCCGATGGGATTGTTAAGCTGGTCCGCGCGTTGGCCAAGTCGGCGGGGATGACGCCCGAGGACTATGCCGCAATCCACGCCTTGACGCGCTCCTTGGTGACCAGTCTCAAGGGCGAGGCGGCAATCGATTGGGATGATCCCCAGGCGCGTCAGACATTCCTGCGCGCAATCGTCGCCGACGCCGACCGTGTGCTTGACCTCGTGCGGTCCGCGTGTGCGCACCTCGCGTCGGACGATCCCGAACGGAAGTCGTCGAGCAAGCCGAGAAGAATGCCGACGTAGAGGTCGAGGAGACGATCGGCGATTGTGCTTTTGGCGACGGCCAGAGCCGACAGGCGTTCGCCGACGCCGATCGCCCGCTCATTGCGAAGGTACCGAGGGCATTTTTTCCGTCAATCTCCCGATTTGCTCGTTGACGATTGATTGTTCGTCCTCAGTGGCGACGATGCTAAACACAGAAGGCCGCTCCTGTCGCGGTCCTGAGAAGCAGTATAGGTGCGCGGCAAGGCTCCGTGATAACGGATTCGTCATCGTGCCCTGGGCTAGCGAGAGGATGACCGGCTCGTGCTCGCTCGTGATGCGGATGATTAGGCTGCGTCCATCACGGTTTATCGGGCAAGCGGATCGGCTCTTTCTGCTCGGAGAATTGGTTGCGCCTGTTTCTCCCACCGTGATAGCCTAGAATTCAAGGATGGTCGATGCCGTCGTTCGATTGGCCATTCGCAAACACCACAACGAAGTGGACGCATTGATGATCCTGTGGTTCCGTTGGCTGCGATCACTCGGTGCGATCCGCGTTGCTGACTAAGGAAAGGACGAGGATCATGGTCACTTCCCGGTCTAGTTCGGTCGTGAGCGCGGCTTTCGAGATTCAGGCGCAGGCCGAGCATTCTGTCGCCGAGCTACGGCTCCAGGGCTTTCCGAACGAGGACATCGGAATTGCAGTTCGCCAAGACGAGAGTCGCAAGAACGACCAAATCGCCGAAAATGCCGGTCGAAGAGCCGAAGAAGGTCTGGCCGTGGGAGCCGTGGTCGGCGGTGCGCTCGGCACGGCGGCCTCACTCCTGATCCCCGGAGTCGGTCTGGTGATGGCTTGGGGTATCCTCGTCGTCGCTTTGGAGGGCGCCTCCCTCGGCGCGGCCGCGGGCGGACTCATCGGTGGTCTGACCGGATTGGGACTCACCGAAGAGGAAGCTCGCCACTACGACCGCGAGGTCGAGGCTGGCCATCCGATCGTTGTCGCCAGGGCCGGCACCCGCGGCGACGAAGCACGCGAAATCCTTCGTCGCTGCGGAGGCTACGACGTCGAGACTCGCCACCCCTGAGCACGTGGCCGGTGGGCTGGGGACGAGGGCCCCGAGTTACCCGCTGACCCAGGTAGCCTGCGGAGGTGAGATTCGCGGGATCTGCTGGATTTGCCGCGAAAATCCAGCAGATCCCGGTCGCTTCCACCGTGGTCTGACTTTGTTGGTGAATCCCACCTTGTTGAAGGATCAGTAAGAACCAACCGCATCGCGGGATGACGCCGCTTACCCCGCGATGCGCCACTTCTCTACGTCCGGGCGCTTCAGCTCGAAGCCGAGACCGGGGAGATCGGGATCCGGGCGTAAGCAGCCATGGGTCAGGCTGGGTAATCCCTCGAAGAAAATCTCCTCAATCCTGGCGTGGTCGTAGAAGTACTCGACGTTCAGGATCTCGGGCACGACACAGCCGATCTGAGCGTGGATCGAGGGCGCGGTGTGCGCGGAGAACGGGAGGGCGAAGCTATGAGCAAGCATGCCCGCTTCCAGCCAACCGCTAAAGCCAAGGCAGCGCGTCGCGTCGGCCTGAAGCACGTCGACCGCATCAGCCCGAAGCATGTCACGGAAGTACCAAGGATCGTAGCCATACTCCCCCGCCGCCACCCGCATTGACACGCGCTGACGAATGAGAGCAAGTTGGCTAAGCTGATCCGACGAGACCGGCTCTTCGAACCAGCTCACGCCGTACTCCGCGAAGCGCTGTGCGAGATCGATCGCCTGCTTCGCGGTATAAGCGCCGTTCGCATCGACGAAAAGCTCCGCGCCCGGTCCGATCGCCTGGCGGGCTATCCGGATGCGGGCAATGTCCTCTTCCGGCTTCGTTCCCCAGCCTTTGCCAATCTTCATCTTCACCTGGGAAATGCCGGAGTCAACCCAACCCGCCAGTTGCTCGGCTAGCTGATGCTCGCTGTAGGTCGTGAAGCCGCCACTCCCGTAGATCGGAACCTCCTCGCGGCACGCCCCGAGGTGGATGTAAAGGGCTTGTCCGGCGACTCGGGCCTTGAGGTCCCAGAGGGCGATGTCGACCGCCGAGATCGCAGTCGCGGCGATGCCAGGGCGGCCGACATTGCGCACCGTCGCGAGCATCGCGCCCCAGACGCTTCGCACCTCGTCCACCGAGCGACCAACCGCGATGGGAGCGAGCTGGTCGCGGATCACCATCGCGGCCGCGGCCGAAGCGTAGATGAAGCCAATTCCACGGTGGCCGGAATCCGCCACCGCTTCAACGAGCACCATCGTCGTCGAATCCCAGGAGATCGTGCCGTCGGCTTCCGGCGTTTTCGTCGGGATTCGGTAGATTGAGACATCCAGGCGCTCAATTGTCGCCCGAGGTTTCCCCATCGTCCTCTGGGGAGGTACCACGTTCGCCGGGGAGCGTTTCCCACCCGTCGTTTCGGTCTGGCTTTTCGACCTTTGCATGGGGGTCACCTACCTATTGCTACGTGGGCTCTCCAAACCCTGATGAGAACAATCGGCCGCTCGGAATCCTCGTCCTCGTCAATCAGGCTGCTTCTTGTCAGACACCGGACGTATCTCACTCGTCGCGGACTCTCCTCCTACATTACGCATTTGGTAGAGCCGTTGTCATGACAGATTCGTCATCACATCGAGGGCACTTGCCAGGTCTCAGATGAGTGGTGCGCAATCCGAGAGAAAGTACGTGCCTGATTCGGTTCGATCAAGGTGGCGAACCAAAAGCGAGCTGGCGGTAGGTTGAGTGGACTATGCCAAAATGACGTGCTGCGAACGGGGTCTCGCGCCGAATCATGACGAAACCGTCATGACTCGGCGACCTAGGGGCAGTATCCTGGCCCTAGGTCGGTGCAACCAACAGGAAGGAGTATGCTGTGCCAGGAACCGCATCGGACGTCCTGATCGACGTCATTCACGATTGGGGAGTTGACGTCATTTTCGGATTACCCGGCGACGGCGTCGATGGAGTGATTGAGGCGCTTCGCGCGGCGCAAGATCGGATCCGCTTCATCCACGTCCGTCACGAGGAAGCCGCGGCATTTATGGCGTGCGCCTACGCCAAGTTCACCGGCAAGCTGGGGGTCTGCCTCGCCACCTCTGGACCCGGAGGGATTCACCTCCTCAATGGTCTCTATGACGCCAAGCTTGATGGCCAGCCGGTGCTCGCCATCACCGGAGCGCCTCCCCACGACCTGATCGATACCTATCAGCAACAGGATGTTGCTCTGGATCGGATCTTTGAGGACGTGGCCATCTATAACGCTCGGGTGATGGGCCCAACCCACATCGAGAATGTTACCGAGCTGGCCTGCCGATCCGCCATCAGCAAACGGGGTGTCGCGCACATCACGATCCCGATCGACTTTCAAACCGCGCCGGCCAACCGCAACCGCACGGCGCGCAACATCCCCCACCACGTCTCCGAGATCTACGCGCAGAGTGCCCACCTGGCTCCGGAGGAGGATCTCCAACGGGCAGCCACCCTCCTCAACAGTGGGCGCAAGGTCGTCATCCTCGCTGGTCAGGGCGCGTTGAACGCGGGTTCGGAGCTCGAACAAGTCGCCGAGATGCTGGGTGCCCCGATTATCAAGGCACTCCTGGGCAAGGCGGCCGTGCCGGACGACAGCCCCTATACCACCGGAGGCATCGGACTCCTCGGTACAACCCCATCGCAGAACGCGCTTGAAAACTGTGACACCCTGCTCATCGTCGGTAGTTCCTTCCCCTACGTCGAGTTCTACCCTCCACCGGGCCACGCCCGAGCCGTACAGATCGACGTCGATCCGGTTCGTATTGGCCTGCGTTTTCCGGTCGAAGTCGGACTGGTCGGCGATAGCAAGCGGACCCTTCGGGGACTCTTATCGCTTCTCCAGCACAATGCCGACCGTGGCTTCCTCCAGCAGGCGCAGAGCGAGATGAAAGACTGGTGGAAGTT
>DATLSK010000015.1:0-5927 GCA_035534155.1 Chloroflexota bacterium | reverse complement strand
GTGTCCCCTCGGTGTCTCCACGACCTTTCGTTCGGCGACGATGCCTCCGATTGTAAATTGGGTTTTTTGGCCGCTGACTACGCCTGTCCATCTCCCAATCGCGCGTTCGAAAAGTCCTGGCCACAGAGTTGGCTCGGCGGTCGCGGCTTCGACGATGACCAGCCGGCCGTCGGGACGGAGCACTCGGGCGGCTTCGTGCCAGAACTGCAAGTCTCGTACGAACGGCGCGGGAAAGGTGAGAACCAGGGTATCGAAGCTCGTCGCGGGAAAAGGCAACGCTCGGGCGTCGCCGCCGATGAGGCGATCTGGATAGCCTCGTCGGCGCAAGCGATGGCCGGTTTGCCGCCAGAAGCGTGGCGACAGATCGCAGCCGTAGGCCCGATCGCCGGCTTCGAGCAGATCCAGCAATAGCCAACCGGGCCCACAGCCGATCTCGAGAACCCGGGGGCCGATCACATACGGCAGCGCGCAACGTTGCCAGTCTCGCCAGCGACCTCCGGAGACGAGCCAGCTAATCGGATCGTAGGCCCAGGCAAGCTCGTGATAGAGACGCTCGTAGATCCAGCCGAGGAGCGTTACCGTCGCAGCTCCGCTCCAAGCTCGCCAACCAGGGCTCTTTCGATTTTGTCGTGCAACTCGGCGACTTCGCCGTCGGTCAGGGTGCGGTTCGAGGCCTGGTAGGTGATGTGAAAGGCCAGGTTGATCTTGCCGGCCGGGATCGGCGGACCCTGGTAGATATCGAACAGCTCGACCGATTTCACCAGAGGCATTCCAGATTCTCGGATCAATCGCTCGATCGCTTCCGCGGTGACGTCGGTTGCCACGATCACGGCCAGGTCCTGGACGACCGGCGGGAACCGCGGAATCGGCTGCACCGTGCGTTGCCCGGAGGCTAAGCGCAAGGCCTCATCGAGATCGATCGCCAGTAAGTAGGCTGGTTGATCGACGTCAAAGGCGGCGCGCACCTCTGGCTCGACTTCTCCGAGTATTCCGAGCAGCTTCTCTGGCTGACCCGGCACGAGAATGGCCGCCGAACGTGCTCCGTGAAAGATGTGATGACGAAGAGGCCGGTACACCTGCTCACCGATGCCCAGGCGCTCGAGAGTCGCTTCGGCGATGCCTTTCAGCCAGAAGAAGTCGTTCTCGAGCCGGGTGCCCCAGCTCGGACCGGTGCGATAGGCGCCCGCGACGACGGTCAAAACGTTGCGTTCATCCGGCAGGTCGTTGAGTCTGGGTAGGTAGGTGTGGCCAACCTCGAACAGTAGGACGTCGCGTTCGGCGTTCCGCAGGTTGTTGCGCAGGGTCTCGAGCGCCGTGCCGAACGAGGTCGTCCGGAGGCATTCGTTGTCCGCGCTCAGCGGATTGGCAACTTCGACCGGCTGAACGTCGAGCGGAACGAAGCGGGCGCTCACCAACTGGGCCAGGTCGTGGGGCGACCGGTATTCCTGGTCCGTGGCCGTCGTCGAAGCCATGAAGCTACTGGCCCCGGCGAGAGTCGCACCGGAACCGATCAGGCGGCCGAGGCGCTCGCGACTGGTAAGCGAATAGGCAACGATTTCGCTCAGGCCCAGTCCGACCAGAGTGTCTCGGATCCGGTCGAGCCAACGCATGGTTTGGTTGATCGTCGGCTCGGGTGGCTCGCCGGCGGGCAGCGTCGACGGAACCTCGGAATAGCCGAGGATCCGGGCAATCTCTTCGCAGAGATCGGCTGGAATCGTCAAATCGGTACGCTGCATGGGCGGCACGATCCGCAGACCACCGTTTTCGGGCACGACTCGGCAGCCTACGCGCTCGAGTAAGTGGCGAATCTCGTCGATCGGCAAATCGATGCCCAGTACTCGCTTGACTTCGTGAGACGTCAGGAAGACCTCGGTCGTCTCGGCCGGTTGTGGATAGACGTCGACGACGCCGTTTGTGGCCTCGCCACCTGCGACTTCGAGCATGAGCTGCACTGCCCGTTGTAGCGCCGGAATTGGCAGCTCCGTGGGCAGCCCGCGCTCAAAGCGATGGGCGGCGTCGGTGAGCAGCTTCAGGCCCCGTGCGGTTCGTCGAACGCTCAGCGCGTTGAAGTTCGCGGATTCGATCAATACGTTGGTCGTTTCCGACGTCACTTCGCTATCGGCGCCGCCCATGACCCCGGCGATTGCGACTGGTCCCTGGATGTCGGCAATAACGAGATTGCTTGAAGTCAGCCCTCGGGGCGAGCCGTCGAGCGAGACGATTGATTCCCCATCGCCGGCTCGTCGGACGATGATTTTTTGACCGCGAACTTTGTCGTAGTCGAAGGCGTGCAGTGGCTGTCCCCACTCGAGCATGACGTAGTTCGTCACGTCGACAACATTGTTGAGTGGCCGCGATCCTACCGCGGCCAGGCGGTCGCGCAGCCACTTTGGTGATTGGCCGATCGTCACGTTACGGATAATCGCGGCAGTGTAGCGCGGACAGAGGTCCGGATCGACGATTTGGACGTCGATTTGTGAGCTGGTGAGCGGCCCCGAGCTCGGATAGCTAGGGGTGGAAATCTGCAGAGGCTCTTCCAGCAACGCGGCAACTTCGCGTGCGACCCCGATCATTGAGAAAAGGTCGACGCGATTTGGGGTCACGTCGATGTCGAAGATCACGTCGCCAAGCTCCTCGGCCAGCGGTGTACCCGGTATCGCGTCGCGGTCGAGAATGAGGATGCCGGCGTGATCTTCGCCGATTCCCAGCTCCTTCGCCGAGCAGACCATGCCTTCGGAGAGAATGCCACGAAGTTTGACTGGCTTGAGCTCTTGCACTTCGGGTGTCGGCAGGTGGGTATTGAGCAGCTTGGCGCCGACGAGGGCCAGCGGAACCCTGTCGCCGACATTCAGATTGGTTGCTCCGGTGACGACGGTCAGGGATCGCCCCGGGCCGTACTGGACCGTGGCGAGCTGGAGACGGTCCGCGTTCGGGTGCGGCTTGAGCTCGGCGACTTCGCCAACGTAGACGTTGTCCCAGCTTTCTCCGATGCGATAGATGTCTTCGACTTCAACCCCGGCCATGGTCAAGCGGTGGGCGATTTCCTCGGGCGGGAGGGAGACCGGGGTATAGCTCCGCAGCCACTTCAATGAGACTTTCATTCAGCAACAATCCTCAAAATCCAGCGAGGCAAACTCTACCGAAATTGGCGCAAAAAGCGCAGGTCGTTCCCGAAGAACAGGCGCATGTCGTCGACGCCGTATTTGAGCATCGCGACCCGCTCGACCCCCATGCCGAAGGCGAAGCCAGTGTAACGGCTCGAATCGTAGCCCACGCCTTCGAGAACCTTCGGGTGAACCATGCCGGCGCCCATGATTTCCAGCCAGCCGGTCTGCTTACAAATCCGGCAGCCAGCGCCATGGCAGCCATGACAGTCGACCGCCATCTCCGCGCCGGGCTCGACGAACGGAAAGAAGTCGACCCGGAAGCGAGTGCGGCGCTCGGGACCGAAAACCATGTGGGTAAAGGCGGTCAGCGTGCCCTTCAGATCGGCAAAGGTCAGGTTTTCGTCGACGGCCAGACCTTCGATCTGGGTGAACTGACTCTCGTGAGTCGCATCGGTTGCTTCGTAACGGTAACAACGGCCTGGCACCACGACTCGGACCGGCGGCTTCGTCTTTTCCATGACGCGAACTTGCATGGGCGAGGTGTGGGTGCGCAAGAGCATCTGTCCAAACGGCAGCGCGCCTTCCGACTTGACGTAAAAAGTATCCCAACGATCGCGCGCCGGGTGCTCCGGTGGGATGTTGAGCATGTCAAAGTTGTACTTTTCCCACTCGACCTCGGGGCCTTCGACGACGTCGTATCCGAGGGTACGGAAAGCGGCGACGATTTCGTTCAAGGTCTGAGTGATCGGGTGCTTCTGGCCAATCAGTGTCGGCTTGGCCGGGCGGGTCACGTCGATGCGTTCGCGAGCGATCTCGGCTTCGCGGATCATCCGCTCGATCTGGCTCCGCCGCTCGCCGAACTCGCTTTCGAGGACGCGCTTGACGTCGTTCGCGATCTGTCCAACCGTCCGTCGCGCGGACGGATCGAGAGTGCCCAGATTGCGCAGGATCAGGTTGAGCTCGCTGCGCTTTCCCAGGTAGCTGACGCGCCAATCTTCCAGCGCGGTCAGCTCGTCAAGACGCCCCAGGTGCTCGAGGGCGCGTGACTTGAGCTCTTCAATCTGTTCGATCACTTCCATTTCTCCCCTTGCCCTCGCCGAACCCGTGCGACGTCGAAGAGCAAAATCGTGCCGGCCATCGCCGCGTTCAGCGACTCGGCCGGGCCAGCCATGGGAATCGTGACGGCGTCACTGGCGGCGGCTTCCGCTTCCGGTCCGGCTCCCTCGGCTTCTCCGCCGAGAATGATCGCAGAGTCACGCGTCCAGTCCGCCTCGTCGTACGGAACGCCCTGGTGTGCGCTCGCCAGCCAGCGGGGTCGATCTCCCAACCGCGGCAAAAGTTGGTTCCAATCGGTATCTTCCAGAATGTCCAGGCGAAAGTGGGCACCCATCGCCGCGCGCACCACTTTCGGGGAGTAGGCATCGACGGAATCGATGAAAGCGACGGTTTGGACCACCCCACTCGCATCAGCCGAGCGCAGAAGCGTGCCAGCATTTCCCGGATCCCGGATGTGGTCGAGTACGAGTACGACCGGACCGGTCAACTTCTCGGTGGACGCCGGGGGGACCGGCAAAACCGCGACGACTCCCTGAGGAGTCACCGTATCGCTGAGTGCTTTGAGAACGGGCTCGGTGACGGATTGACAATGAAAGTGGCGGAGGCTGTCGAGAAGCTGACGACCACGCGGCGTTCGCTCGATTTGTTCTGGTACCACGAGGACGAACCGTGGCCGAGCGCCGGAGGCGAGCGCTTCTTCGACCAGCCGTACGCCTTCGACGACAAACAGGCCCTCTTTCCGTCGCAGGCTGGTTCGTTGCAGCGAGCGGACGAAGCGAATACGTTCGTTCGCAACACTGGTAATTGTCGGACCGTCATAACGTGGCCGTTTGTCGTCGGGCACAGCGGAATCTTTCAGGCGGGGCCGAGTGCTCCCTTGGCCGTAGCAACAATCTGATTGAAGTCCGGTGCGTTGGCGTAGGCAAGCTCGGCGAGGATTTTCCGGTCGACCGCGACGCCGGCCAGTTTCAGACCGTGCATGAGCTGACTGTAGCTGATACCAGCCAGGCGCGCTCCGGCATTGATGCGACTGATCCATAGGCGGCGCATGTCGCCCTTGCGTTCTCGCCGATGGGCGAACGAGTAGGACAGCGCGTTGAGCATCGACTCGTGGGCACGACGATAAAGCGAATGCTTCGTTGCGCGATGGCCCTTCGTGAGATTGAGAACCTTCTTATGACGCGCGTGAGCCGTTACGCCCCGTTTAACGCGTGGCATGGGTCTTCTCCTTTACGAACCGTACGGAATCAAGAGCCTCAGGCGCTTGTCGTCGGCTGGCGCGACCTGGGACATTTTGTCATACTGGGACTTGGCGCGTGCGGCCCGGTTCCGACGAAGGTGGCCACGTAGCCCCTTCATGCGCATGATTTTACCGGTACCCGTGACCTTCAGACGCTTCGCCGCGGCTTTGTGGGTCTTGAGTTTTGGCATGGTGGTAGTTGTTGCCCCCCTCTTTCAGGTCCAGACACAAGCAGCCACCGGCCGACATCGGCCAGTGGCTTGCACACAATCGCGCGAATTATAGCAGATGCCCGGCGCGGGCGCAATCGCCATCGGCTTCTTGCAAACGGTTCACCTGCATGTATTCTGAATATATCTTGACACCCGAGCGTCAGATGCAGTACTTTGAATCGTAACCGATTCCGAAACCGATTCCGGGACGGGTTCCGAAAGCATGCGAACGCAAAAGCGCGCGACCATCGCCGACGTCGCGGCGAAAGCAGGGGTATCGCGAACCTCGGTATCCCGCGTTTTGAACGGCCG
>DATLSK010000014.1:0-4324 GCA_035534155.1 Chloroflexota bacterium | reverse complement strand
CTCAGAACGCTGCACCGTCCGGAGATTCCCAATCCGGCGATTCCAGCGCGGAGCTTCCTCCGGAGAGTCTGCGTCGCCTCCTCGAATCCATGGCCCAGCGGAAGCTGAATTTCTTGGATCAGCTTCCGCCCGACTTTGCCGGACGCATGAAGGCACTCACGAACCATGAATTCATGGACCCCGAAGCCCAACGCAAGTTTCAAGAGCTGCTCAAGCTCCTGGAAGGGCAGATTCTCGGCAACCGCTTCGAAGGCATCAAGCAGTCGATGGAAAATCTAGGTCCCGAGGATCTGCAGCAGCTTCGGGAGATGATTCGCGACCTCAACCAGATGCTCCAAGAGAAGCTGCGTGGCGGCAACCCGGACTTTCAAGCGTTCAAGGACAAACACGGACATTTTTTTCCACCCGACGTCAACTCGCTCGACGAATTGATTCAGCACCTCCAGCAGAGCGCCGCTCAAATGCAATCGTTACTCGACAGCCTGTCGCCGGAGATGCGCGGCCAGCTTCAGCAGGTGATGGACAATCTCCTGCGCGACGATCGACTAAAGTGGGATCTCGCTCAGCTCGGAGCGAATCTCGATCGGCTGCTACCCAGTCGTCAGTTCCGCAATCGCTATCCATTCCGCGGCGACGAAGATGTAACCTTGCAAGAGGCCATGGACCTCATGCAGCAGCTTCAGGATCTGGATAAGCTCGAGCGACAGCTCAAGCGGGCGAACAGCGCCCAGAACCTCCAGGACGTCGATCTCGATCAAGTCGAGCAGATCCTCGGCCCGGAGGCCCGTCAAACCCTCGAGCAACTGCGGCAGCTCATGCAAGTCCTCGAAGAGGCCGGCTACGTCCGCAAGACCGATCGAGGCTACGAGCTGAGCTCACGCGGCATGCGGCGGATCGGTCAGAAGGCGCTCCAGGACATCTTCGACAAGCTGAAGCGCGACGCGTTCGGCAAGCACGCGATCGACCTGCGTGGCGCCGGTGGCGAGCGAACCCACGACAACAAGCCATACGAGTTCGGCGATGCCTTCCATCTCGACCTGCAGCACACGATGATGAACTCGCTGGTGCGCGAAGGCCCCGGCTCGCCGCTTCGTCTGGCACCTTCGGATTTCGAGGTCTATCGCACCGAGCTGACGACAACCTCGTCGACGGTCCTCATGGTCGACATGAGCCGCTCGATGATCCTGCGCGGCTGCTTCGTCGCCGCGAAAAAGGTGGCGATTGCCCTGGACAGCCTGATTCGTGGCCAGTATCCCAACGACAACCTTTACTTTATCGCCTTTTCCGATTACGCCCGCGAGCTGAAACCGGAAGAGCTACCGGCGGTCGAGTGGGATGAAAGTGTCTACGGAACGAACATGCACCACGCGTTCATGCTTGCTCGAAAGCTGCTCGACCGTCACAAGGGAACGAATAAGCAAATCATCATGATCACCGACGGCGAGCCAACTGCCCACCTCGAAGGCTCACGCGCGATCTTTTCCTACCCGCCAAGCTACCGAACGATCACCGAAACGCTGAAAGAGGTCGCACGTTGCACCCGCGATCAGATCGTGATTAATACGTTCATGCTCGAACGAGGTCACTATTTGATCGATTTCATCAATCAGGTAACCCGAATCAATCGAGGACGAGCATTTTTCTCGGCCCCCGAGCGACTTGGCGAATACATTCTCGTGGACTACGTCAACAGCAAACGGAAGCTGGTAAAATAGTCCAAAACGCAGGGGGTCCATCCGTGCCTTCCTCCAATTCGCGTCCGCTGGCTGGGAAAGCGGCGCTCGTTACCGGGGCAACCTCGGGAACCGGCCGGGCCATCGCGCTTGCTTTGGCCGAAGCAGGCGCCGCGGTCTCGTTTTGCGGCCGGCGTCTCGCCCGCCTGGAAGAGACCGCCGCCGCGGCCCACTCGTACGACGTACCACTCCGCTATCGAGCCCTCGACGTCGCCGATCCGGACGCCGTCCAAGCCTGGGTAGATGACGCGAAAGAAGCCTTCGGGCGCATCGATATCCTGGTCAATAACGCCGGCACCAACGTTCCCAACCGCTATTGGAAAGACTCCCATCGCGATAGTTGGAACGAGATCATTGCGACGAATCTATCCGGGGTCTACCACTGCACCCAGTCGGTGCTGCCCACCATGCGCGCACAGCAGGACGGGTTGATCGTCAATATCTCATCGGTTGCTGGCATCCAGCCGTCACTGGTCAGCGGGGTTGCCTACAGCGCATCCAAATATGGCGTGGTTTCGCTCACTCAATCTCTCAATCTCGAGGAATGGCGCAACGGCATTCGGGCCACGGCGATCTGTCCGGGCGAGATGGCGACCGAGATTTTGGCCAAACGCCCCAACCCGCCGTCGCCCGAGACCTATTCAAGCTTTATTCAGCCGGAAGACCTCGGGGCAACGGTCGTGTTCCTGGCGACCTTACCGGCTCGCGTTGTCATCGACGAGCTGGTGATGCACCCGACAGTTCGCGAGCATTGACGTGCCAAGTGGACGGATCTTACCCCTGTTTCCCTTGCACTCGGTTCTGTTTCCCGGAGCGGTTCTGCCACTCCGGGTTTTCGAGGAGCGTTACAAGCAGCTCGTGCAGCACTGCCTGGAAAGCGACCGCACTCTCGGTATCGTGCTCATTCGTTCGGGAAGCGAGGTTGGCGCCCCGGCGACTCCGTTTGAGGTCGGCACCCTGGCCCGAATTATCCGGACCGATGCTCAGCAAGATGGGAAGATCAACCTGGCAGTGCTGGGGGAGCGCCGCTTTCGGATTCGTTCTCTCGTCGAGGGTGAATCGTATTTGGTCGGCGACGTCGAGCTATTGGCTGACGGAGAAGCCAGCGTGTCGTCCGACCTGATCGAACGGCTCCGTCGCCAATTTTCAGAATATGTCGGCACCCTCCGCCAGCTCGCCCATCGGCCCGCTGGGACGGTGCAGATGCCCGACGGGATCCTGGAGCTCTCCTACGCGGTAGCATCCAGTCTCCAGATTCCCCGTCAGGAACAACAGTCGCTCCTCGAAGTCCCGGTCGCCGACCGATTGGAGCGTGAGCACGAGGTCCTGCGTCGCGAAATGGTGCTTTTGCGTCGGCTCGGGGCGGTGACCGCGCGACGCCTGGTCACCCCCAGCGAGCTTGCCTCGAATTAACCGTTAAAGACGCGACGCCGAACGATAACGATCCAACGCCTGGCGCGCGCGCAGCCGCGCTTCGTCGAATTCGAACTCATTACGATCGTACGCGATGGCATACCAGTCTGACTCGGTACTACCGCGTAGCGTTCCTCCCAGGACCGTCTCGCCGTTCTGCTTCGCCACTTCATGAATCGAGCCCGGCTCAAACCGATCGAGCGATTGGAGAATCGCTACGTACTGGCTAGAAGTTCGCTTCCACTCCTGAATCCCGAGCGTCGGCACGAGACCCTCCTAATTATCCTCGAAATGCACTTTCATTCTACCCTACTGCACGCACCAGGGACATTTCCGAGCGGCCATCTCCGTCACGTTGTGTGGGCAGAAAGTCTCACTCCGACATGCCAGGCGCCGCGGGCTTTTGCGGGTCGAGCGTGGCATCGCTCAGCGACGCTCGGTTCCAGGTTTGGCCAGCGTCGACCGTGCGCCAGAGGTGCCGAGTTCCCAGGGCCCACCCCGTCGTTTCTCCGATGAACTGGACTCCGACCAACGGCTCGCCAGCGTTCAACCGTTCGGTCCAGTTCTGTCCTGCGTCGTCGCTTCGGATCAGGTGTCCCCCCGAATCAACCGCCCAGCCAACCTGGGGCGAGACGAAATCAATCGCGGCAATCGCCGATAGCGGACCAGTGCCCGAGCCTACCTGAATCGGCCCGACTGTTTGCCAGCTCGTACCCGCATCTTTACTGTGATACAGCACATGTGACGATTTCGGCGTCGATTGATCGCCATTGCAGACCAGCCAGCCCTCGCCCGCCGCGGGAAAATCGATCGTGACACTGCTGCCCCGACAGGGCGTCGTGAGTCGCTCCCAGGTTCGTCCTCCGTCGGTCGTGCGCGCAAGCACCGCTTGGCCCCGCGCAATCGCTGCCGCCCAGCCATCAGCGGTACCGATGCGCGCAAGCTGAATGCGCGGTCCGGTGACGGGAAGGGGCTGGTTGTTCCAGATTTGCCCTCCTGAAATTGTCGAAACCAGCGATCCCGAGCAATCCGTTGCCGATACGCAGCCTTGACCAACCGCCCAGCCGTTCATGGTCGAGACGAACCGCACGTCACTCAACGCGGCCGAGGCCATCGCGGCTCGCACCCAGCTCTTCCCCCCGTCGGTCGTCTGCATCACGGCGTTCGGGCAGATATCC
>DATLSK010000013.1:0-7207 GCA_035534155.1 Chloroflexota bacterium | reverse complement strand
TCGATTCAAAACGTTCGGTGGAATGGACGCGCTCTCGTCGCGCGCGTCAGGCATAACCTCTCAGATCGACTACTTAGTCTCCGCGCCCACACCCCCATTAACACGACACGCAATTCTAGAGTATCATTCTGACAAAATGCGAATCGAGGTCGAAACGTTTGGCATGGATCAGGGATTGAACTGGCAACTCGCGCACTTGTTCAACAGCTTTGCCGGTCGTTCGGTCGTGGCCGATGCGCTCGGCGTATTTTTCGCCCAGTACCTGATTTTTGTCCTGTTTCTGATCGTGGTGAGCTGGTGGTTCATGCGCATTCCACGCGACGAAGGGAAATATGCCGCGCTCGCCGCGGCCTGCGCGGTCATCATCGGTCAGATTTTCAACCTGGCGATCGGTCTGTTCTTCTACGTCCCGCGACCGTTCGTCGCTCACACCGTGACTCTCTTGATCCACTCCGCCCGCGACTCGTCGTTTCCGAGTGACCACACGACCGCGGCCTTTACTCTCGCGGTCATGGCGCTCAACCACGGCATGCCCGGCCGTCGAGCGCTGCTCGGCGGGGCATGCATCATCGCGGTTGCCCGGATATTCGTTGGAGCGCACTATCCGCTTGACGTGGTTGGCGGGGCCGTCCTCGGAGCCTTTTGGGTGTTCTTCGTCGCGGCGCTCGATCCCTGGCTGGTAGGTTTTTTTCGTCGAGCAATTGTCACGGCGAGACGCCTGAACCTGGCCTGAAGGCGTGCCCGCGAGCCATCGAACGGTACGACGTATGGCCGATTAGCACTGAGGGACCGACCGCTCGGCGAGCGAACGGATTCATCCAGAACTGCTCAGGCGCGGGCAGGGGCATCCGCTCTGATCCGTGCAAACAGCGTTTCGGATGGGCGGTGCCCATCCGAAACGCTGGAGGATGACCTCGAGCTCGCACAGAGGCAAGCCGACGACGTTGTTGTAGCAGCCGTCAATCATTTCGACGAGCTTACCGCCCTTTCCTTGAATCGCGTAACTCCCTGCTTTGTCCAGGGGCTCACCGCTTGCAACGTAGCGGGCCAACACTCGGTCGGTATAGTCCCGCAACTTCACGCCCGTTACCACCGCCGAGACTTCCGTTCGCCCGGTGATCGGGTCCAGCCCCACCAAACCGGTTATCACCCGATGCCAATGGCCACGGAGGCGAACGAGCATCGCCTTGGCGTCGGCGACGTCGGTCGGCTTGGTCAGGATCTCCCCTTGATGCTCGACCACCGTATCGGCACCAATGATGAGACCGTCCCGGTAGTCTCGAGCAATCGCTGCCGCTTTCCGCAAAGCCAACGCCTTCGTCGCCTCGACCGGACCAATCGACCGGTCGACATCCTCGGAGACTCGACTCGGGGCTACCACGAAGGGGACGTCCAGTTGCTCGAGGAGCGCCCGTCGGCGCGGCGAGGCCGACGCCAAAACGAGCGGTCCGGTGAGGATAGACCGGGATGATCTGCTCATGGCTCGAAACTGTACCTCGGACCAACGTCAAAGAGAGCATGGCCATGATACACCCGGACTGAAGCCGAATGGCGCTCGCGCGTCGCGTATCCGAGTGGTCTCGTGAGGGCGGTCTTGAGGATATTGGAATCAGATGGAATCATCGATTGCAACAATCGTGCAAGAAAACCCTCTCCCCTGTACACACTTGACGCGCGACTCTCCCCTGGTATATCACTCTTTCTACGACATGGAGGGTGTCCTCAAGACACCGAGCCGCGATGGGAGACCTGCATGCAATTAACCGATTCAGAACGAGACTTGCTCGCTGGCAAGGGCGGTGAGGCGGCTCGCCGGGCTTTGGAAATGCAGCTGAAAGTCGGCGACTTCTTCCAGGCCGAGCGTTTCGTGCCGGTCAGCTCGGCGCACGTTATGGCCGATTCGGAAGCCCTCGGCGACGTTGGCATTCGATTTCTCGAAGAGCTCGCCGAAATTGGTGGTCGATGTTCGGTCCCAACGACGATCAATCCGAGGGGTGCTGATTTCCTCCACTTTCAGGGCCTGGGGCAGTCCGAGGACGTGGTGGCCCAGGAGCGACGTATTATCGCCGCCTTCGAGAAGCTCGGCGCTCTCACGGTCAATACCTGTATAAACTACGAATCGATCACTCCCCCGCGGTTTGGCGAGCACCTCGCTTGGGGCGACACCGGTACGGTGATTTTTGCCAACTCGGTCGCCGGTGCGCGGTCAAACTTCGAGGGGGGGCCGGTGGCGGTGGCCGCGGCGATCACCGGTCGAACCCCAGCGTACGGCTACCATTTGGACCAGCAACGCCGTGCGACGGTCAACGTGGAAGTCCAGGCGGTGCCGAAAGAACCATCGGATTGGGGAGCAATCGGTTGTTGGATCGGACGTCAGGTCGGCGACTACTGGCAAGTTCCCGCACTGACTGGCCTGGACGGACAACCATCGATCACTGAGCTCAAGCAGCTTGGTGCGTCCCTGGCAAGCTATGGCTCGCTCGCCATGTTTCACCTGGTTGGAGTGACTCCGGAGGCGCCGACGCTCGCGGCGGCCGGCGGTGGCTGCGAGCCAGCCAGGAAAATTGTCATGCCGCCCGATGGCATCACGGACGCCTATCGTTCGTTCCAGCCCGAGCAGGAGCGGCCAGACCTTGTCGTGTTTAGCGCACCTCAACTCTCTCTCGTTGAAATTCGTCGGATCGCCGATCTGCTCGACGGACGGACCGTCCATCCCGACGTCCAATTGTTACTCACGACGAATCACGCCTATCGGTCTCTCGCCGAGCGACTCGGCTTCGTGGCCCAGATCGAGCGATCTGGAGGACTGGTTCTCGACGACGTTTGTTTCTACATTTTGCACGCGCGCGAGCTTGGCCAGAAGAACCACTGGCGAACGCTCGTAACCGACTCGGCCAAGCTCGCCAACATCATCGCTGGCTACGGCTATAATCCAGTATTGCGGCCAACCGCCGTCTGCATCGAGGCGGCCGTGAGTGGACGATTGCCCTGGTAAGCGAGCCAGCCCGACTGAGGCCCCATCCCAAGCGAGAGGAAACACATGTCACGCGAATTTGTTTTTCGAACCCATCCCGGCGTTGGCCCCACTGTTGAAGGGGAAGCGCTCGTCTCTCACCACGGATTCAGCGCACGTTACGACATGAATCGCGATACCGGCATCGTGTCACGCGAAACGCACGATCTGCACGGACAAAGTGTTGTCGACAAAATCTGTTTTTTCACCACGGCTAAGGGAGGCGTCGCCACCGCATGGGCGCTCTACGACATGAAAGTCCGAGGCGTCGCTCCCCGTGCACTGATTTTTGGCACCACGAATCCGATTATGGTCCAGGGCGCCGTTCTCGCGGACCTCGCACTCATGGACCGTCTCGATCCGGATCCATGGGCCATCGTCGAAAACGGCGACCACGTCAAAGTCGAGCCGGCGGAAGGTCGGGTCGTCGTAAGCAAGCGGTCGTGACCCGGTTACCCTGGCGTCAGAACCACTTTGCCGGCATCTTTCGCTTCCGCCTTGCCAAATCCTTCGTGCCAACCGTCGAGCGGTATGACGTCGGAGAGCACGAGACGCGGATTCAAACGGCCCTCGCCGAGTAACCGCAGCGTGCGCGACCAACTCGACGGCAAGGTGCCGAAGGGTCCGGCAATCCGGATCTCCCGCATGGCGACCTGAGTGAGATCGAAACGGACCGGGGCTCCGAATAGACCCATCTGAACGTAGGTCGCGCCTCTGGCCACGAGCTCGAGGCAAGTTTGGGCCGACTTTTCGGCGCCGGCGCACTCAACGACCACGTCGGCGCCCGCGCCATCGGTCAAATCGCGCACGAAGGCCGCGGCATCGGTCTGCTGAACGTTGACGATGTGATCGACGCCGATCTTTCGGGCGATCTCCAACCGACGTTCGTCTGCATTGAGCCCAAGCACGACGACGGTAGCGCCGGTGGTCTTCGCGACCATCGCACTGAAAAGGCCAATTGGACCCGGCCCGGAGACAACGAGCACGTCGCCCGGCTTAGGCGCGGCATAATCGAGAATCCCGCGCACGCAGCAGGCGAGGGGTTCGGTCAGCGCACCGGTCAGGTCGTCGACATTGGCAGGTAATCGATAAAGATTCCGCGCCGGCACAGTGAGCCAGGGCGCCATGGCACCATTGACCCCGGAGCCAAACGAGCGCCGCCGCGGACAGAGATTGAGCCGACCGCTCTGACAATAGCGACATTGTCCGCAGGTGTAGCTGTAGGTGAGCGCAGTCACTCGTTCGCCGGCCGACACCTCGTTCACATCCGACGCCACTTCCACGACCGTCCCGGCCATTTCGTGACCGAGTACGACCGGCGGATTGGTCGGATACTCATCGTGCAAAATGTGTAAATCAGTGCCGCAAATCCCACAGGCGGCAACTTTGATCAATACGTGGCCGGGCTGAAGCTCCGGCTCAGCGACGTCCCGCAGTTCGACGTTGCCATCGCCGCGGGCGAATTTCACGACGCCTTTCACGCCACTACCTCCGATTCGCGTTGCGCTGCTCGCGCCACACTTCGTACTCGGCGAGTGTTTCCGGGCCGGGTGGGTATACCCCGACAATGCTTGCCCCGTTGCGCACTTTCTCGAAGATGAACTCTTCGCGCTCCTCCTGGGCCACCGCGGCCTCGGCAACCTCGGCCGCCAGGTGCCGAGGAATGACGACGATGCCGTCGTCGTCACCGACGATCACGTCACCGGGATACACCGCGACTCCGCCACAAGCGATTGGAATCTGGAAATCAGTTGGATGGTGAATCGTCTTGTTCGCCGCCGGGTGGGCCGCCCGGGCGAACGCCGCCAGTCCGGACTCGGCAATTTCGGTATAATCGCGAAACGCGCCGTCGGTCACCGCACCGGCCGCACCACGGCGATGCAGTCGCGTGGCGAGAATCGCCCCCATGCTTCCCGCGCGCACATCGCCGCGCGCGTCGATCACCAACACGTCATGCGGGCCCAGCTTTTCGATCGCAACCCGTTGAGGGTCGGTAAGATTGTCAACTGAACCACCATAATCGAGATCTTCGCGGGCCGGAATGTACCGTAGGGTGAAAGCCTGGCCAACCAGGCGCGTTCCGGGCTTCAGCGGCCGCACATCAACCATACCGGCGTTGCGCAACCCGTGTTTCGCCAGCACCGACGTTAGTGTCGCAGTGCTTGGCTTGCGCAGGAGATCAAAAATCTCGGAAGATATCGTTACCTGGTCGGTCATACTCCCATCCTCCCCGACGTTCTCACGCTGGGCGGCGCTTACGGTCAGCCTCGCGCGCGGGCTGAGTCTACCACACCGGATCTGCCGACGACAGACGACCTGAGAAATTTCCTTTCACCCTTTGACGCGCACGCACGTATGGAGTAATCTAAGGGCACGAAAATTCACCGCGGTGAGAGCAGACGCCACGGTCGATGGACCAACGCGGAACGAGCTGGGCCGGCAGTTTTCCCGCGAAGCGTCGGTTGGTCACCGCCACAGTAATTTTTCGCTAGAGGAGCCGTCCATGGATGTCCAGTCCCAACACAAGCATCTGGGCGCCGCCATCGGCGCTTTCGTCGTCGGAGTGCTGCTGATCGCGATTCCGCTGACAATTCTCGCGATGAACGGCGAGCCGTTTCCCGGTACCGTCGCCCAAAACTCGGAAGTGGTTCCAGTCCTCGGTATGGTGATCGCGGTCATCTCGTCGCTAGTGATCGTCCAAGAGCTTTTTGGCTACTAGCACAAAATACAGGGATCGCCGGCGAGGTCGTTCTCAAGCGAAAGAGAGTGGGAGTTGCGTGGCAACTCCCACTCTCTTTTCAGTTGGTCGAAGTCAGCCTCGGGAGCGTTCTCCCAAACCGAGCACGTCCTGAGCGTAGCGCACGCTCGCTTCGAAATCCCGACGCTGCTGAGCGCGTAAGGCAGCAAGCTGATCGGCTGGGAGCGGCTCTGCTCCCCGTGGCCCGAGAAGCTGGTCGAGTGGCTCGGCTTTTCCACGACGAGCCAACGCGACGAACCGAGCAAAGTCGCGCGCGAGCATGTCAGGAAACGCATCCCAGAAACCCGAACCGACGTCCAAGTACGGCAATGGTTGAGGCGGGCCACCGGTAATGATCTCCAGGTCGACTGGAGGATTGGGCGCCTGCTCGGAGAGAATTTGGATGATCCGTGGCAGGTCAACGTTTCCTTGACCGAGAGGTGCCCATTGTGCCATGGCGCCGTCTTCCGTCTGCCAGATCCGAGTATCGCGGACGTGCGAGCTGACGGTAAACGGGGCGAGAACCTCGGCGGAGACGACCGGATCTTCGCCCCCATAGGCCGGGTTCCCCGTATCGAGACAGACGCCAACCGCATCCGGGCCGACCGCCTGGACGATCTCGAGGAGCTCGCGCGCGAGTAAGTCGACTCCGCCATGATTTTCGACTGCGACTTTGATCCCCAAATCGCGGGCAAGCGGCGCGACCGCGGTCAGAGTGCGGACGCATTCGTCCATGTGCTGCCGAAGGGGAATCGCCCCACGTCGATCGAGCTGAGTTCCCAGGTAGCAACGCACGACCGGTGAATTAACGATCGCGGCGGCGCGCAACATTTGACTGAGCTGCTCCTCACCAGAGCCCAGCTCGGGACGAAAGCTTGCTGAAAACCGATCGAAACTACCCATGCCAACTTCGACCTGGACTCCCAAAGCGTCGGCACGAGCCTTCAGACTCAGTAGATAATCAGGCTCGAGCGAGGCGAAGTTCCGTCGTTCCGAGAAATGAACGTTGTCAAGCCCGAGGCCGGCCGAGTATTCGAGAAGCTGAAACGCGTCCCAGCCTTGCCAGCGCAGACTGTAGCTATCGATCCCTAAACGCATGGCCTTTCCCTCCCTCAATGCATGCCGTGGCATGCCGTGCGCGAAAATCGCGCTATCGAGCAGATTTTCGCCGCTACTCGGTCGAGGATTCCTCGGCGGCCGCGGCGACACCTTGATTGACCAACACTTCGCCAAGCATAATCGCATTCGGGACGTAAATGACGTCGCCGTTCCCCCGCAAGGTCGTCGTTCGCAAATCGATCGATTCGACGACGCCGGTGAAAGTGCGGACTTGGATCGTTTCGCCGGGGCGGAATGGTCGCTCGATCAGAAGATAGATCCCAGCAAAAACGTTCTTCAACACATCTTGCAGGGCTAAACTAACCGCCAAACCAACGACTCCAAGGGTTGCAAACAAG
>DATLSK010000012.1:0-6426 GCA_035534155.1 Chloroflexota bacterium | reverse complement strand
GGGCTACGCGCTCACCGAGGCGCTTGTCGTCGATCCCCAGACGGGGGTGGTCCTCAACGCAAATTTGGAAAGCTACTTAATTCCGACGATCGCCGACGTGCCGGTGGTAGATGGTCGGCCGTTTGGCGAGATAGACCAGATCGACAATTCGCTGGGCGTGAAAGGCCTCGGCGAGCCGCCGATTATTCCGGTCGCGCCCGCGGTAGCAAATGCGATTGCCGATGCAATCGGCGTCCGGATCACCGATCTGCCGCTGACGCCGGCCAAAGTCCTCGCCGCTCTGAATCAGGAGGGCTCTTATGCAGGCGTTTGAGCACGTGAACGCGACAACCGCGGACGAAGCAGTGCAGCTACTGACCGCGGATCCCCAGGCGAGGGCGATTGCCGGGGGGACGGATCTTATTCCCGAGATGCGCCTGGGCGTTCGAGAGCCCGATCGGCTGATCAATCTGAAAACGATCAAAGATGCCTCCGGGATCGTCGACGTCGACGGTCACGTCCAAATCGGCGCCCTCACCCGCCTCCGCGATGTCGCTACTCACCCCCTGATTCAGAGCAATTTCCCGTGTCTCGCCGACGCGATTCGCGATGCGGCGTCCCCGCAAATCCGCAACGTGGCGACGCTCGGCGGAAACCTCTGCCAAGAATCGCGCTGCTGGTATTTTCGTGGACCTTTTGCCTGCTGGCTGAAAGGCGGCATATGCTGCGACGCCGAACATGGCGACAATCGCCACCAGGCAATCTTTGGAGGCGGACCTTGCTACACCGTCCATCCGTCGGATCCGGCCACGGCTCTGACCGCTTTGAACGCGAGTCTGCTGATTTTGGGGGTGGACGGCGAGCGGACGGTTTCGGTTCAGGATTTCTTTACAATACCGCACGACAATCATCGTTCGCTGAGCGCTCTGGAACCAGGTGAACTGGTGAGGCGGATTGATGTTCCCTGGCCGTCCTCCGGCGAGCGGTCAATCTTCCTGAAGTCCATGGACCGCGCCGCCTTCAGTTTTGCGCTGGCCAGCGTGGCGTGCGTGTTGAAGCTCGAGGCCGACCGGATCAGCAGGGCACGCCTGGTTTTCGGAGGAGTTGCGCCGATTCCTTGGCGGGCCCTCGGGTGCGAGCGCGCATTGATCGGTCATCCGCTCGACGACCAAACGATCGAGCGAGCTACCGCCGTGGTGACTCGCGGCGCCCGGCCGCTCTCGATGAATGGCTATAAAGTGCCGTTGCTTCGCGGACTTGTCGAGCGTGCCCTGCGCCAGTTGAGAGACTGACGCTCGTATCGACTGTCGAGTTCGCCCGCGGCCGGTGATTCTCGCGCGGAGACGCAGAGAAAGAAGATCTTGAATAGCTCCGCGTCTCGGCGCGAGCAATCGTTCTCCGACCACCGCTAATGTGCGCCGTTGACCTCGTGCTGGTAGCGCTGGACAAATTCGACCGCCTCGGCGGTGGGCGAAGCTTCGGCGATCCAGCGATTCGACAGATCGTCGAGCTCAGCGGAGAGGGAAGGGTTGTCGCGTTTCTCAATGAACCGGCGAACGATCGCTAGCCGCCCGCGTTCAATATTCGAATCGTAGTCCCGAAGCTCGTCGGCCATTGCCTGGACGTCGGAGGCCAACCGGGCTAGCCGTGCTCGAGCGACTTCACGCCCTTGCTCGGTCGTTAGTTTCTCGACGAAATCGTTGCGCTTGCCGTCAATCCAGGTCGGAATCTTTTCTCCGAGATAGGTTTGGAGGTACGACTCCAGGTTCTGGTCGAGATAGGTCGACAGGTCTTCTCCGCGCCGAGAGTAATCGCCTTCCATGCGGTGCATCGTGATCTGAATGTTTCGATAAAAAGCGGGGAGCCCGATGTTTGCATCGATTGTGTCGGCGTCGTAGAGCGAGAGGGCGGCCGGAGTTGACGTCGGTCGAGGCTTGAGATGGGCTCCGATAATTTCACGCACCGCGGCGCAAAAGTCGTCGTCGTAGCCATAGTCTCGCAGTAGCGCGGTCGCGATCTCACCGCCTGAATGGTGGTGCACCGTGTTCGCTAACCCGATCTGGTCGTAAAGGGCGGTCACCCGATTCTGGCGGACCGGCGGCAATTTCTCGTTGATCCAGAAGCCATCGGCGTCGAGAACCCGCTTCCCGTCGCGCATCATAATCTCGCCATCGTAGGCTTTGGTGACGTCGTGCAATGTCGCGGCAAATTCCAAAACGCGCAAGTCACCTTGGGCACGCGTCGCGATCGTTCGAGACAGATCGCGCACACGCATCACGTGGTCATAGGTATAATTTCGCCACGAAAATCCGACCCAAATCTCATCCCAGAGCTGATAGGTCTCGCGGACCAGTTCTTCCAGATCGACGAGCACCTCTCGATCACGGGCAGTTAATGCCTCGGTGCTAATTGCCATCCCGCCTCGAACCTCCCACGACACGAAAATTGAGAATTTGCTCCAGTATATCACGCCGCCAAGCGTGTAAGGCAAAGCCCTACAGGAAGTGCAAGGGTTTCCTGACATATGTCTTTACGGTTATCCATTATTCTCTCGGTGGATGAATAATCCAGCGGTTAGGGGTGAGCAGCGACCGCGCCCGATGTTCACCCCTGATTGACTCCCCTGGACGCGTTCTTCCCAAGGCCATGTCTGTCAGGCACGGTGGACGGACAGAGCTTTGTTGATCGATTAGACGGCGGGGATACCTCGCCCAAGCTCATACTTTCCTCTACCGAGGGTGGCGAAGCCGATCTGGCTTCGATCCCTTGGTTTTTTTTATTCCTTTCCGCTTGCCGGCAATGCGCCTCCTTACGTATACTTCGGGCCGCGAGACAAAGAGATTGGTTTTCCGAGGAAGGAATTCCCGTCGGTTGCTGCGTTATATCGGAGGCTACGGTGGTTAGTCGGCGGTCGGCACTGTTTTCTCTTTTCGCCGTTTTGTTATTCGCCCTGTCTCTCCATGAGAGAGCCCGGGCGGCGTCGCCCACGAAAACCTGGGGCTTTTACGTCACCTATGATCCGGCCTCCCGCCAATCACTGCTAGCGCACCTCGACCAGCTCAACACCGTGGTTCCAAGCTACTATCAGCTCGTGGGCAGTCAGACGATTGCCGGCACTGATGATCCCCAATTGGATGCGACGATTCGAACAGCCGGATTGGGTTTATTGCCATTGGTCGGGAATCGCGACCGGTATGCCGCTCTCAGCTCTACTCTCGATGACCCGACGCGTCGAGCGGAAGCAATTGCCGCCATCGTGGCGCTACCTGACCGCTATGCCTACGATGGGGTCACCCTGGATTTCGAGGGTGTCAACGCGACTGACCGTCCTGGCCTCACGACTTTCGTCCAGGATCTCGCCGCCGCACTCCACGCTCGTGGGAAAGAACTCGCGGTCGCCGTTCCCGCGTCGACTGGCGACCTGAGCAGTGGCTGGGCTGGCGCCTATGATGATCGGGCGATAGGCCAGGTCGCGGATTGGGTCGTGGTGATGGCATACGGCTACCGGACAAAAAGCAGCAGTCAGCCCGGTCCCATCGCCCCTCTGCCCTGGTTCACGAGTGTGTCGACCTACGTTGCGTCAGTGGTTCCGTTGCAGAAGCTGATCGTCGGAATCGGCGTTTGGGGCTATGATTGGAACCTCGCTCAGACGAGCCCCGCGACGACGCTTCGTTACTCGGACGTCGTCGATCTGATGCAACGACAGCCCGGGAGATTGACATACGACACGGCGGCGGCCTCGGCAACGTTCGCGTATCAGGTAAACGGAGTCGCGCACCGGGTCTGGTTTGAGAACTCAACCGGACTCGAGCAGAAGGTCGTAGCGGCGAGCAGCGAGCACGTGGCAGGCGTCGCCTTCTGGCGGCTCGGTCAAGAGCCTCCGGGGCTCTGGGATGCCTTAAAAGCGCTGGGCCCGACTGACTTCGCGATACCTAATGGCTGGTTTTTCGGGGAGACCAGTGGAGAGTTCGGGCTTGGCTACCGCGTAACCGACAATGGCGGCGTGCGCTTTTGGACCGAGTTTCGACGGCTCGGTGGGGTCGAGACTCTCGGTTACCCGGCCAGCCGCCGCTACGTCGGATCTGATGGCTTCACTTACCAGGCTTTCCAACGCGGGTTGCTGCAGTGGCGGCCTGAGCTTGGGGTTGCTTATCTAGCAAACACCTTCGATCAACTGTCGACCGCCGGGCAGGACGGACATTTGGTGAATCTCGGGATTCCTCTGCCGATTTCGAATGATGGATCCGGAGGCGACTGGAATCGGGCGAGACAAATCCGATTGGACTGGCTGACGAACCCGGTCATTCGGGCCGCCTACCTGGCGAATCCGAATCCGACAGTGATTCGTCATTGGAACGTCGATCAATCAATTCAACTCTACGGTCTGCCGACCTCGCTCCCGGAGCAAAGCGGTCCATTCATCGTGCAACGCTTCCAACGCGTCTCGCTCCAGCTTTGGACGGATAATGTGCCAGGCATGCCTGCAATGGGCACAGTCGTCGGAATCCTCGGTGGCGACCTGCTGAAACAAGCTGGCCTCGTGCCCCCTGAAGCGGCGGCTCCGGAAGCACCCAATTAGGCCGGTCGCTCAGTCAGTCTTCCGAACCGTATTACGGAGGGTGCCGACTCCTTCAATCTCCACTTCGACGACGTCGCCGATTTTGAGTGGAGCGCTGCCGGCTGGCGTTCCGGTCAAGATGATGTCGCCGGGGACCAGGGTCATAATCTGGGAAACGTAGCTGACGAGATCGCATGCGTTAAAGTGCAGCAGGCGGGTCGAGGCTGATTGACGCGTTTCTCCGTTTATCCGCGTGGTCAGTTGGCAATTGGCCAGATCGAGACCAGTAACGATGCACGGCCCCAACGGACAGAACGTATCAAATCCTTTTGCTTTTGCCCATTGGCCCTCACGACGCTGTACGTCTCGGGCGGTTACATCGTTTCCGCAAGTAATTCCATAAATGTAATCGATTGCCTCGCTGGGGCTGACGTTCCGGGCGTCGCGTCCGATGACTACTGCCATTTCGCCCTCGAAGTCAATTCGCGTAGAAATTCGGGGCCAGTTGATTGCTTCGCCGGGACCGATCAACGACGACGGTGGCTTAAACGAGATGATTGGCTCGTCGGGAACCGCGGATAACCCCTCTTGCGTCGGGTCGCGGTAATTGAGACCGGTTGCGATTATCTTGGTGGGCACGCACGGGGGTAAAAGGATGACACTCTTGAGCGGCCCAACCAGTGACCCGATGTCGTGTGCGCCGAACGGATTTCCGTCGAGCCGATAAACGTCGGCGCCGCGGATGGTTCCGAACAACGGACCACCGGCGGCGAGATAGCGAACCAGCTTCAACGCTGCGTTCCTTCCGTCTTGCCGCCCCAGCCTGACACATTCCGATTCGACATCAACCGCTGAGACCATGACCCAGCCGCGGGTTCCATGAGAGGTATCCTCATGCCATCGAATTCAGTATACATGTCGGGTCTGGTCGCGGCAACTAGCAGCCCAGGAGCCGCCTTCTTATTTTCCGTTCCCTCTCGTCCTCGATGGAAGGAGGAGCGGACTGACAGTAAGATGTGCTCCCCATTTCAGTGACGCGTGACCGGACTCGCTGTTGCCTTGGGACTGCTTGACGCTGGGCGGGACAGCCGAGCGGTGGGCGTCGGAATGCTCTGGGGCTTTACCGTCGCGGTCGGCAGCGCCGCGGCACGCGTGGCGGTTGGCCGGGCTGCCGCCGTTGTTGGGCTGGCCGGTATCGCCGTCGTCTTGACAACGGGGCGCTCCGTTGGCGTTCGAATGGGTGTAGCGGTCGCGCGTTCGACTGAGCGGGGCGTCGCCGTCGGCCGAAGGATTGGGACGCGGGTGGGCTCACCGTGCGGTGTCGCCGTCGGGCTTTGCTCGCGAATGGAGGGATAAATGCGCTCTTTTACTGGTGTCCAGGTTGGGTTGAGATCGACGGCTGGTACCGTGGTCTCAGTCGCTTCCGCGGTCGCGGAATCGGTGGGAGTGACCGATGGCGTCGACGTTACCGTTGGAGTCGCGGTGCTGGCAATGGCGGCGACGCCGACCGGCGATGCCGGCGGCGTTTGAACCGGCAGCGGAAGGGGAGTGCTTACGTCCGACGGCCGGAGGCGGTCGGCGGCGACAATCGCCGCGATTCCGAGCAAATAGACCGACGAGATACCAAGAAAGGCGACAATGATCGTCGTCCGCTGCGCGGTCGGATGCGCCCAGAACTCACGCACCCAGTCCAGAAGACCGCTCAAAGTTGAACGAGCCGTGCCGCTCGGATCGGTGCTTCCGAGACAATGCCTTGATAGAGCGCCGGGGTGATCGGCTCGTCAACGGCGAGAACCATCATCGCTTCGCCGCGCGGCTCCAATCGTCCGACTTGCATCGCCGATATGTTGACGTCGCCCGCCCCGAGCAGGGTACCGATCCGGCCGACG
>DATLSK010000011.1:0-9164 GCA_035534155.1 Chloroflexota bacterium | reverse complement strand
ACCAGATCGAAGAGATCAGCAGCCAACTGCGCGACGAAGACGGTTTGAATGTTCCTGGTCCACTTGGCCGCAAGCTGCGCCCTTCCGAGCTTTTGCCTTGCCTCACGTCCCACGTGGTGACGGCGCTCGAACTCGCGGAGGCGGCTTTGCTGTTGGGGCGTCCAGCCTTCATCGCCGGGCCAACCGGGGCCGGTAAGTCAAGTCTGGCCCGCACCCTCGCCTACCTGCGCGGGCGTCCAGTGATCGAGCTTGGCTTCACCGGTGAAACTGCCAAGACCGATCTGAGCGCGGTCCGACGACTGATTGGCGGAGTCACCCGTTGGCAAACCCAAGCATTCCTCGAAGCAGTGTCGCACGGAGACACGATTATCGCCAACGAATATAATCTGGCCTATCCCGACGTTCATTCGCTGCTAAACGGCATATTTGACAAGGGTGCTCGCTTCGCCTTGCCCGACGGCCGAGTTTACCGGGTCCATCCCTCGAGTCGGATCATGGCCACGGGCTACCTCGAAGGTCCGGGCGTCAAGCCACTCAACGAAGGCGTAGAGAACCGCTTCGGTGCGATTGTTGGCTTGAGCTATCCGCCAATTGAAGACGAGGTCGCGGTACTGCGATTCGTCGCGCCAGGCGCCGATTCCGGATCGATTGAACGGTGTGTACGTCTGGTCGATTACTGTCGGCGCTTGGCCTCCGGCCACGTTGATCCGACCGGGCTGGCCGGATTGTCGCGCGCGTCCCAGGAGGCACTTCGCCAGGCAGCGCGGAGGGCTGCCCTGAGCACCGCCGAGTTGGTGGCCCTCGCCCGAATCAGCGGCGGCCCGGACTTCGCGGCACGTTTGCGAACGGGTATCCTTGATGGCGCCCCGGAGCGGGTTCGAAAGGTCCTCGAGCCGGTGCTCCTCCAATACGGTTTGGGATGATTCCTGATGGCCGCTGAACCCGCGTCCGTCCTCAGTCCAAGCGCGTACGATCCATCGGAGATTGAAGCCGTCGCTCGTCTTCTTTTGCAAGATCAGCGGGTACGCGTGGTGCCCGGTGCTTGGTGGAGCTACTACCCAGAACGCAGCGAGGTCGCCTACCCCCCCAATTTGCTCACCGAATGGCCCGGCCCTCGCTCGATTGGCGCACTCTGCCACGAAATCGCCGAAGTGCTCTTCAGCGGTACCAAAGCCATCCCAATCTTCGAATCGTTCGTCGGCTGGGCCACCGCCCAGGGCTGCGATGCTCGCTCGGCCACTCTATTGCTAAACGCGGTGAATGATCTTCGAGTCAACCGGCTGTACCTTCAGCAATTTCCGGGTAGCCATTCCTACTTCGCGACGCTTTACCGTGGACTGAGCCTCGTACCAAAGAATGACGTGAGTCTTGGTCGGCGCAAGGTTGGTCCGCTTCCTCACCATGTCTTGATCGATGGGCTGACGACTCGTTGGGCCGCTGAACTTGTTGGCGAGCCATTTCAGCCCCTCGCCGATGATCACGTTCGTCGGGCTCTCAACCGACTCTGGCCGAGTATTCAGGACGCGATCGCCTGCAACGACCTGGCCGAATTGTCAGAAGTGGTGAAAAGCCGAATTTTCCCGACTTACTTTGATCTCTTGCAAACCAGTCTCGACGAGCTGCGTCGGGCCGAGGTCGAGCCGGTCGACGAAAGCGAACCGAATTCCTCGGTCGAAGCAAACGAAGACGAGGCAAGCGACGACGACACGCCGGATCGGCCCCCCGGCATGCTTCAGGGCAGCCCCTTCGACGACGAACCGACAGAAGCCTGGGTTTTCATTCAACCAGAACAACCCAATGAGCCGGAGGAACGTCGCACCACCCCGGCGCCGGCCGCGCCTGCCTCGAACGGCACCGCCCATCCGTTACCGCCGTCGGCTCAGGGGAGCGGAGGAATCACCTTTCGTTACCGCAGGGGCGGTCGCCGCGGTCGCACCGCGCCAACCTACGAGGAAGTTAGTTACGTCGAGGCAGCCCAGCGGCTGGGCCCGCAGATCGATGCCCTGCTCAACGGCTCCGCCGAGCGAGACGGCTTGATCGCAATCCTAAACCGTCGCCGCTTCGGAACGATCGATCCTTGGCGCCGACCCCACCGACGCCGACGCGGTGACAGTGGAGACATCGATTCCGACCACCCCGAGAATCTGGTGATCGAGCCATCAATTGCCTTTCTAAAAGGACAGCATCAAGCGCGTGACGATAGCCAAAAGGACTTCGCGCACGCCATTTTACTCGACGTCAGCGGCAGCGTCGTCCAATCCGGTTACCAGAGCCGCAAATTCGACCAGCTCATTGACACGACGGTCGTGTTTTGTGAGATCCATCGACGGCTGAAAATTCCCTTTGAACTGATCGCCTTCAGTGAACGTGCAACAGTCATCCACAGTTTTGCGGACTGTCAGTACGACAACAACCAGATCGATCCGACCTCGTCATACGCCGTCAAAGACCTGGGGTACCTGGTACGCGACATGTACCGCGCCGAGCACGGCGAAACTCATGAAACGACGGCGCTCCGACAGGCGATTGCCGACCTCTCTGAGCAACGCGGCCTAAAGACAATCTTCGTCGTGACCGATGGGATCAGCAGCGAGCGCCCCGCGCTCACCGCTCAGCTCATCGAAATCGAGCAACGAAACCAGGTCGTACCGGCCAATGAGAGCCTGATGGTATTAGCGTTCGGACTTGGCTTGGCGGAAGAGGAATTTAACGCCTCTTACCAGCCGGAGTGGGACGACACTCCGATTCGCTGCGCGAGCGGTCAATTAGTGAAAACGATTGAGGCCTTGCCAACAATCGTGTGCGATACCGTCGACTGGCGAATCCGAACGGCGTAATTTCGTGCTAGCCGCCGAGAGGTGTCGGCACGGGCGTTACCTGGGTGGCTAACACCGGCTGGATTCGATCGCGAATGGCGTGCAGGCCATTCGCGGCATGCTGAGTACCGAGCAGGATGTTCTGGAGGTCGGCCTGAGTAATCTGCGCCCCCGGCGGCCACGCCGGAATGCGCTGTCCCTCTTGAATGCTCTGAATGTAGGACTGACGACCAGTCTCGGGATAGAGCTGGGCAAAGGCCTTTGAATAAGCGAGCGACTCGCGCGCCGGCACGTACGCGTGTCCGGTTTGCTCGGGCAAGTGGCCGGTCAGATAATCGACGAGCAACCAGGAGTTGTCGGGATCGTGCGACGTCTGACTGATCCCATAACCACTGACGTAGTAGATTGAGCTCCGAACCGTCGCCTTCGGAACCATCGTTACGCCCCAAGGAAACTTCCAGCCCGCGGGCGGGACCGGCGAAGCAGTGACCGTTGGCGTCAAGCTCGACAGGTTGCGCTGCATATACGCCGGCAACTGCTCACGCTGATCCATAAACATGCCGGTCATCGCCGCCCGTCCGGCAAACCACAGCCCAACGCTTCGGTTGCCAATCTCGGTCGGCATGATCCTTTGGCGCAGCCCAAGGTCGGCAAACCACTGCATCGCGGCGATTGTTTGAGGATCGTCGAGCCAATGCGCGTAGGGGTCGTCGACGCCACTCTGTGGCTGGACGCCGTACGTCTCGGTGAATGCCAGAAACGCCTGGGTCGGATCGGTAACGAATCCAATCGTCGACTGCTTTGCCGACGTGCCGCGCTGAACCCGTTGGGCATCCGAGACGAATTCGCTCGTTGTCCAATCGAGTGATGGAAAAGACACTTTCGCCGTGTTAAACATCTGCTTGTTATAGAAAATAACCCACGGCACGATTTCCGACGGAATCGCGAGCTGCCGCCCCCGAACTTGAAAATCCGAAAGCACGGTGGGGAAAAAGTCGTCCAAATGAAAATCCGACTGCTGAATAATGTACGGACTCAGATTCATCAGATCGTTGGGATTACTCATCAGGGCGATGTCGGAATCGCTCAAGGCGATAACATCCGGAGCCAGCTCGGAATCGTTGAGCGCCTCGATCGCCGTCGAAACGTCGCCGTTTCGAATTTTGCCGAGCTGATCGAACACTTTGATCTGAATATTGGGGTGATCGCGCTCGAAAGGAATGATCCGCTGACGAATCGATGCCCCGATTGCTGGATTGTCGACCCAGACAACCAGGTTAACCGGTGCATTGATCGCTGTCGGCGCGACCGCACAGGCCGCGACAACGAAGAGGATGGCAATCAAGGCGGCTCGTAGTCGAACGTCAATCGCCAGTTTCATCTTTCCACCGAAGTGAAGCCGCGCCGTCCGAAGGCCACCGTCTGGAGACTCTCGACCGCTTCTAGAGCGGCCGAATCGCACCTTCCAACTCGGGAGCGCTCGACTCACGATTTAGCGACTTCAGCAAAGCATATTCTAAACTATCCGCGAGTGCGAGCCAACTAGCTTCGATGATATTTGGCGAACTTCCGATCGTCGCCCAGCTTTGTCGGCCGTTGCCACTCTCGATCGACACCCTGACCACCGCGCCAGTTCCGTCATTGCCATCGAGCACGCGCACTTTGTAGTCGACGAGCTGAACGTCGGCAAGCTCTGGATAAAACTGGAGAAGCGCCTTTCGAATCGCCGTATCGAGGGCATTGACTGGCCCGTTCCCCTCGGCCGCGGTGTGGTAAATCTCGTCGCCGACTTTGATCTTGACCGTCGCCTCGGCAACAATACCGCTGCCCCGCCGCCGCTCGATGATCACCAGCAGATCCAACAGCTCGAATGGAGGATGATACTGGGGCTGTAGGCGACGCATCAGAAGCTCGAAGCTTGCCTCGGCCGCCTCGAACTGGAAGCCCTGGCTTTCAAGCTGCTTGAGGGTGTCCAGCAACGCGCGAACGTCGCCGGAATTTCCACTCAGATCTACGCCGAACTGCTCGGCTTTGACCAGAATGTTGCTCCGTCCGCTCAGCTCGCTCACCAGGATACGTTGACGATTCCCGACGAGCTCTGGCGTGATGTGCTCGTAGCAGCGACTGTTCTTCAGCACCGCGTTCACGTGCAGCCCCGCCTTGTGGGCAAACGAGCTCGCCCCGACAAATGGCAGGTGGCTATCGTGAGCCAGGTTTGCAATCTCGGCCACGTAACGAGAGAGATCGGTAATTCGACGAATCTCATCGTCGTCGATGCAACGATACCCCTGCTTGAGCTGAAGATTAGGGATGATGGAGCACAGATTGGCGTTGCCGGTTCGCTCGCCGTAGCCGTTAATTGTTCCTTGGATCTGGGTCGCGCCGGCCGCGACTCCCGCCAGTGTGTTTGCCACGGCCAGCTCGCCGTCATTATGGGTGTGGATCCCGATTCGCGCGGCAGGAAATGCCGCGATCACGGCGCGGACGATCTCTTGGATCTGCTCCGGCAGACTACCTCCGTTGGTGTCGCAAAGAACCAGCCAGGCCGCGCCGGCCTCGGCTGCCGCGCGCAACGTGGCAAGTGCATACGCCGGGTCATCCTTGTATCCGTCAAAAAAGTGCTCAGCGTCGTAAATGACCTCGCGGTCGGCAGACTTCAGGTAAGCCACCGAGTCGGCGATCATGTGCAGGTTTTCGTCGAGGGTCGTTCCCAGCACCTTGTCGACGTGCAATGTCCAGCTCTTGCCGACGATGCAGACCACGGGAGTCGCGACGTCGGTCAGCGCACGCAGGTTCGGATCTGGCGTCGGTCCGTTCGGACGACGCGTGCTACCAAAGGCCACCAGTTTTGCTTGTTTGAGCGCCAGCTCGCTAATCCGAGAAAAGAACTCGACGTCCTTCGGATTTGAACCGGGGTAGCCACCTTCAATGTAATGGAACCCTGCTTCATCCAACCGACGCGCAATCTTGAGCTTGTCGTCGACCGATAGAGAGATTCCCTCTCGCTGAGTTCCATCCCGCAAGGTGGTATCGTAAACGAAAACCTGGCGCTCCATGATGTTCAACTCCGTGCAATCCGGTTCGCGATGAGATCGCCCATTTCGCGCGTGCCAACCGCCTTCGAATCAGCCGAGCGAATGTCGGCAGTCCGATATCCGTCGTCAAGCACCTCTTGAACCGCTCTTTCGACCGCATTGGCTTCGCTTGGGCAATCCAAGCTCAAACGTAACAACATTGCCGCGCTCAAAATAGCGGCAATCGGGTTCGCGATATTCTGACCAGCGATTTGCGGCGCCGTGCCGTGGATTGGCTCGTACATGCCGAATTTACCATTCGCGAGACTTGCCGATGGCAGCATTCCCATCGAGCCAGCCAGCACCGATGCTTCGTCGGTGAGAATATCTCCAAACATGTTTTCCGTGACGATGACGTCGAATTGACGCGGGTCTCGAACGAGCTGCATCGCACAATTATCGACGAGGACATGCTCGACGACCACGTCCGGATTACGCGCCGCCACCTCGGTCGCGACCTCTCGCCAAAGCCGCGAGGACGACAGCACGTTCTGCTTGTCGACCGACGTCACCTTCTTGCGCCGGCCGCGAGCCAAATCGCAAGCGACCTGAACGACGCGCTCGACTTCCTGTTCGGTATAGAGCAGGGTATCGACCGCTTTTCGGCCGCTCTCGTCGCTCCAGCGCTTGCTTGGCTCGCCAAAATAGAGGCCACCGGTCAGTTCGCGGACGACGATCAAATCCACACCGCTGACCACTTCCGGCTTAAGGGTAGACGACTCGAGCAGTCCGGCGTTCAGCTTAACCGGCCGGAGATTGGCGTAGAGTCCGAGGCCTTTACGCAAGGCGAGCAACCCTTGCTCGGGTCGCACCGCGGCGCGCGGATCGTCCCACTTCGGTCCACCAATTGCCCCGAAGAGGATCGCCGCGCTCCGCCGGCAGAGTTCCAGCGTCTCGTCGGGAAGCGCGGTTCCGGTCTGGTCAATCGCCGCCCCGCCCACGATGCCAGTTGGAAATGTGAACTGGTGGCCGAACCTTTCGGCCACGACTTCGAGTACCTTAACCGCCTCGGCGGTAACTTCGACGCCGATGCCGTCGCCCGGCAACACGGCGAGGGTTGCTTCCAACAAATCGCTCCTTGCCCTAATCTACCAGGTCCGACGAACCCCGCCTACCCAACCACTGCCGCGGGCTCGCGAACCGCCGCCAAGAGCTTGTTTAGCGCATTCACGTACGCTCGAGTGCTCGCGACGATCACATCGGTGTCGGCGCCTCGACCGCCGAACACGCGGCCGTCGGACTCGATGCGAATCGTGACCTCGCCAATCGCATCCAGTCCAGCCGTTACTGATTGCACCGAGTACTCGATCAAGCGGTTTTCCCAATTAATCAGACGATTTACTGCCTTGTAAACCGCGTCAACCGGTCCGGTGCCGGTGGCTGAATCGCAGAGGACCGTGCCATCTGGTCCGATCAGTCTAACGGTCGCGGTCGGAATGCTGTGATCGCCGCAGGAAACCTGAACGTGATCGAGACGATAGATCTCGGTTGGTGTCCGAATTTCGTCGGCGACGATCATCGCCAGATCCTGATCCGAGACCGCCTTCTTCTTGTCAGCCAATTCCTTGAAGCGGGCGAACGAACGGTTCAAATCTTCGTCGGACAGCTTATAGCCCAGGTCTTCCATGCGAGTCTTGAAGGCGTGGCGACCACTATGCTTGCCTAAGACCAGCAAGGTATCGGATTGGCCAACGTCCTTCGGATTCATGATCTCGAACGTCGAACGCTCTTTGAGAATGCCATCCTGGTGAATGCCGGACTCGTGCGCAAAAGCGTTGGCGCCAACGACCGCTTTGTTTGGTTGAACCATGATTCCGGTGTAGTTCGAGACCATCCGGCTTGTCTTGTAAAGCTGAGTCGTATCAATGCGGGTGTCTATCCCGTAATAATCCTTTCGAGTGCGCAAGGCCATCACAACTTCTTCGAGCGAACAGTTGCCGGCGCGTTCACCGATTCCGTTGATGGTACACTCGATTTGACGCGCCCCGCCTTTTACCCCGGCCAAGCTGTTGGCAACCGCCATTCCCAGGTCGTCATGGCAGTGTGTCGAGAAAACAACCTTGTCGGCTCCAGGCACTGTTTTCCGCAAATAAACGATCAGGTCGCCAAACTCTTCCGGGACCGCGAAACCGACCGTGTCGGGTATGTTCAGGGTCGTCGCCCCGGCGGCAACCGCCACCCGGAGAATCTCGACGAGATACTCTGTCTCCGAACGCGTTGCATCCATGGGTGAGAACTCGACGTTCGAGACGAAGCCCTTTGCCCGACGGACCATCGCGTCGGTAATCTCGAGCACTTCCGATCGATTCTTTCGAATCTGATGCGCCAGGTGAATATCCGACGACGAAATAAAGACGTGAATCCGCGGATCATCGGCGTCCTTCAGCGCCTCGGCTGCCCGGTCCACATCAATGGGCACCGCTCGCGCGAGCCCGCAAATGGTCGCGCCGTGCACCTCGCGTGCGATGCGTTGCACCGCCTCGAAGTCACCCGGCGAGGCGATCGGAAAGCCCGCTTCGATCACGTCCACGCCGAGTCGGACAAGCTGGTGGGCGATATCGACCTTTTCTTCGACGTTCAGGGTCGCGCCCGGCGATTGCTCGCCATCACGCAAGGTCGTATCAAAGATGATTACCCGGTCCATTGCTCTCCTCGCTCGCTTACCTAACATCTGCTCGCGTGCTTGCCATCGAGCAGAACTTCCGATCGATCCGTCAAGCCTGGGTCTACCCGAGGCCGCGGCCGGGCGGGGGACAAGCCCCGCCGACCGGCCACGGGCTAACTATTGTGCTGTGGCTCCAGCCAGGTGCGCGCTGCTACCGCGACTTCAACCACGGCATCATCGCGCGGAGCTGCTTCCCAACCACTTCAAGCTGATGATCGGCATCCTTGTTCCGCATCGCATAGAAGGCGGGTCGTCCCGCCTGGTTTTCGAGAATCCAGTTCTTCGCCCAGGTACCACTTTGGATATCTCGCAACACCCCTCGCATCGACTCGCGAACGTGCTCGTCGATGACCCTCGGTCCTGACGTGTAGTCGCCATACTCGGCGGTATCGCTGACCGAATAGCGCATGTAGCTTAGACCGCCCTGGTAAATCAGGTCGACGATCAGTTTCAGCTCGTGGCAGCACTCGAAGTAGGCCAGCTCGGGCGGGTAGCCGGCTTCCACCAGGACTTCGAACGCCGCGGTGACCATGGCACTCACGCCGCCGCAAAGAACCGACTGCTCGCCAAAAAGGTCCGTCTCGGTTTCGGCGGCGAAGCTCGTCTCGA
>DATLSK010000010.1:0-2279 GCA_035534155.1 Chloroflexota bacterium | reverse complement strand
CTGCGGACGGTCAGCCCGCATGCACTCCGGCGCCGACACTTCCTCTTGCAATCGATCCAATCGATGATTCAATCGCGCTTGCCCTGGTGACGCTGCTCGGGCGACGTCGTTTCCTGCGGGCCGCGGCTGGTGGAACTGCCGCGCTCCTTGCCGCGGCGTGCGCCCCCGCGCCGGGTGCCTCGCCGACCGCGGCTCCAGCGAGTGCACCGACGAGTGCTCCCGCGTCGGTACCGACCGCGGGAGCGACCAGTGCGCCGTCGGCAGCCGCGACCACGGTCTCCCAGCCCGGGACGCCGACGAAGCCAGTCGCGACCACGGCAGCCGGAGCCAGTGGTAAGGCTCCCTGGGTTTACGTTTTCAATACTGGCTCGCACGACGTTACGGTTATCGACACGGCGAATAACGGCGTGGTCGCGACTCGCCCGCTCAGCGCGACGATTCGCTGGCTCTCGAACGAGCAAAATTACTGGGACGGCAAGAACATTTGGAGCTACGATTTCCCGAATAACAAGCTGCAAGCCGTCGTGATTGATCCGAAGGCCATGAAGGTTGTCAAGACGATCGACACCGGCACGCTTGGTCCCGGCCACAGCTTGATGCTTACCCCGGACAAGAAACGAGCAGTGGTGAACGCCGCCGGAAGCAATGTCATCAATGTGATCGATACCGCGGCCGGTGAGGTGACGGATAAGATCGACACCGGAAAATTCCCTTGAGACCTTCATCTCATGCCGGACGGTTCGTTCGGCTTTACTCCGGAGCGCGATCAGGATACGGTCGCGAAGTTCGATCTATCGACGTTGAAAATTGTCAAACGAGTTGACTTTCCAAAGGGAAGCAAGCCGTTCATGCTGCGCGTGTCGCCCGATGGCAAGCAACTCTGGGTTCAGGCCGTTGGGAACAACACCAATAATATCCTGGATCCCAATACCCTTGCTATCGAGCAGACCTTGCCCGACGGCAAAGGCCCGACCACGAACGCCTGGTCACCGGATGGACGCTACGTGATCGTTACCCACGATGGCGATACGTTTGTTTCGGTCTACGATGCGAAGGCGATCAAAGTTGTCAAGCGGGTTGAGGTGGGCCAGGGTTCGTCGAACATTGGTTTTACCCCGGATGGCAAGACCGCCTACATCGCGGTGACCGGAGCCAACAATGTCGCGGTGATCGACATGGACACGCTCGCGGTCAAGACGCGAGTGCAAGCCGGCAAGGGACCGCAGGGCTTGATCGTGATGGTGCCGCCCGCGTAGGCGAGCGATCTCCAGGCGGGGTGCCGCGGTGGTATTCTCTTCCTCCTGATGGTAAGCTAGTCCGAGCCCGGCTTCGCTGACTTGGCGAGACGGGCCCGGACTCCGTGCCACGACTATTCAGGAGGAATCGTGCGCTTCGCGTGCTCAGGTGACCTTTACCCCCATCACATCGACGAGTTTACCGAGGCCATGGCTGCGCGCACCCGCGAGCTGGGCTTTACCGGCGTGTTCAGCCGTTTTGATCACGACGATCCGTTTGCCACGACCGAGTCGCAGTGCAAACGAGTTCGGGCAATTCTCGACGATTATGGCCTGACGATGGTTCAGGCGATCGGTCACCGCCCACCCTTGATTCATCCCGACGAGACGATTCGTCGCCAGGCCGTGCTGGCGCTGTGCGAGGCGGTGCGCATCGCCGGTCTGCTCGGCAGCCAAACTTGCCATACTGGCCCTGGTAGCATTGCCCAGGTTGGTGCGACCATGGCTGACTGGGGCGGCGCGTGGCATCCTCATCCGAAGAACTGGGAGCCAATCTGTCGCGAGCAGTTGATCAAGAGCTTAAAAGAGGTGGCTCCAGTCGCCGAGGATCACGGGGTGATCGTTGGCATGGAAGGGCACGTGCTGGTGACGCTGAATTCGGCCGAGATGATGCGCGGCGTGCTCGAAGAAGTTGATTCGCCAGCGATTCGCTGTGATTTCGATCCGGTGAACTGGTTGACTCTCGAGACAGTCTACCGCAATGGCGATGCACTCGAGCAGATGCTCGACGTCGTCGCTCCGTTCGTGGTCAACGCGCACGCGAAAGATGTCGTCGTCGAGAATCGGCTGGTGGTACACATCGACGAACGCCCGGCTGGCGAGGGATTGCTCGACTGGGATCGATTCATGCGGCGCGTCGAGGCATTGGGCCCAGAGCGCTACCTGGTCGTCGAGCACGCTCCGCTCGCCGCCATGCCGGCGATTAAAGAGTTTCTCGATCGTAAGGCGGCAGAACTAGGAATCCAGGTGTTTTAACGCCGCGAC
>DATLSK010000009.1:0-5764 GCA_035534155.1 Chloroflexota bacterium | reverse complement strand
GCCTTTCTTGGAGATCTCCCCAGCAACGGTGTAAAATCACCAAGTATGGGATCTTTCGGCGCGCACGGCCGCGGACCTGGATCTGCGTGAATCTGATTGTACGATTCTTACCGAACGATTAAAGCGATGACGAAGCGGATGTGGGTTCGCGATCTCGGACTACTTGCCATTGGCAGTGCGGTCGCCAGCGCGGCAGCGTGGATCTTGCGCTCCCGCGCCAACGACCGGCGATTGCCGATCCTGGGGGGATGGCCGAAGGTAGTTGTCGTGGGCGCCGGCTTCGGCGGATTACGGGTCGCCCGGGGCCTGGCCGGGGTCGAAGCCGACGTGCTGGTCATCGATCGCCACAACTACCATTGCTTCCAGCCACTCCTGTACCAGGTCGCGACCGCGGGCCTCGAACCGGAGGAGATCGCGTATCCGATCCGCCGAATCTTGCGCGACATTCCCAACGTTCGCTTTCGCATGGCCAACGTGACCGGCTTGGATCCCGAGCATCGCCAACTGCTCACCGACGTCGGAGCGATCCCGTACGACTACCTGGTTCTGGCCGCCGGCAGCGTTACCAACTATTTCGGCCACGACGAGCTGAAAGATCGGGCGCTCGGTCTCAAAGACCTCAACGGTGCGGTTTCTCTGCGGAATCATCTCCTCGATTGCTTCGAGCGAGCGATCGGCGAGAAAGACCTTCAGCGGCGCGCGGCGCTGTTGACCTTCGTCGTCGTCGGGGGTGGTCCAACCGGCGTTGAATTCGCCGGGGCACTGGCCGAATTGATCCGACTCGTCCTGGCTCACGATTACGCCGGCTTGGACGTCAAGGACGCGCGCGTCGTGCTGGCCGAAGCAGGTCCGAACTTGCTGGCGCCGTTTGCCGGTGACTTGCAGAAAGCTGCGCTCCGGGCGCTCCACGAAAAGGGAGTCGAGATTCGCCTGGCTTCGCCGGTGGAAAGCTTTGATGGCCAAACGGTGATCCTGAGCAATGGCGATGCGCTCGCGACCGAGACGTTAGTCTGGACCGCCGGCGTTCGACCGAGTGGGCTCGCGGCCGAGATGGGACTACCGCTGGCCCGGGGAGGACGGGTGAAAGTCACCCCGACCCTTCAGGTCGCCGGGCTGGAAAACGCCTACGCGATTGGCGACCTCGCCAGTGTCGACGGAGCCGACGGCCGAGCTTTACCGATGCTCGCGCCGGTCGCGGTCCAGCAGGGCGAGCTCGTCGCCCAAAACCTTCGGCGCCAGATCGACGGACGACCGCTCCTGCGCTTCACGTACCACGATAAGGGCACAATGGCGACGATTGGCCGCAACGCAGCGGTCTGCCAGATCGGCAACCTTCACTTGACCGGTTTTCCGGCCTGGGTCGCCTGGCTCGTCGTTCACCTGCTTCAGTTGATCAGCTTCCGAAATCGCATGCTGGTCGTGATCAATTGGATCTGGGACTACGTGTTCTTCGAGCGCGCGGTGCGCTTAATCACCCGCGATTAGCTGAGCCATTGTCGTGAGGGTTTCGTGGTTTTGGATTCCGGGACTTTAATGGGACTTTAATGGCCAAAGGAAACGGCCAGCATTCGCCAGTTTGTTGATTACCTGGTATAAATAGCAATGGTGCGAGCCAATTGTGCTCGGCCAAGATGTCGGGTGAAGACTGTAATCAAAGGCAACCTGAAGTCAGCAGTGACAACTTCTAACGGCAAAACGATGACGTCACCTGCGGGCGGGCGAAAGAACGGAACGAGAGTCCCGTCCCTTTTCAAGGCTGGCCCGGAGCAGGCGACTCAGGAGGATGAAATGGTGATGAAGCCCGCGGAGCCTCGTCGGGCTCCTGAGTTATCAGCCGAATCGGCGGTCGGTGGCTCGGCTCAATCCCCTCCGGGTGCGGGATTCCTCACTCCGGATCGACAGGCCCAGCTTCTCCACTGGTACGAACAGATGGTGTTGATCCGGCAGTTCGAAGAAGCTGCCGCCGAGATGTATACGCGCGCCAAGATCGGTGGGTACCTTCATCTGAACATCGGTGAAGAAGCGACCGTTGTTGGCTCAATGGGCGCACTCGCGCCTCAGGACTACGTCTTCAGCAATTACCGCGAACACGGCCACGCCATCGTCCGCGGCGTTTCTCCCCGCGCGGTGATGGCCGAGCTATTTGGAAAAGCTACCGGTACATCCAAGGGGCGTGGCGGCTCGATGCACATATTCGACGTCGAGAAGCGATTTCTGGGAGGCTATGGCATCGTCGGCGGAGCATTACCGCTCGCCGTCGGCGCGGGATTCGCGATGACGTACCAGTCATCCGACGCGATTGTCATGAGCGTGTTTGGCGATGGCTCGACCAACATTGGCGCCTTTCACGAATCGCTGAATATGGCCGAGCTCTGGAAGACGCCGGTCGTTTTCTTGTGCGTCAACAATCTCTACGCGATGGGCAAGTCGGTCGCCGAAGAGACTCCGGTCACCGAGATCTGGCGCAAAGCGTGCGCCTACGATATGGCCGCCGAGCGCGTGGACGGTATGGACCTCCTCGCCGTGTACGAAGCGACTACCCGCGCGGCCGATCGGGCGCGTCAGGATCGCCGCCCCACTCTCCTCGAAGCGGTCACCTATCGCTATCGGGGTCACTCGATGGCCGATGCCGGCACCTACCGAACCGCGGAAGAGGTCGAACATTGGCGGCGGCGCGATCCGATCGTGACGTTCCGTGGAAAACTGATCAGCGTTGGTCTGATCGACGAGGCCGGCGTTGACGAAATCGATAAACGGGTCGAGGAGATCGTGACCGACGCCGTCGAGTTCGCCGATCAGAGCCCCTTCCCGGATCTCTCAACACTCTATGATTTCATTTACTGCGAATCGGCTGAAGAGCGGGAGGTCACGGGTGGCTAAGATCACCTACCGCGAAGCATTACGCCAGGCGCTACGCGAAGAGATGCAGCGTGATCCGTCGGTCTTTCTGCTCGGCGAGGACATTGCTCAGTTTGGCGGCGCCTATAAAGTCACCCAGGGACTCTACGACGAGTTTGGACCCGAGCGGGTGAAGGATACGCCAATCTCCGAGGAAGCGATTGTCGGAGCGGGAATCGGCGCCGCGATGGTTGGCTTGCGGCCAGTCGCCGAGATCATGACGATCAATTTCATCCTGGTGGCGATCGATCAGATCATCAACAACGCGGCAAAGATCAGCTATATGTTCGGCGGTCAGGTCTGCGTTCCGGTCGTCATCCGCACGCCTCAGGGGGCTGGCCACCAGCTCGGTGCGCAGCACTCTCAGAACTTCGACGTCTATTTCGCCTACGTGCCGGGCCTGAAAGTCGTTTGTCCAGCCACGCCAGCCGACGCCAAGGGAATGCTGAAAACGGCGATCCGCGACAACAACCCGGTCCTCTTCATTGAGAACCTGGCTCTCTATAACACGGTTGGCGAAGTGCCCGAAGAAGAATACCTCGTTCCCTTTGGCAAAGCCCGGATCGCTCGCGAAGGGCGTGACATTACGATCGTCGCCCATTCGCGGATGGTGCTTACGGCGATGGAAGCCGCCGACAAGCTGGCCAAGGAAGGGATCGAGGCCGAAGTCGTCGACTTGCGAACCCTGCGACCGCTCGACATCCAAACGCCGGCCGAGTCGGTCCGCAAGACAACCCGAGCGATTGTCGTCGGCGAAGACTGGCGTTCGTACGGAGTCAGCGCGGAAATCGCGGCGACTCTCCAAGAAGAAGCCTTTGACTACCTGGACGCGCCAATTGCTCGGGTCAATACCGCCGGGATCCCGATGCCGTACAGTAAGCCGCTGGAATCAGCGGCGTTACCCCACGCCGATAAAATCGTGGCCACCGCCAAGGCGATGCTGCCTCGTCGCTTTCGAAAATAGGGCGGAAGAGGATTCAAAAGGACCATGGCAACTGAAATTGTAATGCCTCGCCTGAGCGACACGATGGAGCAGGGAACAATCGCCCGCTGGCTGAAGAAACCAGGCGACGAAGTGAAGAAAGGCGAGCCCCTGGCCGAGATCGAAACCGACAAGGCGACGATGAATCTCGAGTCTTTCACCAGTGGCCGCTTGCAAAAAATCCTGCTCCCCGAAGGACAAACGGTTCCCATCGGGACACCAATCGCAATCGTCGGCGGCCTGAATGAAGCACCCGCCGAGACACCACCGGTGACAACTGGCGCCGCCGTCGCGGAAACGGCCGCGCCCCCGACTCCCGCCTTCCGCGAAGCTGCCCCCCAACCTGCTCCGGAGCCGAGTGCGAACGAGGCAAGGGGAGCGATCCGCGCCTCACCGATCGCTCGTCGGCTCGCCGAGGAGATGGGCGTAGATCTAAACGCAGTGACTGGCACCGGCCCCGGCGGGCGCATCACCCGCGAGGATGTCGAGGCAATTGCCCAGGCCCAGCGCGCCGTCACGCCGCCAACACCCGTGCCCGCACCACCGCCCTCCCGAGGCCCGACCCCAGCCGCTCCCGCCGCGGCACCGGCCGGACCGACGTCGGCCATGCAGCGGACGATCGCGCGGCGTATGGTGCAGAGCAAGACGACGGTGCCTCACTTCTACGTCAGTACCGCGATCGATCTCACCGAAGCAAGCCGTTTACGGGGCCAGCTCAACGCGACCTGGCAAGACACGCACGTCGGCTTCACCGAAATGATTGTCCGAGCGGTTGGCCTCGCGTTGCGCGCCGTCCCCCAGGTGAATGCCTCGTGGATTGACGATCACATCGAGCAGCACGCGGACATCAACGTTGGCGTCGTCGTCTCGACCGAAGGCAACGGTCTGTTGATTCCGGTGCTACACCACGTCGATCAGACCGACCTGCGAACGCTGACCAAGCAATTTCGGGAGATCGTCCAGCGGGCACGCGAAAACAAGCCGCGTCCCGGCGACCTCGACGGCGGTACCTTCAGCGTGTCAAACCTCGGTCAGCACCCGGTCGAGGAGTTCCTGGCCATCATCAATCCACCGGAAAGCGGTATGCTGGCAATCGGACAAATCGCGAAGGAACCAGTCGTCAAAGACGACCAGATTGTGATCGCGCCGCGGGTACGAATTTCCTTATCGGCCGACCATCGCGTCTACTACGGAGTGACCGGTGCCGAGTTCCTCGGCAAGCTGAAGGACTACCTCGAGCATCCCTTGTCGCTGCTGACCTGAAATCGCCGAACCGGGACCAGAGAGGGAATCTGAAAAGCGAGGGACCGGGGGCGGGGACCGGGAGATGAGTCTCCTGGTTCTCGCCCCCGGTCCGTTAGGCCGCATCCATGGAACGACGGCGATTCGGTGAGGCTAACCGACAAACCGTTAGGACGCTCGATGGGGTGGCCGATCCTTCGCTTCACTCAGGATGACCATCCCGACGCCAGAGGTCCCGTCGGAGAGTGCCGTGCGCAAACGGTCAGGGTCAGGACCTGTGGCCCTGGACCTTCGGTCTGTCAAGTTCAGCCACCGATTTTGGACATCTCGACCTTTGGGCGCACGCCAACCGTTTCTTCCGTACGCAACTCGGAGTAGCGATCGGCCCGAGTCCGCCAGACGCGGCTCAAAAGCTGGGCGATCTCGTCGTCGGTGCTCTCCTGGCGAAGCAGCGCCCGGAAGTCGTGGCCATGGTTGCCAAATAAGCAGGTGAACAGTTTTCCTTCCGCGGTGAGTCGCGCCCGAGAGCAGTCGCGGCAAAATGGCTGGGTGACCGAGGCGATGATGCCAATCTCACCGGTCCCGTCCCGGTAGCGCCAGCGTTGGGCGACCTCTCCCCGGTAGTTCTCGTCGATTGGCTCG
>DATLSK010000008.1:0-10848 GCA_035534155.1 Chloroflexota bacterium | reverse complement strand
GTGCGCGTTCCGTTGAGCGCGCGCGACGCGGCCGGACAAACCGTGCTTCACCTGCAGATGCTCGCCTCGCCGCTGCTTGACGGCGATCGTTCGTCGATCCAGGTGTCATTTAATGGTCGAACGCTCACCGCCGTGCGTTTGCCGACGGGCAAACCGGATCAGATTGACGTCTCGGTGACGATCCCGTCGGGTATTGCCCAACCGGGCTTCAACACGGTCGGCCTGTCTTTTGCCTTCTACTTACCCCACATGTCGGCCTGCGGGCCGTTGCCCCAGGAACAAGCCTGGGCAACCGTGCTCGCGAGTAGCTCGGTTGACCTGGCCGAAGGCACGACGAGCCAATCGTTTGACCTGTCGGCACTGCCGTATCCGATCATTGGTGGAGCGGCCCCCACGTTATTCGTTGTTCCGGATGATCCGACCCAATGGTCCATGCCTCTTCAGCTCGCCTATCTGGTCGGACGAGATGCCCGTGAACCGGTGCGCTTCGACGGCGTCACCGCCAGTCAGTTCTCGCCAAGCCAGGCATCGGACCACGAGGTCGTCTTGTACGGAACGCCGGGGAATAATCACTGGATCGACGACGTGGGGCCACGCTTGCCCGTTGGGCTCGGACCGTCTGGACAGCGGACGGTTGACGCGAAAGGGGCCGGCGTAACGCAGGTCACGTCGACCGGACGTTGGGGAATCGTGGAAATTGCCGCTTCTCCGTGGGCAACCTCTCAGGCATTGCTCCTGGTTACCGGCTCGGATGCGACCGCGGCGGGGTGGGCGGCTTCGCTGGCGGGGAGAGGGGGGCTAAGCGGTCCGGCGGTCGCGGTGACGGATGCGAACACAACGCTGCCGATCCGCCCTGGCAACGTCAGTGAGGCGAGGCCGGCGGCAACGAGTCCGTTACGCCTGGCGCTGCTCGGGGCGCTGCCGTTGGCGCTAATCGCGTTGCTGGCTCTCGCGTGGCAAGTTTGGGCGCGACTGAGGCGGCCGGCGTGAGACAGCTACTGGATCGCGCCAACGGTCTCGAAATCTGGCTTGGACTAGCCTTTGGCCTCGTTGCACTGGGGATTGGCAGCCTGCCGCTTTGGACGCCCTCGCCGGTGCCAACCTGGACCGCGGCCGCGCTCTGGCTGGTCGTGGTCGGGGTGCTGCTTGGCTGGAACTGGCGTTTGCGTTTGATTTTGATCGTCGGGCTCAGCCTGGGATTGACGGCGGGGTGGGCCGCCCTGGTCCAGAACAACCTGGCTCCGCCATCGGCCTCAAATCGGTACGTGGTTTTCGTCGGTGTCAGCCTCGCGATCTTGTTGTTCGCGAGTATTCTGGTGCGCCAGGCGAAGCTCCTCTGGGAAGCGCAGCACGCCGATCTCCAGCGACACGTCGCTTTGCTCGACGAGTTGACCGTGGTGGATCCGCAGACCGGTCTCTACAAGTTGGATAAGGGCTTTGAAGTGTTGCGCCGGGAGATCCAGCGAGTTCGCCGGAATAACCTGCCGCTCACCGTCGTGCGGATGCGTCCGCGTGACTCGGCGTCCGTGGAAACCTGGCGCGTTGCAACCCGCCTCATCCCGGGAGCTTTACGAACGATCGACGTCGTGGTCGGTACGAGCGATCGGGAGATCGCGATGATCCTGCCGGAAACCGGACTCGAAGGCGCGGAAATCGTCGTCGATCGAACCAAGAACCGGCTCGAAGCGGCTCTCAGTCTCGACGTTTACACCGGCTTGGCGACGTTCCCAACGGATGCGGTCACCGCCGACGGTCTCTGGGAAGAGGCTGGGTATGCGCTTGATCTCGCACTGGAAGCGCAGATTCCGGTCGTTAGTCGGCGGCTGATGAGCAGCGACGACGAAACGAAGGGTACGAGTTAGGCATCAGGTTACCGCGAAACATTGGGTAGGTAGATCACACATCGGGCGCACGGGTCGGTGACCACCGGTATCGGTGTAGGCGTGGCGGTTGGCGTCGCGGTTGGGCTCGCCGTCGCGGTTGCCGTTGGCGTTGGCGTGTTCGTCGTGGTTGGAGTATTAGTGGGCGTGGAGGTAGCCGTCGACGTCGCGGTGGGCGTTTGAGTTGGCGTTTGAGTCGACGTCGCGGTGGGGGTCGACGTCGCGCCGTTTGGAGGAAGCGCCACCACCGAAACGGTATTATCGACTGAATTGGCAACGTAGGCCAGGTTCGTGGCGGTGTCCACGACGAGTCCCTGGGGGTTGTGGCCAACTGGGATGGATGGGCCGATCTTTTGGCCGGTCGCGAGGTCGAAGAGTTCGAGTGTGCTCTGCGAATAGTTGGTAACCAGCAGGCGATTGTTCACTGGATCGATGGCGAGCATTTGTGGCTGGTTGTCGGTGGTCAGCGTCGATGATTCGACGACGTTCGTCGCCGAATCGATCACGGAAATCGTGTTATCTCCCTCGTTGGCAACGAAAATCCGATTGGCATTTGGACTGGCGCCGGGAAGGGACTGGACGTCGTAGGGATGGTTACCAACCGTGAGCGTACCGGTCACGGTATTGGTCGTGGTATCGATCACATTAACGGTGTCCTCGGATACGTCCGAGTTCGAGACATAGAGGCGGTTGTGGTCGAGGTCGAGGGCGACGCCGTAGGCGTTTGGAACCCCGGAGATTGCCGCGGCAAGCTGGCCGGTCGATACGTTCACCACGTAGACGTTGTTACTCTCGTCGCCGGCGACGTAGAGCAAGCCTCGGTTTGGATCGATGGCCATGCCGTGGAGGTTGGATCCGACGTTTTGGTAGGTCTGGATGACCGTATTCGTCGCCGAGTCGATCACCGAGATGTCGTTGCCGAACTCGTTGGCAACGAAGAACCAGGTCGGATGTTGAGAACCGGGCCAGGGGATAATGTAGACTGGATTCTGATCGACCGCGATTGTCGCGATGACCGTTTCACTCGTCGTCGCGATGACCGAGACGCTGTTGGCGTACCGGTTGGTCACCAGCACTTCGTGATTGATGGGATCGATGGCGACGCCAAACGGGCCATTGCCAACCGGAATTGTGGTGGACGCCGGGCCGATGGCGCGCGGTTCTTGAATTGTTCTCGCGGCCGCGCTTTGCCAGGATAGGATTGTGGTGAAAGCTAGTCCTAAGACGATGCCAGTAACGATCAGTCCGTGCTTCATCGATCGAGCCTCCCGTTCCATGGCGTCCCTACTTCGTTCCGATAGTTAAGTATGCCGAAGTGGAAAGTACTCAAGCCACTGAAGAATTCTCTGTCTTTGTTGATAATTTCCCCCGGTTCGTGGCGGAAGGTTGCCTGGGTGCCGTATGATTGATTGGGGTCAGACGAACCGAAGGGAGACCGGCGTTTGCCGAGACGGTATGGCGATTCGCGGGCTTGAGCCGGATGTCATTCAAAAGATCGCGGCGGGTGAGGTCATTGAGCGGCCAGCCTCGGCGGTGAAGGAATTGGTCGAGAACGCGCTGGACGCCCAGGCTCATTCGGTGCAGGTCGAGGTGCGAGCCGGGGGCTTGGGATTGATCCGAGTCGTCGACGATGGCCAGGGCATCGCCGCGGACGACGTGGCTTTAGCTTTTGCCCCGCATGCGACGAGTAAGCTCAGCCGGGTGGAAGATCTGGCGGAGATTCAAACCCTTGGCTTCCGTGGCGAGGCATTGGCAAGCATTGCCGCGGTGTCGCAAATCGTTTGTCATACCCACCAGAGCGGCGACGAGCTTGGGGTGGCGATGACCCTGGAAGCCGGACAGATCGTCGAGCGTAAGCCGTGGGCTGGGCCGATCGGGACGAGCATTCTCGTCCGTAATCTCTTTTTCAACGTACCGGTGCGTTTGAAATTCTTGCGCTCGGCCAGCAGCGAGGCCGGCCAAATAGGTCATTTGCTCGAACAGTTTGCGCTGGGTCATCCCGGCGTCTGCGTCCGGTTTTTGAACGAAGACCGACGGATCCTCGAGACGCCGGGCTCCGGCGAGCTACGCGACGCCGTGCGTCAAGTTTACGGCTCGGCAATCGCCGAGGCGATGATTCCAATCGAGGCAACGTCTGAGACCGCCCAGGTTCAGATTCGGGGGCTGATCAGTCGACCGGACCAAACCCGAGCGACGCGGACTGGTCTATCGTTTTTCGTGAACCGCCGGCGGATCAACAACCCGTCTCTCAGCTATGCCGTCGAAGAAGCATATCAACCCGAGCTCCCGGCTGGGCGTCACCCAATCGTGGTGCTGCACTTGGAGTTGCCCCCCTCGGCCGTCGACTGCAACGTTCATCCAACCAAGGCAGAGGTGCGACTGGCGAATGATCGGTCCGTGCATTCGGCGGTTTATAAAGCGGTCCGAGAGGCTTTGTTGGAAGTCGCGCCTCTCCCTTCGATCGGTTCGTTGCGGATGCCAGCGGCCTGGCCGACCGGGGACGATCGGTTCGAGGCAGCCGCCGTGCCACTCTCCCCGTCGGCTCCGTCTCGGTTTGACCCGGGACCGATGCCGCCGGTCGCGCCAGTGGCTGAGGGTACCGCTGGCGCGACCGGCGTCGCAAACGCGAGCGAGGCGGCGCCACCTGGGTTTCTCAACGAGCAACCGGTCGACGATGCGTCGTTCGACGGACCATTCCGCCCGACTTTGCTTCGGGCGGTTGGCCAGGTGCAAAATACCTATATTGTTGCCGAGGGACCAAGCGGCGTTTTTTTCATCGATCAGCATACTGCCCACGAGCGAGTTCTATACGAGGAGATTCTGGCTCAGCGTCAGCGGCCCGACGCCGCTTCGCAAGCGCTCCTCACCCCGGTCGTGGTTCGGCTGAACGCGAAGCAGCGCGGCGCCCTGACTGAACGAGGCGATTCGCTGCGTCAGCTTGGCTTTCAATTCGAGGAGTTCGGCCCGGATGCGTTCGTGTTGCGCGCGGTGCCTCCTGCGATGACGAAGGCAAACTTGGAGACCACGCTGCGGGACCTGGCCGACGCGCTCACCGGTGAGTCGGACGCTCCCGATGGCAGCGACCGACTGATCGCGACTATGGCCTGTCACAGCGCCGTGCGAGCCGGTGATTCTCTCAGTGCGGAGGAAATCGCCGTCCTCCTCGCCAAGCTCGAGCAAACTGATGTAAGTCGTTACTGTCCCCACGGCCGGCCGGTTGTAATTCACCTCCCGACGGCGCAGCTCGAGCGCGATTTCAAGCGCCGCTGATTGGTTCGTACTCCCCCCGTCCGTTTTCGAGAATGACACGCCCAGTTCTTTGACGACGTTCAGGACGCCGGCCAGGCCCCGGGCGTCGTTTTGCTGGCGGCTGGACCTGATAGTAAGTCGGAGCCGGGCGTCCTGGCCCTGCCGGGCTCGTCTGGAAGTAGGTCGGAACGGTTGCGTGAGCTGAGCCACGTCGTCGCCTTTGACAATTGACAAGTTACGGGAAGGGCAGAGACGTCAACTCCGGCGCCAGCCGGCTGTGTTAGAATTGGCCAGAATAGTCGGTATTTGGTAGAGACAGACCTCTGGGGGATTTGGAGGACGGCAAGGGTGGCGAGTTTTGACCCACGACATCAGAGTCGGACGATAATCGAGGGACGCGATCGCGCGGCCGCTCGGGCAATGCTGAAAGCAGTCGGTTTCACGGACGAGGACCTGTCGCGCCCGCTCGTTGGCGTTGCGCATAGCTGGATCGAATACGGTCCGTGCAATTACAACATGCGCGACCTGGCGGTCCACATCAAAGAAGGTATCCGGGAAGCCGGGGGGACGCCGATCGAGATCAATACCGTGTCGATCAGCGACGGCATCACCATGGGGACCGAGGCGATGAAGGCATCGCTGGTCAGTCGTGAAGTGATCGCCGATTCGATCGAACTTGTTGGTCGGGGGCAAGGGCTCGACGCGATCGTCATCCTGGTTGGCTGCGATAAGACGATTCCGGCCGGAGCCATGGCGCTGCTGCGCTTAAACCTGCCGGGCCTGGTGCTCTACGGTGGCTCGATCATGCCGGGCCATCTGCGGGGACGCGATCTGACAGTCATGGAAGTCTTCGAGGCGGTCGGGGCCCACTCGGCGGGTAAGATCGACGATCGCGAGCTCGCCGAGATTGAGAACTTCGCCTGTCCGGGGGCGGGAGCGTGCGGCGGACAGTACACCGCGAATACGATGGCCATGGCAATGGAGTTTTTGGGCATCGCGCCGATGGGCAGTGGCAGTGTGCCGGCGGTCGACCACCGCAAAGCCGACGTGGCGGTCCGATGCGGAAAATTGGTGATGGACCTGTTGCGTCAGGGCGTCCGGCCGCGAGATCTGGTCACCCGTCAATCGCTCGAAAATGCCATCGCCGGGGTCGCGGCTTCGGGTGGCTCGACCAACGCGGTGCTTCACCTGCTCGCAATCGCTCGCGAAGCGGGCATTCCCCTCGCGATTGATGATTTCGACCCGGTGAACCAGCGGACACCAATTCTGGTCGACCTCCGACCGGCTGGGCGCTTCGTCGCGGTCGACCTGGACCGGGCCGGTGGGATTCCATTGGTCGCGCAACGCATGCTCGAGGGTGGCTACCTCGATGGCAGCCAGTCGACAGTGACCGGTCGGACCCTGGCTGAAGAGGCCGCCGACGCGGTTGAGACACCGGGGCAGGAGGTCGTGCGGCCGCTGCAGTCGCCGTTGAAGCCGGTGGGCGGACTGGCAATCCTCAAGGGCAACCTGGCGCCGGAAGGCTGCGTGGTCAAGCTGGCCGGTCACGAGCGAACCTATCATCGGGGGCCGGCGCGCGTCTTCGACCGGGAAGAAGACGCGATGACCGCGGTGATTGGCCGGAAAATCAATCCTGGTGACGTGGTCATTATCCGTTACGAAGGGCCACGCGGCGGACCAGGGATGCGTGAGATGCTGGGGGTCACCGGGGCGATCGTTGGTGCTGGATTGGGGGAGTCGGTGGCGCTGCTCACCGACGGCCGCTTCAGTGGGGCGACCCATGGCCTGATGGTTGGTCACATTGCGCCGGAAGCAGCACAAGGTGGACCGATTGCCGCGGTGCAGGAAGGCGACATGATCGTTCTCGATGCCGAGAAGCGGCGTTTGGACGTCGAGATCTCGGACGACGACCTGCGGGACCGGCTCGTTGGTTGGCAACGGCCGCCCGCGCACTATACCGTCGGGGTTTTCGCAAAGTACGCGGCGTTGGTTTCCTCGGCGTCGCTCGGAGCGGTGACGGTCGCACCAGAGAGTTGACCGAGGGTTACTGAAGCATGGACGATCAAAATCGCGCCGGGGTGGCGCGCAATGAAGAAGGTGGGGAATTGATCCCGGGCCAGGTCGTGGGTCTGCCGTCGGGTGACTTCGCCGTGCCGGCGCCGGAGACGGTATCGGTCGAGGAACCGGCTGCCGAGGCCCGCCATCGGACGCCGATTCATCTCCCGGCGCGTCACAACGCCACCCTGCAAGCCGTTCTCGACGCGGTCAATAGCGACGACGATCTCTATGCGATTTGGCGCTGCGCCAACGTCAACGCGATGGACCGGCTCGGCATGAGCGATCACGGGCCGGTCCACGTTCAAATTGTCGCCAACATTGGCCTACGTCTGTTCCGTCTATTGACCACGCGCCAGATCGTCCCCAGTGCGGTCGAGTATCATCAGTTGTCGGTGGACGACGCCGAGGTGATCGTCGTATTGGCTTGTTTGCTCCACGACGTCGGGATGTCGATTCACCGGGACGATCACGAACGATACAGTCTTTTCATCGCCCATGACAAGCTGCGTGAGCTTCTGCCAGCCTTCTATCCGCGCGCGGCTTGTCGAGTGATGATATCTGAGATCCTCCACGCGATTATCGCCCACCGCGCGGGCGGTCGTCCTCTGACTCTCGAGGCTGGCATTGTTCGCGTTGCCGACGCTCTCGACATGGCGAAAGGGCGCTCGCGAATCCCCTTCGAAGCCGGCCAATTGAACATCCACTCGGTCTCAGCCGCCGCGATCGATCGGGTCTCGATCGCTTCGGGTGAGATCCGACCGATTCGGATCGAGATCCACATGAATAACTCAGCCGGGATCTTCCAAGTTGATGGCCTGCTCAAAGAGAAGCTGCTCGGGTCGGGTTTGGAGCGATACGTCGACGTGACCGCGATGATTGATGGCGATGTCGAGAAGCGGTTGATCACGGATGCTCGGTTGAATCCCTAATCCCGACGATGCGAACACAGTCGCGACCCGCCGTTTTTGCCTGGTAGAGGGCGGCGTCGGCGGCGTTGATCAAGGCGTCGACGCTGGTCCCGGACGGAGTGGCGGCGGCTCCGCCCACGCTGACGGTAATCTGAATCCCCGGGGCGATCGTGTTGCTCTCTCGCCAGTCGTGCACCGCCTGGCGAATCTTTTCTCCAATTGCTGCCAGATTTTCCTCGGGCGCACCTGGCAAAATGACGGCGAACTCTTCGCCGCCGTATCGGGCGACGATATCGGTATTGCGCACGACGTGGTTGAGGGTGTGACTGATCTCACGGATCACCCGGTCGCCGGTTTGATGGCCAAACTGATCGTTCACGACTTTGAAATGGTCGATGTCAATCAACAATAGGCCCACCGGATAGTCGAGTCGACTGGCGCGGGTGAACTCTTCGGCGAGTGCTTGATCGAACCGCCGGCGGTTCGCGACACCGGTGAGGCTATCGGTGACCATGAGGCGCGCGGCTTCGGCGTACAGACGGACGTTTTCGAGAGCAATCCCGATTGTATCGACGAAGTCTCGCATTTGCTCGCGCTCGAGGGGGTTAATCTGGGTGACTGGTTTGGCCAAAGCAAAGAGAAAGACGCCGATCAGTCGACCTTGAACGTGGACCGGCATCGCGACTCCGCCTCGCATGCTGAGGATCTGCTCGGCTTCGTCCGCGGTGGCCCGCAGAAAGGGAGGAGAGATAAAGTCTGCCAATTGGTTGGCTTCCCGAGGCGTTCCGTGCAGGGCGACCTGGTGGAGGAGATTGACCGATGGGTCGTAGCTGCACTCGTATTCGCGCAATGGGCGTTCGAGAAATGAGAGAACCGCGTGGACGAGCGGGGTATCGGTGACGGCGTTGCCCTGGATCGTCTTGGCGACTGGATCGACGGTCGAAAGGAGGCCAGCCAGGAACGCGGCATCGCTGCCAAAAACCGCGGGCACGGCGTTGACCACGCGCTGGGCCAGATCGGACACGTCGACGGTATTGACGAGAATCGTGGTGAGGTGGCGGAGCGCGTTGAGACGTCGGGTGTGCTGGCGCAGTGCCGTTTCGATCAGTCGGGTGTGGAGGAGGGTTCGCACCCGGGCGAGTAGCTCGTCGTTGTCGAAAGGCTTGGGAAGAAAGTCGTCGGCGCCGGCTTCGAGGCCGGCAATGCGATCGGGCGCTTGCCCGTGGGCGCTCAAGAGCAAAATGGGATGACGGGCCAGTGATGAGGTGAGGCGTATCTCTCGACAGAGGTCCAGTCCGGATCCGTCGGGAAGCATGACGTCGAGCACGGTGAGATCGACGTCACGCAGGATCTCGCGCGCCATGGCGAGCGAGCCGGCCGTTCGCACGACGTAGCCGTCGTTTCCGAACAGATCACGAAGCAGACTGGCGACCGATGGATCGTCCTCGACGACAAGGATGCGGTGGGGGTGGCGACTTTGATTCTCATCCATATGGTGTAGTTTACCCCGTGACCGGTTGCTTATCAGGATGGAGGCGTCCCCCATTTTGGGGGGGCCGAATTTCCTAGAGGAAATACGTCGACGAGAGTTTCGCTACGAAGCCTCAGGAAATCTAGGCAATGGTCTGAGCAAGCCGGTGACGAAGGCGATGCGGTTCGCGGTCATGACTACCTCCGATCACCAGCGCGCGGTGTAAGGTTGGTCACGGACGGGTAGGAAAGGTAAGCCCGATCCGTCGTTCTTCGCGCGACAGAACATATTAGTATAGCCGAGCTTGGGGAGAAAGTGTTGGGTGAGCAGGGACGAAACCCAACACTCCTGGTCGTTTTTGGCGATGGGAGAATGGCTAAGCTAAGGGGGTCAGAGACGAGTGACTGGGCGATTCGAACAGCTTTCGGGTTTCGGCCTCGTACTGGGGACGGGTAACGACGATAACCACATCGCCGGCTCGGAGAACCGTGTCGCCGCGTGGGAGCAAAACCTGACCGCGGTGAGCGCGACGAATTGCCACCAGTAAAGTATCCGATGGGAGCATGCTTGCGAGGTCGCGAATTGCGTGATCGATGGCGGGCGCGTTCGCGGCAAGAGCAAGCTCGAGAAAGCGCGTGCCTCCCCAGGCCCCGATGTGCAGGTCAGCCGCGGCGATGGTGGGCGCGATATCCTGACGTCGAAATGCCGCGATGATATCATTCCGGCGAAGCAAGCCAAGCATGCGTTCCGGGTTGCCGGGCACGACGACGGGCAGGCGGCCAACGTTGCGCAACGCCAGCGTGCGGAGCGCTTCTTCGAGTGTTTCGGTTGGGTAGGCGATCGCGAGATCGGTCGTCATGATGTCAGACACCCGGCGCGGAGTTTTCTCGACTGGCGCCACGTCGCCTTTGGTGGTCGTCGGCTGCTGGAGGATGGTATTTTCGAAGTCGCTCAGGGTCACCATTCCGAGAAGGCGATCTTCGCCGTCGACGACCGGGAAACCATGGTGGCCGGTTTCGTTGAACCGGCGGGCCAAATCGTCAAGGGACATGGCCGGCGGAACGGTGGGGTAGTCGTGACTCATGACTTCGCCGACGGTTGTTGCCTGGAGCAGGCTCGGCGGCGGCGGAGTCGGAACGCGGCTGTGAAAAGTGACGCCGGCCCGTACTAACGCCAGCGTATCGATCGATTCGCGCGCCAGGAAACGGGCGATCATGAAGGCGATCACCGTGGTGACCATGAGCGGGAGGATCATCTGGTAATTGTCGACCATTTCAAAGGC
>DATLSK010000007.1:0-8517 GCA_035534155.1 Chloroflexota bacterium | reverse complement strand
GTGCCAGCGGTTGTGGGTCTCGTTGGGATCTTCGAGCAGATCGTAAAGCTCACCTGGTTGCTGCCCATGCACCGCGACCAGCTTGTAGCGATCGGTCCGTACCATGCTCAGGAAGGCCGGTGGAACGCGATGGGTCCAGGCGTTGTAGTATTCGCAAAAAACGTCGTCACGGTGTGTGGTCGAGGCGACCGCACCGGTCAAGATTGGCCAGAGCGATCGCCCCTGCATGCCCGGATGGCGGGGCAGGCCGGCCGCTTGGAGCAAGGTCGGAGCGAGGTCAGTCAGCTCAACCATGGCGTCGCATGGCTGACCGGCGGCGACGTGGTCTGGCCAGGAGACGATCAGAGGGACGTGGATCGCCGGCTCGTAGAAATACGGGCCCTTGAGGTACATGCCGTGGTCGCCGAGCATCTCGCCGTGATCCGACATGAATATTACGATGGTGTTGTCGCGCTGACCGCTTTTCTCGAGCGCGTCCAAAATCCGACCAACCTGAACATCGATCAAGTCGCACATCGCCCAGTAGGCGGCGCGAACGAGACGGTGGTCTTCCTCGCTCATCTCGTCCCAGGCGTGCTGGCCGAGTCGGTTGTACGCGCCGCGGTGATCGATCTGCTGATAGATCGGCTTATTCTCGAGCTCGCCCGGCACGTAATTCGGCAGCGGCACGTCGGTAAGGCGATCCAGATAAGGCTCGAGGTATTCGACCGGTGGGTCGAAGGGATGGTGCGGATCGAAGCAATTGAAGGAGAACAGCCAGGGATGCTTGCCGTTGGCATTGGCGTCAATAAAGTCAATTGTCTTTTGCGCGCACCAGGTGGTCTGGTGGTGCTCGGCGGGCATTCCCGCGCGGACGTGCTTCGAGCCGCGGAACGGTTCGGTATGATAACGCACCCCGTGGTCGCGCAGCCAGTGGATGTATTCGTTGGTCGGCCAGTCGGGATTGGGATGATGCGACCAGTGAAACTCGTCGTAGCCGTCGTCGATCCGGCGCTCGGTACCTGGCGATACCGACGGGTTGCAGACCGACAGATGCAGCTTGCCGGCTAAACCGGTGACGTAGCCCGCGTCGTGGAAGAGCTTGGTCACCAAAACCTCGTCGGCCGGGATCGACTGACCGTTCTGGCGGCAGCGCGTCGTCCGGGGATAGCGTCCAGTCAGGAAGCTGGCCCGACTTGGCGTGCAAACCGGACTCTGACTGAAGCATTGACTGAATTGCATCCCATTCTGGGCCAGGCGGTCGGCGTGCGGGGTCCGAACCCAGGGATTCCCCGCGCATCCCAGCGTGTCGAATCGCTGCTGATCGGTACAGAGCCAGAGGATATTGGGGGGCGATGTCATAGTGATGGTACTACCTCGCTCTCTCGTCTTGGACAAACGGAATCGCGGATTGAGCCGGCTGCGTTCAGGTGCATTCTAGATTCGTCGAGCGATTCAAGTCAACCGCCTTCTAGAATATTGACTAGAAATTCTTGACGAATTCCAGAGCCTCTTTATAAGATCACCGGACTCGCCGCGCGCTCTTGCGTCTCGCGACCGACCGCTCCCCGATAGATGGCGCCGATTGGTGATGAAATGAGCCAAAGATGACCGACAACGTCGATGACCCAACGATCTCTGCGCAGTCCCGCGTGGCGAAGGCGAGCATGGCCGACGTCGCCCGCGAGGCGGGCGTGTCAATTTCCGCCGTTTCCCTGGTCGCGAACGGGCGCGATGGTGTCTCAACGGCGACAAGGCGGACGATCCTCCAGGTCATGCAGCGCCTGGGCTATCCGATTCGGAGTGTCGGTCACGATTTAAAGCTCCTTAGCCTGCTGATCGAGCGGCTTCCTTTGCCGGTGCTTTCCGACGTGTTTTACGCCGAGGTCATCGCCGGCATTCAGGCCGAGGCGCAGCGACTTGGCTACGCGGTAATCCTTCAGATCTACGGCGAGGAGTTCTCGGGCGAAGACGATGTGCTTCACCAGCTTCAGCAGCGCGGTGTCCTGGGAATTCTGGTCGCCGCGGGCGGTGACGTCGGCGATTGTATGATCGAGCACCTCGCGGCGACCGGGCTTCCGGTCGTTCTGGTCGAGACGCTGGTGCGGGGTGACAAGTTCCACTGCGTCCTGGCCGATAACGTCGACGCGGGCTATCTGGCGACGCGCCACCTGGTTCAGCTCGGTCATCGACGGATCGCCGCGCTGCCCGGGCCGGCGAAATATTCCAGTTTGGTGGATCGCCTGCGCGGTTATTACGCGGCTCTGGCCGAAGCCGGCCTGGCCTCGCGCCCGGAATACCTGCCCGCACCTCAATCTGGTAGCCCGAAGAAGGGTTACCTACAAATGAAGCAGCTACTCGACCTCGCCGAGCCACCAACCGCGGTTTTCGCGGTGAGTGACAAGTCGGCCTTCGGCGCGCTCGAGGCCGTGCGCGAGCGCGGACTGGTCGTCCCGGACGACGTCGCGATTGTCAGTGTGGACAACGTTGCCGAGAGCGCCCACACTGACCCTCCACTGACCACCGTGCACGTCCCCAAGAAGGAGATTGGCGCGCTCGCGGCGCGTCGTCTCCACGAGCTGCTCACCGGCGGCAACGCGCCCCCGACCAAAACCTTGCTGTATTCCGAGCTCATCGTTCGCGAATCCTGCGGCGCCGCACCGGGCGCGGTGGCCGAGCGCCTCCCGATCGGCATTTGATCATCTAACAGATAAGGAGACGGAGAAAATCATGGCGAAAATCAAGGTGGATCTCGAGCGGACGGTTGGCGAGGTCGACCGACGCATTTTGGGTGGATTCATCGAGCACCTGGGCCGCTGCATCTACGGCGGTATTTACGAGGAAGGCTCGCCGCTCAGCGACGAGCACGGTTTCCGCCGCGATGTGCTAGACGCTCTGCGCCCACTGCAGATGCCGGTGCTCCGCTGGCCCGGCGGCAACTTTGTGAGCAATTATCACTGGCAGGACGGGATTGGTCCGGTCGACAAGCGGCCACGTCGGCTCGAAATGGCCTGGCATTCCGAAGAGTCGAATCGCTTCGGCACCGACGAGTACATTCAGTATTGCCAGGTGCTCGGCGTTGACCCGTATATCTGTGTGAACATGGGCTCGGGTACGATGGACGAAGCCCAGGGCTGGGTCGAGTACTGCAACGGGACCGGCAACACCTATTGGGCGAATCTGCGCCGGGCCAACGGCCATCCCGAGCCGTACGGCGTCAAATACTGGGGCCTGGGCAACGAGATGTATGGCGCCTGGCAGATTGGCGCTCTGCCCGCCGAGGATTACGTCAAGAAGGCGATCGAGTTCGCGAAGGTCATGAAGCTGACCGATCCGAGCATTCAGCTCGTGAGCTGCGGCCAGAACGGCTGGAACGACTGGGACCGGATCGTCGTCGAAGGCCTGGCGCGCTACGTTGACTTTCATAGCATCCACATTTACACCGGCAGTCACGACTACTACCGCAACGTCTTCGAGCCGCACCTCGCCGACAAGGCCCTGCGGATCTGCGAGGCGATCATCGAGCAGGTCCGCTACAACCAGAAGATCGAGCACCCGATCCACATTGCCTACGACGAATGGAATGTCTGGTACCGGCAGCGCGGTCGCAGTTCCGGGCTTGAAGAGCGCTACGATCTGTCCGATGCCCTGGCGGTCGCGACCTTCCTGAACGTCTTCGTGCGGCATTGCCAGAGCGCGCGCATGGCCAACCTCGCTCAGATGGTGAACGTGATCGCGCCGATTTTCACGAACCAGGAAGGATTATTCCTTCAAACGATCTACCACCCGCTGCGGCTCTACGCCGAGCATCTGCAGGACGTTGCACTCGACGTGCACGTTGATTGCGAACGCTACGCGCTGCCACCGGTCGAAGATCCAAATCCGCGCGCTCAGCGTTTGAACGGTTTCGAGCCGTTCGATCTGCTCGACGTGTCAGCAACCCGTGATGGCGCGGCCAAGAATCTGACCATCACCGTGGTAAACCGCGACCGCGAACGGCCAATCCAGACGACGATTCAGCTTGTCGACTCGGTCGTCGCCAGCGGCGTCGCCTATGTCGTCGACGGTCCGGCGCCGGATGCGATCAACTCGTTCGAGCAGCCGAAGCTGGTCGACGTCGCCGAGAGACGCCTCAGCGTCTCGGGCTCCCAGTTCGAACACACCTTTCCGGCCCATTCGGTGACGGTGCTGCGGCTGGCGATCGGCTAAGTCAGGCATCTGCCAGGAGAAGGAGGTCTGAAGGCGCGCCTTTCCATGGCGGAGTTGGCGTAAGGATGGGGTGGGGGAGCCATAGTTCACTGACCGACGTTTGATCTGGAAATCTCTGGATGTCGGCTCCCGCGAACCTGTCCGCTACTGAATACTCGGCGGAAGAGGAGAGCTGGCAGAGAGCGCAAAGGAGCAAGCCAGCATCTTCCTCTGGTTCCCACATCCGTCAAGGCAGAGGAGATGTCCGCTGGTCAGTCGAAGATCTCAACCTCGTCGCCTTTGCCGAGCTTCGCAATAACGAGCAGCAATCCAGACGTGGCAAACGCCAGGGCGTGGAAACCGACAAAGCGTCCGAGCGAGAGAAAGCCTTCCCGCGCCCGCGCGGTCGGGGACACCTGGGGCGAATTTGACAGTGTCCCGGCGTAACCCAACGCGGACTCGCCATGGTCAAAGATCGGCGAGCCGCCATCCGAAGTTCTGAGCATCGTCATGTCCTTCCCAACGGGCGGAACTACACTATCAATTATCCCACTCGACTACCCTCACGGGTATGGGAAAATAGGGGTATGCCCGGTAGCCAGTATGGGTATAGGACCTTCGCGGTTGCCGAGCGAAACCTGGAGGGGGCGCCGATTGACGCCAGTCGTCGGCCGCCTGATAATGCGGAGGAGATCATCGGTTGGGAGGGCGACCCATGCTTCACGTCACCTGGGATAGCCGCGCCAGGCTACTTCGCTTTCTGATCGTCATCGCCTGTTTCGCTCTGTTCTTGCCGAGTAGTGTCTTCGCGGCGAACGACACCGCCGCGACCGCGATTGGATTAGACGCCAGTAACTCAAGCGCGAGCGACTCGCTCGTCGGAAGCACTGGCGGAGCCTACCGCTATTACCATTTTGCCTACCAGGGCGGAAACGCTCAGGCAATGGTCAGCTTGACCTTCCGACCCGGTTATGGTGTCGTCGGAGCGCAGCAGTTTGGCTTCAACGTGTACGGACCAAACGGGCTGGTCTGGGCGGGCACGCCAATCGGGACCAGTGAGAATGTCAGCACCGTGCAAGTCCCGGTCGCTAGCTCGGCGCCCTTCGACGCGCTGATCCAGGTCTTCAATTACTCCCCGGGAGTTCCGATACCCTATAACATTTGGGTGTCAGGTTTGACGAGTGGTAGCTCGACCGCACTCGCGGCGACGAATAACGCTACGCCAAACACCGCGACGGTCATTCCCAGCACGAAGGCCACCTTTGCTGGCACGCTGGTCGGAAAGTGGGGCGGCGCTTTTCAGTATTACACCCTTTCGAATCCAGGCGGTGGCACGCCCCTGGCGGTTACTTTGAATGGCTCGCCGCTCTATAATGGCCAGGGCTACGCTTACGGCTTCAATCTCTACCGAGACGATCCCGATGGTCAGGTCGTGCTCGCGGCGTCGTCGGCTCCGATTTCTCAGGATAGTAGCACGATCACCTTTGCCGCTTCGGTCTCTCAGAATGCGCCGGCGATCTACCAGCTTCAGATTTACAACTATTGGCCGGGCGTTCCCCTCGCCTTTCACGTGAACGTGACTGGCCTGGGTGGACCATTGCCGGCTGGAAGTGGCAACCCTGGCTGACGAGTGGCGAGCGTTGGAATTCTCGGTCGGCCGGAGGCACGCGCGCGGTGCCTCCTAACTCCGTGCAGACATTGGGCGAATGGACGTTTCCGATTACGTCCCCGATCGTGCAGGGTGATTTTGGTTAGTCCGAAACGCGCTACCCCGGATCGCGTTTGGGCTCCGCCCGAGAAAGTTCAGTCGCGCTGGAATTGCTGAATAAAGGGAATCAATGACATTGTGGCCTCTATTGCCGTTGGTAATCGTGACATTTGCCGCGGCAATCGTTCTCGGCACCACCGGCTTCGGCTTTGGCCTGTTTAGCACACCGTTCTTCATGCTTCTGGTCGATCCGCACGAGGCGGTTATTCTGAGCCTGTTGTTCTCGTTCATAATCATGAGCGTGATGCTGTCTCGCCGCGAGATTCGTGAAAACGTCCGCCACTCGTTCGTGCTCCCGCTCTTCGCTTTCAGCCTGCTCGGGATCCCAATTGGAGCCTCCGTCTTGCTCGCGATCGATGGACAGGTCCTGCGCGTCGGGGTCTGCTGCCTCGTCATCGTCACGTCGTGCATCATGCTGTGCCGCACCGGCGTTCGCCGTAAGAACGGCATTCTCGCGGTGGCGATGGTGGGCTTCACGAGTGGTTTGCTTGCGACCAGCACGAGCTTGAGCGGGACGCCAGTGGCCTTGTTTGCGACGACCGAAGAGATGTCGAAAAGTGACTTCCGCTCCAGCCTCGCCGCGTATGGCTGGCTGAATATGCTGGTCAGCCTGGCGATGCTGCGCGTTGACGGATTGGTTTTGGATCGAACGCTTTTTCTCACCGTGGCAGCACTGCCTGCCTTGCTGATCGGCTATTGGTGCGGATCGCACTTTTTTGGGCGTCTGTCCCACTCACGTTTCAGTCAAATGGTGCCTTTCCTGGTCATCGCCGCTGGCCTGGCGGGCTTGGTGCTCACCTTCGGCTAGCAATTCGCTCGAACGAGCGATGCGATAGATTCAACCCTTCGCGCATTCACCGACCCATCAATCAGTCGATGAACGGGTTTGCTGAGGAGACGAATTCTCGGATGTCGACAGATTCAATCGGCGTAACAACTGAGCATTGATTGCCACTAACACGGTACTCGCGGACATGAGGAGGGCGCCAACCGCGGGAATCAGGATGAGTCCTTGCCCGGCGAGTACACCGGCCGCCAGGGGGATCGCGACGACGTTATAGCCGGTTGCCCAGGCGAGATTTTGGAGCATCTTCCGGTAGCTCGCCCGGCTGAGCTGAATGACCCGAACGACGTCTCTCGGGTCGTTTCGGACGAGGATGATTCCGGCGCTTTCGATTGCCACGTCGGTACCGGCGCCGATCGCGATTCCAACGTCGGCGGTCGCCAGAGCCGGCGCGTCATTGATCCCATCGCCGACCATGGCGACTTTGAAGTTTCTGGCCTGAAGGTCCCGAATCTTGTCAACCTTCTGCTCCGGCAGTACCTCGGCGAAATACTCGTCGATCCCAAGCGCGCGGGAAACCCACCTGGCAACGCTGGCGCTGTCGCCGGTCAGTAAAGCAACCTGAATCCCCAGCGCTTTCAATCGTGCCACGGCATCGCGCGATTCCTCGCGGATGACGTCGGCGAGGGCAAAGGCGGCAATCGGCTGTCGATTGCGTACCAGGTAGACGACGGTTTTGCCTTCGTTCTCCCACTGATTCACAACGGACTGCCAACTGTCCGGCACGGTCAGGCCAAGTGAGCCAATCAGGCGCGGGCCTCCGACGAGAACGTCGTTCCCGTCGATCCGACCGCGTACTCCCTGTCCCGCCCGGACTTCGAAGTCGCGCACCGCGGGTGGCGTCATGTCCCGCGCTTTGGCGGCGTTCCGCAGGGCGCGGGCGATTGGGTGCTCCGATTCTCCCTCGACCGCCGCGGCCAGGGCCAGCGCGGTCCCCTCGTCAACGCCGTCATTCGTGACCAGTCCGACCATGCCTTGCACGCCCTCGGTCAGGGTGCCGGTCTTGTCGAAGACGACGACGTCGAGGTCCCGGGCTGCTTCGAGCGCCAGCCGATCGCGGACCAGGATGCCATGGCGAGCGGCCAGGCTGGTGGTAATCGCGACGACCAACGGGATCGCCAGGCCTAACGCGTGGGGGCAAGCGACGACGAAAACCGTGACGGTCCGCTCGATCGCAAAGCTCAACGGGGCACCGAGGACGAGCCAGCCCAGCAACGTGAGTGTACCGGCCCCGATGGCGATGATCGTCAGCCAGAAGGCCGCTTGATTCGCGAGCACTTCGCCGTGGGAACGAGACTGCTGCGCTTCCGCCACTAAACGCATAATGCCAGCGAGCGCCGTTTCCGCTCCCACCTTTGTCACCCGGACCCGCAGCGCACCTTCGCCGTTCACGGTGCCGCCAATGACCGAATCGCCGACACGTTTGGTCACCGGTCGAGACTCGCCGGTGATCATCGCTTCGTTCACCCAGGATTCGCCGTTGATAACCGCGCCATCCGCGGCAATTCGGCCGCCAGGTCGGACCAGAATCAGATCGCCGACCTTCAGTTGATCGATTGGAACCTCCTCGGTCGTCTGATCGACGATGCGTTCGGCGGTATCGGGCAGGAGACGCGCGAGCTCGGCCAACGCGTTGCTGGCGCGCCCGACGGCGTTCATTTCGATCCAGTGACCGAGCAGCATGACGTCGATCAACGTCGCCAGCTCCCAGTACAGGGTCATGCCCGAGCCGAAGAAG
>DATLSK010000006.1:0-4361 GCA_035534155.1 Chloroflexota bacterium | reverse complement strand
CGGTGATACCTGAGCGCCGGCCACGTGCAAATCCTGTCCATATTGCACTCGCTTGGCGAAATCGGTCACTCCCAGCCTGGTCACAAGATTGATAAAGCTCTGATTGCCGACTTGACCGATCAACGTATTCGCCGGTTGGTCAAGGCCAAGACCCAGGGCCTGCCTGAGCGTCACCGGCCCGCTCGCCACTGGCAAGCCGGCGGCCGACGCCACGGTGACCGGACTTCCGAGAGCGAGATTGACGGATGGATTCGGATCGATGCGACTATTCAGAGTCTGCCCCTTTTCGAGGGCGAGTGCGAAAGTCAGTGGGCTGAGGATTCCGGCCGATGCCTGCGGAGCCAGCGCCATATTAACTTGACCAGCGATTGTCGAATCCTCATAGTTCGCGCTACCTACCATTGCGAGGATTTGACCGTTTCGAGGATCCAACGCAACAACCGCGACGTTATTTCCAGCCGTTCCTTGGAGCGGTTTCAAATCCGACTGAATCGCGCTTTCGGTTTGACGCTGGAGAGAGTCGTCAAGGGTCGTCACCACGTGGTAGCCAGAGTGATAAAGCCGTTCTGGACCAAGCTGAGACAGGAGCAAATCGCCAACGTAATTCACGAAATGGGGAGCAACCAGGGCGTGTCGCCGATCGACGAAGTGAAGAGTTTCGCTCTCCGCCGCCTGCGCCTGCGCAGGTGTGATGTAACCCTGGTCAACCATCCTTTGGAGAACGGTTTCTTGGCGACGCTTCACTTCGTCCAGGCGAATGTACGGGTCGTATTCGGATGGCGCCTGCGGTAACCCGGCCAACATCGCGCTTTCCGCGAGATCGAGATCGGCGGCTGGTTTTCCGAAATAGCCTTCCGCCGCCGCCTCGATGCCATAACTGTGGTTACCAAAATAAATTTCGTTCAGGTATACCGACAGAATCTCGTCTTTACTGTAGGTCTGAGTCAACTGGTACGCCAGAACGATCTCTTTAATCTTGCGACGCGCACTCATGTCGAGCCGCTCGCTGGGGCTGAGGAGAATGTTTCGAACGACTTGCTGAGTAATCGTACTCGCCCCGGAGACGATGTGTTGGCGAGTTAAATCATCGATCGAGGCGCGCAGAATCGCCCGAATTTCAAAGCCGGGATTCGAGTAGAAACCGGCATCTTCGGTGGCGATCACCCCTTCAATTAAGGCACGAGGCATGTCAGACAGCGGGACGATTGTCCGGTTTCCCCCTTGTGGATCGGTCAGGTCGAACAAATCGGTCCGGCCGTCCGAGGCGAGAATCCGGGTGGTCTGAAACGGTGTTTGCTGGGTTAGCTGCTCAGGAGACGGTAATGCGCCGGCAAACCGACCGAACCACGCGAGGAGCGCAACGACGGTCGCAACACCGATAACCAAAGCGACCGAGCCAAACCCGACAACGCAGAGCGCCCAGATGGCCAGAGTCGTGCGAGGCCGAGGTCGCGACGCCAGGTGATGCGTTTTCAGCAGGCGGCGTGAGCGGCTGACGACGAGCGACACACAACCCTCGCGTCTCTGGTCAACGACCAGGAACTGGCGAGCGACAGTTCGAACACTGTCCCCTTCTTTGGATTGTATCAGATCTCGTCGGTGAAGTGACGAGGTGCCGTGCGCCGCCGCTTAGCCAACCCGTTCGCCGACCAGACGACGAATGAGCGCGGGAACGATCAATCCAAAAGCCATGGTTGCGATGAAAAGCACGCGGTCATCGGACAAGAATGAGGCGAATCCGATCGATGCCGCGAAAATGATCAAGAACCAGATGACGTCCCCGGCAATGATTGCTAACCAAGCAACAACCCTGCCAAGGGGCAGGCCAAGAGAAACGACACTCGCTGTGAAGAAATCGGTCGCGAAGGTAAAGATAAAGAGACTGAACGGGAGACCAAAACGTCCGGAAGAAACCTGGGTCAGCCGGCCCAGCTTATTGAAGCTACCGAGCAACCGTCGCCCGAACTCGCTACGTTCCCCGCGACTCTGCAATTGTCGAACGAGCGGGTCCAGGATGAAAGCAGTCACCACATCACTCAAGACGTACAGCAGGATGGTCAGCGCCGGTGAAACTCCGTCCTTGCGAGCCAGGACGATGCCGACCGGTGCCCCGGGTCCCCACGGTAACAAAAACACAACGAACACGGCGATTGGTCCCGAGGTGAAGAAGGCCGGAAGGTAAGAAAGCGACACCGGTTAGAGGCTCAATGTGATTAAGCCGGTCTTGACGCGAGAGACCGGCGAAGCCCAGTCATTGGTACGCGGGCAAACAGTCCGTGGCTCGAACGCGCCAAACACTAGAGAGACACCGCGGCGAGAAAGTGGAGTACGCGCGCCGCGGCCTCACCGGCGAGCACGCAGCCAAACACAATGTAGAGCAGCCCCGTCGCCGTTTGCATCGCCCGCTCACGACACGATCGCCAGGTCAGAACCGCCAGGACGATCGGCGCGATGAAACCGACAACTACTCGAAACCAGAAGACGAAGCTGTAAGTCGTCAGGAGCAAAACCAGGCGTTTTGCAACCACGGTTGGATCCCCGTTCGGCACGAAAAGAGTCGCGTCGAGCAAGATTTGAAGCCCAAGGCCAATTAAAAGAATCTCGGTGATCCGTCGGAGCGACTGCGCCGAGAGTAATGGCGTTACCAGGTACCAGTGACCGAGTAGCAAAGCCGTTAGCGCGGTACCCATGACGAGGGTCGCGAGCGCCAGGCTCACCAGGTCGAAGTTTCCGGAAAAGTGCGGCTCCAGCACCGCCGATCGGTTCAAGGCCAGCGCACCAACAATGATGCTTGCTGCCCCCGTGAGCCGGCCAAGCACTCGCTGACCGAGCGCGACCACCAGAGCGTAGACGAACAACAATACGGTCAATGCGAGCAGGAATGGCGATAGAGTGCTTGCCGCGTCGCCATAACCGAAGCGTAAGAGATAGGCGATGCCGGCGCCGACGCCGAGAATCACCCCGCTGCTGATCAAAAAGCCCTTCGAAACGCGGCCTTCGAGATCAGTCACTAAGAGGGTAAGCATGCCACCGACAGTACTTTCGAGAATAATCAGTAGGACAGTAAGGGGAAGCGTTTGCGCCAGTATCATACCTAAGGTGCTCCGTGATTCGATCGACGGAGCCATGATAGATGATGGCCGGACGAATCCGCAAATTCAGGGAGTTGCGACCGGCCCCAGAAGAGTCACCGCGTCGCCATCGTGCAACGGTGTCGCCCAACTCACCGCCTGCCCATTGAGCAGCACTTCCTGCAGCTCACTGGTCCAGGCTCCAAGCTCGGCCGCCGTTCGAATCAGATCTTCCACGCGCGATGCCGCCGGAAGATCGACCGGCAGCGGCGGGCTGGTTTGCTGGGCCACCGAATCCGCTGCCGCTTGGGCACGCCCTTCGACGGGTAAAGCGATAATTCTCAAGTCGATCCGCACGATACTCTCCTTGCGTCGCGAGAAAAGAACAGCCGCCGAGACTCGATCAGGCTGGTCTTCCTGATTGAGCCTCGGCGGCCCGAAGTACGTTTCGCCTTACGGAGTTGCCGTCGGCGCTATGCCGGCTCCGCCCGTGGGAGCGGCGCCGGTCGACGGGGTAGCAAGAGGCGTCGCCGACTCAACCGCCGTGGCGGAGGCCATCGCGGTTGGTGAGGCGGCCGCGGTCGGTGCGCCAGTCGTGGTCGTTGGCGACCCGGCTGGGCCCGGCGAACCGGTCGTCGTCGTCGGAGTCATGGCTCCGGCTGGCGTGCCGGTCGTGGTCGTCGGCGAAACCGCCGCGCTCGGCGTCGTGGCGATCGGAGCGCCAGTCGCGGCAGTCGGCGAGCCAGCCGCCGTCGGGGTCAGCGCGCTGCTGGGCACCAACGTCCGAGGCGAGAAGGCCGTCGAGACCGGCCCGCCACCAACGTTGACGATGCCAACAACTTTACCGGTCGAGACATCAATAACCGTCAAAGTATTCTGTGCTTGATCCGCGACAAAAGCGAGCTTGCCATCGCTGCTAAACGTCACCGCTGATGGCGCATTACCCGTGGGGATCGTTTGGGTCACTTTGCCCGTTGACAGGTTCACGTCGGAAACGTGACTTGTCGGCTGATCGGCAGTGACGAAGAGGGTCGCGCCGTTCGGTGTAACGGCGATGCCAGTCAAATGTCCGCCAACCGGAATTCGGCGCACCTCTTTGTTCGTCGAGGTGTCAATCTCTGACACGTCGCCACTTCCCTGATTGGCCACGTACAGCTTCGTGCCACCCGGTATCCCGGTGATCGCGATGGGACTGATTCCGACTGGGATGGTCGTCACTTTCCCGGTAGCGCTCGTTGCCGCGGTAACGGACGCGGACGGGGATACCATCGCGGTTGGCGCGGCGACCGC
>DATLSK010000005.1:0-28262 GCA_035534155.1 Chloroflexota bacterium | reverse complement strand
CCCACGCCGCTCTGGGGAAGTATTACGTCGATCTCATTTACGGCTTCGGCGGCTGGCGAGCGTCGATCGACGAGCAATGGTACCATCGCGGCCAGCCGTCCTCGGTGCTCGGTCAACCGGTGCGCGTGGCACCGGTCGAAGAAATGATTTGGATCAAAGCCTACGTGGCGCATCGCGAGCGCTTCGACGGCGCCGACATTCTCCACATGATTCGTTCGTGCCACGACTCGATCGACTGGGCGCACCTCCTTGATCGATTTGAGCCCTGTTGGCAGGTTTTGATCTTTTACGTCAATTTGTATCAGTTCGCCTACCCGGAAGATCGGTCGGATTTTCCGGCCTGGTTTCTGCACGAGCTCGAGGACCGTTCACGGCACGTGGTTCGCCCGTCCGTCAGCGAGCCACCCGTCAGTCGGGGAACCCTGCTCGACCGGTATTCGTTCTTGACGGACATTCGCGAAGGTCTACGCGACGCTCGCGTCGTCTGGGCGATCGCTCAAGGCTGGACGCCTCGCGATGTTGAGCTGGACCGTATCGAAGCCGAGCAAATGGTGAAAGAGGGGCGGGTTCGTCCGGATCGGGCAGCTTGATCTCAATTGAATCGATCTCCATTGAGAATGGGCCTCGGGTGGTGGCCGAGGCCCCGGATGGTGAGGGAGGTATCTAACGATCCGACGCCTCCCGTGCCTGGGCGTCGGGCCTCCACTTCCTAGACTAGAAGGTGCACGTGTCACGACGGTGAAAGTTATCGTGAACGTCCTGAAGCGGTGGCGCGTTCGCCACTGACGCGTTGTGCCGCGACTACGTGCCGGCCGTCACGGCCAATCGGCTTTCTACTAAGTAATGAACGACGAAAGAACGAACGAGTGGACGTGCAACATTGTAAACCGGCACCCCGCGTGCGGTGCTTCCGACTGGTGAACCGTAATGGGCGTGGCCGTGAAAAACCACGTCGGGCTGGTACCGATCGACCGGTTCGCTCAGGCTGCTGTTGCCCAGGAAGGGAAATAATTCGGGCGATTCGCCAAGCACCGTCTCTCGCACCGGCGCGTAGTGGACAATGGCGACAACAAAATCGGTTGGATTCGTGACGCGAAGGGCTTTCAAGCCCGCGTCGAGCTTGCTGCTCTCAATCTGACCGACGCGCACGAAGTCTTTGAGGGGAAGTTCGCCGAATGGAGCAACGAGTCGATCACCAAAGCCACCGCAAAAGCCTTTGACGCCAGTGAAGCCGACCGACCGTCCCCGGCACCTCATGACGTACGTGTGACCGTCCAGCACGACGATGCCTGCCCGGCTTAGCTCGGCGGCGATGGCGTTTTCCTGGTTCTTTTCGTAATCGTGGTTTCCGAGTACGCCGACCATCGGGACACGCACGCCGGAGAGTTCTTCGGCAAGAATCTGGGCTTCTTCGACCTTGCCGTTGAGTGTCACGTCGCCGGCGATTACCAAGACGTCGGCTTCTTCGTTGACCGGCTCCAATTCGTGCCGCAGCCGTCCGCGTAGTTCCTCGTAACAATGAATGTCGGCGATCGCCGCGATCCGGATTGCAGACCTGTCCTCTCCCACAGTCCCTCCCTAGAGAAAGTCGCTGGTCGCTTACATTATATCTAGTTCGCGGCATTTTTGCTTCGACTATCCGGACAAGGGGCTGCTCGAGGTCGGACTGATGACCGACCGAACCATCGAACGAAGTGGCATAAGTTGTACCGTTGAATGTCCGGGTCATACGTGAGAAATCTGTCGAGGGTGCCGAGCCGAATCGCTGACCGAATTTCCTTGGGGCTTTCAGAAGCAGGCGAACAGGGCATCCGTCACGCGTGACGGATGCCCTGTTAACGTATCACCGGGGAAATTCGTTCGAACAATCGGCGATAGGTAAGTGGGGACGGAGCCGCTCGAGATCCTCGGGTGTATTCAGGTTGACGAAGGCGTCGGGACTTGCGATAGCGTCGATCCCGTCGAGGTAGTGTATCTGAACGTCGCTCTCCAGGTCGAGTAGTTTGAGGCGCCCAGCCCGCAGACGATTTTCGATGGCTGGGAGACAGGTTCGACGATAAATCGCCAGGAGGGGCTCGCACCGGCCGTCCTGGTGGCGAGGAACCAGGAGATCGTAAGGACGCGGCTGGTCGATCAGCCAGCCGAGCAACCGAGAGTCCAGAAATGGCAAATCGGCCGCGACCACGATCGCATAGTCGTAATTGGCAAGCGCGAGACCAGCCGCCAATCCGGCCATTGGGCCTGCATCGGGAACGACATCGTGGCAAACCCGGGCTGGAGCAAGTTCGGGAGCGACCTCGTCCTGGCCAATGACGACGATGACGTCGTCACTCAGTCGCCTCAGGCGTGCCACGGTCTCGGCGAGTAGTGTCCGGCCGTTCGCTAGTCTGATCTGTCGCTTATCAATACCGAGGCGGCGACTTTTGCCGCCGGCGACAACGATCGCACTAACCGGGGACGTCACTTTGGCAAGATCGCCTCGTATTGTTCCGCGGTCAGGAGCGAGGAGACCTGCGACGGATCGAACAAGTCAACCACGATCATCCATCCCTCACCGTATGGGTCCTGATTCACCAATTCGGGTCGATCGATGAGTTTCGTGTTGACTTCGGCAACCGTGCCGCTCACTGGCGCGTAGAGATCCGACGCCGTTTTCACGGATTCGACAACTCCGAAGGTCTTCCCACCTTCGACCAGACTTCCTATCTTGGGAAGCTCGACGAAAACGACATCGCCAAGCTCTTCTTGGGCAAAGTAGGTAATCCCCACGACCCCTCGTGTTCCTTCGATACGGATCCACTCGTGGTCCTTGGTATACCCTAGATCTTGGGGATTCACTCATCCTCCCTGCTCGCCAGTCCCTTTCTTGAACTAAGCGTAATCGCGCCCGATTATATCATGGGTTTGTAGTATACTGTGGCTGAATCCCCACGTTGAATCATTTCAGTGACAGGTTCGGATCATCACGAACTTGGCGAACACGTGGCGATTCTCGATCCAACTTTGGGGTCACCGTTTCACCAACCGGGTATGAAGGCAGGTGGCATGCCGTGTTGATCGGTGGCTACCGGTGAGGAGTAAGGGCGGGCATGATTTACGAGCTTCGGATTTACGAAGTGGTTCCCGGACGACTTCCAAATCTTCATCAGCGATTTGCGACCACGACATGCCACATCTTTGAGCGACACGGTATCAAGCCCGTGGCATTTTGGGAGGACGTGGTCGGGGTCAGCAATCGTATGACGTACGTGTTGGCGTGGCAAGACATGGCCGATCGGGAGCGGAGATGGACTGCCTTCCAAAACGATCCGGAGTGGATTGCTGGCCGTGCGAAGTCGGAGGAGGATGGGCCAATCGTTGCCCGAGTGATTTCCACTTTTATGAAGGCGACCGCATATTCACCACTACAGTAAGTGTAAGCAGGCAGGCAAATGAGCAATTCCCTGGGTAGGATCGAAGTTCTCGGAGTGCCGATGGACCTTGGTGCGGGTCTCCGTGGGGTGGACGTTGGTCCATCGGCGATGCGGCACGCTGGGCTGATTCCGCGTCTGCGACAGCTTGGCTACGATGTCGTCGACGGGGGCAACCTGCCGATTCAGATTGCCGCTGAGGTGCCGGTTGGCAATCCAGCCGCTCGCTACAGCGAAGTGGTGGACGAGGTTTGTCGGACGGTGCGGAGCCGGGTTAGCAGCGCCTTGAACGGGGGAGCAACGCCGATCATCCTGGGGGGCGATCACTCGCTTTCCGCGGGCTCGCTCGCCGGTGTCCTCGACGTTCGACCGGAGACGAAAGTTCTCTGGCTCGACGCCCATCCGGACCTGAACACTCCGGCTACTTCACCTAGTGGGAATATTCACGGAATGCCCTTGGCGCTCGCCCTGGGCCAGGCTCCGGACCTCCTTGCCGACCTTGGCTGGGACGGTCGAAGGTTGAAGTCCGAACGCTTGGCCATCGTTGGACTTCGCAGCACTGATCCCGGCGAGCGCGCGTTAATTCGACGTCTTGGAATTTGTGTGTACACCGTTGCCGATGTCGATCGCTACGGCATGTACGAAGTCATGCAACGTGTGCTCGACCGTCTCAATCCGCAGGCCGGCCAGCTTCACGTGAGCTTGGATCTCGACGTCGTCGATCCCTATGCCGCGCCAGGAGTTGGGACACCGGTTGCGGGCGGTATCACGATCCGCGAAGCCCATCTCGCGCTCGAGATGGTTGCTCAGACTGGCATCCTGGGGTCAATTGAGGCGGTTGAAGTCAATTCGTTTCGCGATCACGAGAACCAAACCGGCCGATTGGCGACGGATCTGGTCCTTTCGGCGTTTGGTCAAACGATTCTCTGACGTCGCGAGTGAATAATTAAAGAAGCGTAGGATGGCAAGCGGTCAGGCTTGTCTCGGTGTCGGGGCGATGCTATAATGTGGCCGCTGGTGTTCCATGGATCGAGCAATGGCAATGTCCCCTGAACTGGCTCGGGCATTGCCCCGTCAAGGCTGACGGATCAGTGGGCTGCGATCCAACACTTATTCGGACGTCGACGTAGTGAGCGCCCGAGTAAGACGCTCGAACAGCCTTGACCGCGACGTTACCCTCAGCGGTCAATCACGGCAGTGCTGCCGCCCAAAGAGACAATGTGTGTTTCGAATCGATTGGCTTTTTTGACCGAGATAGCCGTCAAGAAGTTGCCATTGAGTGTTCGCTGCCGAGGTTGATTGAAGTGATGAATGAACTTGATCGCGGGGCCATGGCGCGTCTTCGCAACGAGTTGAGAGAAGTGGAAGCGGAGATCGACCGAATCAAACGAGAGGATCGACTTTTCCGCCGCTATCGTTTCGGCTCGGATTTTCACGACAGCCAGCGTGTCGTTTTGCAAACCCAGCGACAAGAAATCCTCTCGACGTTGGCGAAGACCAGATCCGGAACCCGGTTTGCCAGCTCTGCCCCTTCGGGCTGGCGGGCTTGGATTCTGCTACCGGCGGCTCTCGTCGCGATGGTATTTCAAGGGGGAGCGCCGCGCCGCCGGCGGGTGTCTCGCTCGGTCTAGGCGATCGGCCGGTCGTGCCCTCGGACTAACCTCCGGGGGCGATTTACCCTGCTGGATCGCTCGATTCAGGTCTGGGTTTGGGGCCGTGACTGATCGGTCTTTTGTCCGATCTTACGTTCGGTGCCGGCGATCAAACGAAGGATGTTGTCACGGTGTCGGATGAACACGATCAAAGGTGAGCCGATGACCATGACGATGTAACCGGTTGGCACGGCGCCGGTTGCAACCAGGATCGCCATGACGATCGTGCCGAAAGCAACCCCAATGAGCGATCCCAAAGAAACGAACCGAGAAATCGCGACGACGACCGCCGTGACCGCGAGGCACGCGACGGCCAGAATCGGCTGGAGAACGATCAATCCGCCGAGCGAGCTCGTTACGCCCCGTCCTCCTGACCAGTTGCTGTAAATCGGCCAGCAATGACCGGCGATGGCGGCAACCGCGGAAAGCGACTCGACCCACGCTGAGCCAGTCAACAAGCGGGCGACCAGCACCGGGACCATCGTTTTGGCCAGGTCGCTGAGAAACACAACGGCTGACGCCCGCCAGCCAAGCGTCCGTAAGACGTTCGTAGCGCCGGTGCTGCCACTGCCGTGCTTGCGTATGTCGATGCCTCGATGCCAGCGGGCCACGAGCAATCCAAATGGAATCGCCCCAAGAAGGTAACTGGCAACGACGATTGCGCCGCTGATTACAATCATCACCTCTTTTCCGTCTGGGTTGCCACGCGGTTCCGGAAGAACATTCGGACCGCCGTGCCTTCAAACCCGAATGCCTGGCGTAAACGATTCTCCAGATACCTCTGATAGGAGAACTGGAGGAGACTCGAGTCGTTCACGAAAAAGACGAACGTTGGCGGATTGACTGTAACCTGGGTTGCGTAAAAGATCTTGAGCTGACGGCCGTGAGGTGCTCCTGGTGAATGAGCGTGAACTGCCTCTTCGACGATGTCGTTCAATCCCGCGGTGGGCACCCGTTTGTGTCGCTCCTCGGAGATGCGAAAGACGGTGTTGACGACGTCCGTGACGTGCCAGTGCTGGCGGGCCGAGAGAAATAGTAATGGAGCGAACGGAACGAACTTGAACTCCTCACGAACCTTGAGAGTCCATTCTTCCTGGGTGACGTTCGTTTGTGGGACGAGATCCCACTTATTCACCGCGAGCAATATACCTTTCGCTTCGTCGCGGGCGAAGCCTGCCAAGTGAGTATCCTGGGCCGTAACGCCTTCGCTGGCATCGATAATCACCGCGACGACGTCAGCGCGCTCGATCGCTCGAATCGAACGGATCACACTGTAGCGCTCGACACCAACTTCGATGCGGCCTCGGCGGCGAACGCCGGCGGTATCGACCAGAACCATCTTGCGTCCGTCAACTTCGATGCCCACGTCAATCGTGTCGCGAGTGGTTCCAGGAATTTCGGTGACCACGGCACGCTCACGCCCGACAATTGCGTTCAAGAGGGACGACTTGCCGACGTTTGGACGACCGACGAAGGCGACACGTACACCTTCCTCGGCTGGCGCCTCTTCTTCTGGAAACGCCGGCATTCGAGTAACGATGGCATCCAACAATTCGCCCGTTCCGGTTCCGTGCAGGGCTGAGATCGGATAAACGTCTTTCAGTCCCAGGCGGTAAAATTCGACCGAATCGAATCGCCCTCGAGCGGTGTCGGCCTTGTTTGCGACCACGAGCACCGGCTTTTGGGTCTGTCGGAGCAACGAGGCGACTTCGAGATCGCCACCGGTGATGCCCAGCTGAGCGTCAACCATGAACAGGATCAGATCGGCTTCGTCAACCGCGAGCTCGGCTTGCTCGCGAACGCGTTGCGCGATGTCACTGCCAGGCTCGATTTCCAAGCCACCAGTGTCGACCAGAGTAAAAGTTCGTCCGTTCCAATCCGCATCGTAGTATAGACGATCACGGGTGGTGCCGGCTACATCTTCGACAATGGCAATTCGTTCCCCGACGATGCGGTTGAACAACGTCGACTTGCCGACATTTGGTCGGCCTACGAGAGCGATAATCGGCTTTGGCATTGGGTACCTCTCTCGGTCGGGCAGCGTGTTGCTGCCTGCCGATGGATCGTTTATCTGGTTGATAAAGTAACAGTGTCGGGTTGGACTCCGACGACCTTGAGCAGTGGTGGTGGGACGACTTGGACCTTGGCCTTCGTCGAGCCACTCACGGCTCCCCCCGCATCAACGGTAACCGTCAGATCATTGGGCTGCAACCGGGTCAAAACCGGAATTGGTCCCGAAAGCGTAACGCTCACCGCTCCTGGATTCAAGGCATAGGCGACGGTCGGGGCGGCGTTGATGACCTGCGGGCTTACGAGAATTGTCTTGCTGCCAGTGATTGTGCTAACCAAAACTCTTACGACAATCGTCTGTGAGCGGGCGAGGGCAACCGTCTTCGGGAGCGCGAGGTCGGCGTTGACCGCGACATCTCCAGTCGCATCGGTGACACTAATCGGCTGGGTGGGAACGGTGGACATAGACTGCAATGTGGTTGGATCCCCGACTAAGGTAACGGTTTGAGGATCAACGGTCACACCTACCTCCTGGTACCCCAGGGCCACGTTTCCCACGATTGTCGGCTCGACCGGGAGTGTCTTGTACTCGATTTTTTGATCGATTGGAATCTCGACGAGAACCCCATCCGGGTCAATGGTAATCCTGTCGACGGGAGCCCCGGCATTGTTCACGGCGATTGGCTTGTACGTTCGGTCGATCGGATCGGTCAAACCGTCGAGACTGACCGCGACCTGAACGGCAGTGACCTGATCGACGTTGCTTTGAGGTCCGCTGATCGTAACGGTGGTCGGCGTGGTCTTGGCCGCTCCAGACTCGTAACCAAAGGCAACGCTGCCCGTGAGGGTTGCCTCGACCGGTACCTTTTTGGTCTCGAGTGGCTGGACCTGCAGAAATATCTTGGCCGGTTCGACCGTTTCGATTCGTGCTCGCGGGTCGGACGAAGTCACTTTGACCGGCACTTCTTGCAGGCCCGGCGCAACCTTGGAGGCATCGATCGTCGCCTGGAGCTTATCTGGTCGTAGCTGCGGCCAGACGTCGCTCGGGGCGCTCAACACCGCCGTGACGGTTTGCGTCTCACTCTGGACTACCAGCGTCTTCGGTGCTCCTTGGATCTGAACCGGAATGTTGCTGATTGAGTTCGTCACCTCCGGATCCTGGTTGAAGGTCACGAAGACCCACAACCCGGTCGAGAGAACGAGTGACAAAAGCATCCAGACCAAGTTGCTACGCAAAAAGGGAACCACCCCAACCTACCTCAAGGAACCCGCGGCAGTTTTCGCGGCCCCAGGACGTTTTGGCCACCAGGGAAAAGTGCGCGGTGTCTGTGATAGCAGCACGGTAAGCGCCTTGCGAAGCTTGTTTTCGTCCAGGTTGCGGACCATGCGTCCGTTATTCATCAATGAGATGATGCCTGTTTCCTCGGAGACCACGATCGAGATTGCATCCGAGCGCTCCGTGATGCCCAGGCCGGCCCGATGCCGGGTCCCCATTGAAGAGTCTAAGGGATTCTCGGACAAGGGCATAACGCAACCTGCCGCGACGACCCGATCGCCGTGAATAATAACTGCCGCGTCGTGGAGTGGCGAGTTGGGAAAGAATAGGGTGAGCAGAAGCTCATTGGACACAACCGCGTCAACGATAACGCCGGAATCGGTATATTCGTTTAGCCCGGTTTCTCGCTCGACCACGATCAAGGCACCGTACCGGCGCTCGGCCAAGCGGCGACAGGCCCGGGCAACCTCGACAATCGCTTGCTCGATACTTTCGTGTTCGCGGGCACTCAGTGGACGACTGAGCCAACCGCGCACCCGACCGATACGCTCCATGACTCGCCGGAGCTCAGGTTGAAAGACGACCAATAGTCCAAATGACAGGAAGGGAAGCAAGTTGCGGAGCAGCCAATTGAGAACAACCAGGCCGGGTAGGCTGCCAACCACCGCGACCGCGAGAAGGAACAGACCGATGCCGTACAGGGCAGAAAATGCGCTCGTGCCGCGAAACAGGCTCAGCAGCGCATAGATGATGATCGCGACCAGGACGATGTCGAGCATGCTCCAGATCGTTACCCGATCCAGCGCCGTTACCAAGGCCGACGGGAGTTGGCTCACGGCGCGTCTCCTCGCCGCTGAATCCGTTCGGTCCTGCGAACAGCCGATCTGCTCGATACTGTTACGTCACACGCCGCCTGGTCATCCACGACTAAGTCCCCAGCCTGGCCTCGACATCGCTGGTCATCAACCATAAGAGAATCGCCTTTTGCGCGTGCAAACGGTTTCCCGCCTGCTGAAACACGACCGACTGCGGACCATCAATCACCTCGTCGGTGATCTCTTCGCCGCGATGAGCGGGCAGGTCGTGCAGGACAATTGCTTCCGGGTGGGCCAGGCGAAGCAGCGCTTGGTCGAGTCGATACTCCGCGAACACGCGGCGGCGGCGGACTGCCTCTTCTTCTTGACCCATACTCGTCCAAACGTCGGTGTACAGTGCATCAGCGCCGCGGGCCGCTTCCCGAGGGTCGGCGATGACAGTCACGCTTCCGCCACACCGCGCTGCTTCCTGCTTCGCGCACGCGACGACTTGTTCGCGTGGCTCGTAACCGACAGGACTGGCGATCCGGAGATGCATCCCGACGCGCGAGCAGCCAAAAAGCAGAGCGTGACAGACGTTGTTCCCATCGCCGACATAGGTGAGGGTTACTCCTTGTAGGGAGCCAAAGTGCTCGCGCAAAGTCAGCAGGTCAGCCATCGCTTGACATGGGTGGCAGAAATCCGAAAGTGCATTGATGACCGGTACACTAGCGTAGCTGGCAAGCGTTTCAACGTCTTCATGGCGATAGGTGCGAGCGGCGATCGTGTGAACGTACTCGCTCAAAACCCGGCCAACGTCGGGAATCGACTCGCGCTTGCCGAGACCAACTTCGTCTGGACCGAAGTAGACCAGATGGCCTCCGAGTTCGTACATGGCCACGTCAAAGCTTCCCCGAGTGCGCAGCGAAGGCTTCTGAAACACGAGCGCCAATGACTTTCCAAACAGGTCACGCCGCATTTCACGCTCGGTTTTGAGGACGAGAGCACGATCGAGCAAATAATGAATCGTTTCAGCGGGCACGTCCCGCAGGCTGAGAAAATCCGCGTGCTTCATCCTTGCTCCCGATCGGCGATGGCACACCCGAGCGCGCCCTGGCGCCAGTATAACATACCTGGAGCGGTCGGCATTGCGTCGTTCATTGGGGTGCGCGAGATTCGTGGAAATATCGAAAGACGGGAAGAGATCGCTGATCGATCTCGCGATGGTCGCTCCCTTATCCCTCGTCGAGAAGCTCTCCAACCAGGTGAGCTTCGACAAAGCTCCCGGCCGTAATCGTCTCGCTACCGGGAGGGATTCGGAGAAGGGCGTTTGCTCCGACCAATGACAGCAGCCGGCTCGAACGCTGGGCACCAGTCGCCGCGGCGATGAGCCGCCCCTGCGACCAGCGCACGCGAGCCCGCTGGAATTCAGTCCGGTCGGCCGACGGAGTCAAGGAATGCTCGATAATCGCCTGGACGACTGGTCGATGAACGTGATGCCGACCTTGCATTCGTTGCAAGGCGGGACGAACGAAAACCTCGAAGCTCACCAGGGAAGAAACCGGAAAACCCGGCAAGCCAAAAACGAGCTTCGTGTCGACCGTGGCAAAGGTTGTCGGTTTGCCTGGCTTGAAGGCAATGCGCCCGAAGTGAATCGTACCAATTCGGGCGAGGATCGGTTTTATCAGGTCGCGACTGCCGACCGAAACGCCTCCGGAAGTCAGGACAACGTCAGCCTGGTTCAAGCCTACTCGAATCAAAGCTTCCTGAGCGGCTTCGTCGTCGTGCACCTTCCCAATCGAGAGGGGGACGCCGCCGGCCTCTTGGATTGCACCGAAAAGCGCGTACCGATTGCTGTCGCGAATACTGCCGGCGCGGAGCGGTTCATCCGGCTCGATCAGCTCGTCTCCAGTGGACAAGATCGCGACGACTGGTCGTCGATAAACGCTCACCCGTGTTCGGCCAACCGTCGCGAGCAGACCAAGCTCGGCCGCGCCGAGGTTTGTTCCTTCCGCCAGCACCGTCTGGCCGTTCGTTATGTCCAACCCACGGGGATAGACGTTGTCGCCATTGCGTGGCACCACGTCAATTTGGACGAACCCATCACTCTCGTTCGTCTGCTCGACCATGATCACCGCGTCGGCTCCCGCGGGCACCGGGGCACCGGTCATGATTCTCGACGCGGTGCCGGGGGTGACTGGCGTCTCGGTGGTCGCCCCGGCAATGATCTCGGTGAGAACGCGGCGTGGTGCGAGGCCATCATCGACGCGTAAGGCGTAGCCGTCGACTGCCGAGGCGGCAAACGGTGGCATGTCATCCTGGGCGATCACCGTCTCGGCCAAAACTCGGCCAATCGCCGCTTGGAGAGATACCTCTTCCGGGTCAAGAACCGGAGTCATGGAGAGAATAGTTTCGATCGCCGTTTCGGCCGAAACCATTGGGTATCGCGATGCCTGCATTCGAACCACGCTCTGTTCGCTCCGTTCGACTGAAGTCAGCTAGTCACATGCACCGAACGATCGTGCCAGCCGGTGGTGCCGTTCGGCAAGGAATCGGTGACAGTGGACGTTTGAGTTCGTCCCGTCCCATCGGTGGCCCGCACGACGATATCATGATCGCCCGGCGTTGCGTTCCAGTCAAGCAGCCAAAGCTGCCAGGTATACGGGCCGAGCGCTGGTTTTAACATCGCGTTCTGCCAGGTCTTTCCCCCGTCTACGCTGACTTCGACCTTGCGGATTTGTCGATCCCCGGCAAAGGCAACACCGGCAATCGAATTGGGGCCGGCCTTGAGAGCCTGTGTCTTATCGCTCGGGACTTCGATGCGAGACATCGTCTGGATCACCGCTGAATCGCTCCAGCCGCGTTGCTGCCAATACCCTTGGAAATCGGTATTTACGACTTCGATCTTCGTCAGCCATTTGACGTTCTTCATTCCGTAGATGCCGGGGATGAGGAGACGGGCTGGCGCCCCGTGACCGGGCTCAAGGAAAGAGCCATTCATTTGGTAGGCGAGAAGGTTAGCCGGGCTCAGCGCCCGCTCGACCGGTATCGAGTCAGCGTAGTCATCGGCGGCAGTGAAGACCACTTTGATTGCTTTTGGATCTGCCTTTGCCGTCATCAACAAATTTCGCAGCGATACGCCCCGCCAACTCGCGTTGCCAATCAGATTGCCACCAATCTCGTTGCTGATGCATTCCAAGGTTTCGTAGCGATCTTCGTAGGGAAGCTTCTGAAGCTCGTCAAACGTGAGCGTGTACGGATTGCCGACCTGTCCGGTGATCTGAAGTTTCCAACTCTTGGGGTCAACGACTGGATCGGAAAAGAAGTTCTTCGAGACAACGTAGAAATCCTTCGCCGAGGTCACGTCGGGTTCGAGTCCGGGGATTTGCCAGGTCGCGGCGTTGGTTGTCGTCGGAGTGGCGGTCGCGTCCGAGGAAAAGCTCGAAACGGCTCCGGACGTGGCGGCGGAAGCGGCCGCCAGCGTCGGCGTCGCGGCCCCGGCCACCGTCGCGACGGGTGCGTTGGCTCCGGCTGCCGGGACCGAGATGGCCAGTGACGCTCCGGGTCCAGTCGCCATGGTGATCGGCAACGGACCTGGCTTGGGTGCCGCGATAATCCGATACGTTGCGCCGGCCGCGAGGGCAGCAATACCACCAACCGCTATCCCGCCGAGCAGGCGACGTCGCTCGGGACTGGTTGTCGGTTGCTCGCCGGATTCCGCGGAAAATAGAACGCGAAAGCTACCAGCCACCGTAAGCCCGTAAAGCAGGAAATTCACGAGTAAAGCAAAATTGAGCCCAACCGCGTTAAATGGCGTTTGGCTACCGAAGAATCCGTCGCCTGCCGCTGGGAGCAGCCCAATCGAGGTGATCAGCCACAGCCCAACCGCGCCGAGCAGTCCTCCTTGCCAACCGGACCAACGTCGGCGAATTCCCCGGAGGCCGGGTCCCCACGTGAGTCCGAAAACCGCACCAATAATGGCGCCGACCACGATCTGGAGAAGCAAAATGCTGACAAAGAGGAGTGGTTTTGCCTGGAATTTCAGCGTATCCAGAACCGCCGAGAAAATGGGGGCCGGAATTGCCCGGGTGAAAGCATTCTCGAGGAGATCGGGGAACATAGGGGCGCCGGCGGCGATTCTCGCGAGTGCCTGGCCGAAGATCATGATCAAAGAAGCGATTGCGCCCGCCTGGGCACCTGCTCGCACTGCACGCCGGTTTTGCATCGAACCCTCCGCACCCAATGGTACTGCAATATCGGCTGAATCGATCATAACATATCGCGGCCAGGAAGCCCAAAATACAATGTTTGGGACGCTCGTTGGCTGTCAGCGTGCCCGTCGGCCGACGACAAAGCCAATAGCCGCGGCGATTGGGATGATTGCAATCAGTCCGTTGGCTCCGGCGGCTCGTCCGGATTGAATGACGCGCTCGGGAAGCGATGGCGTATTGGTCGGAGTGGGTGTCGAGGTCGCGGTCGCGGTCGGAGTTGACGTGTTCGTCGGTGTATCCGTCGGGGTGTCAGTTGGTCGTGGGGTGGGCGTGTCGGTGACGGTAGGTGACGGCGTCGCTGATAGGGTGTCGGCCTCTGCGTCCGGGCGAGGCACGGCGGTGACCGATGCCAGGTGGTGGGTTGGCGTTGGCGGCAATGGAATCGGCGTTGGCGCGACGACCCTGATCGTGACCGTCACCGAGCCCCCCTGGCCATTGCCGTCGATTTTGTAAAGCCCCGGCGGTACTGTCGCGGGGACCGGCACGACTTGAGTGAATTGGCCGGCGGCGTCGGCGAGGACAACCCCCAAAGGCACCACGTCACCACTCGGATCGGTAAAGCTCACTAATATCTGGTCATTGGGATTCCAGCCCGAGCCGTGAACGGAAACCGAGTGTCCGGCGACGACGGTCGACGGCGTTACGCTGACCGTTCCTTCGGCGAAGGCAGCGGCTGGCCAAAGCACGATTGCTAGCAGTGCAATGGAAATGAGCCAGGCGTCGGGACGGCATCCCATCAAGTTGGTTCGGAGAACCTTCATTGTGAGGATATTATACAGGGTTTGCGGGTCCACTGTGTCGGTCAACCGTAACCGATCCGGTCGGACCGTCGATTCGATGTAGCAGGCAGTACATTGAGAGGTTAGTCGTCGCACGCCGGCGCAGTTTGACTCCAGGAGTGATTGTGGGTACACTTTTCTCAGGTTCGGTGGATAATTTCAGCGTTTGCTGTCGTTGGGCAGCCGCTCGGGCGGCTGCTTTTCTTGTCTGGGCGGCAACTTCCTGGCAGAGTATGGGGAAAGGAGGGAAGGACGGATGGATCCGCGACCGTACCGATTGACCGGTCTTAGCCACGGCGCTGGCTGAGCGTGTAAGCTCGGCTCCGCCGATTTGGCGCAGGTTCTGCGTCACTTACCTCCGTTGACCGATCCGAACGTGCTGGTGGGAACGACGACCTCAGATGACGCCGCCGTTTACCAGGTGTTGCCCGGCTTGGCGCTGGTCACGACGGTTGACTTCTTCACGCCGATTGTCGACGATCCGTACGCGTTCGGCCAAATCGCCGCGGCAAACGCCCTTAGTGACGTTTACGCAATGGGCGCAAAGCCTTTGTACGCGTTGAATCTTGCCGGCTTTCCCAAGGATACCTTGCCGCTGGACGTCTTGACCCAGATTCTCTCGGGTGGATCCGAAAAAGCGCGCGAGGCCGGCATCAACATCGTTGGTGGTCACACAATCGATGATCCCGAGCCGAAGTATGGTCTCGTCGTGGTCGGCACGGTCGATCCGGCTCGGATTGTGAGAAACGTTGGCGCCCGTCCCGGCGATCGACTTTTTCTGACGAAACCACTGGGGAGTGGCATCATCACCACCGCCATCAAACGGGGAAAGGCGTCACCGGCTCTGATCGATCGCATCATCGCGCTGATGGCTACCCTGAACCGGGCCGCGGGTGAGGCGATGGCTATCGTTCCGCCAGACGCGGCGACCGATGTCACTGGCTACGGTCTGCTCGGCCACCTCTGGGAGATGGTCTCGGGCAGCGGAGTCGGGGCGGTGGTCCATGCGAATCGCGTCCCGGTGGTTGCCGAAGCCTGGGAGTTCGCACGCGAAGGCGTTGTGCCCGGCGGCACCGAGCGAAACCTCACCGCACTAGACGACAAGGTGATCTGGGAAGCAGGTGTGGATGCGGTCGATCGTTTGATTTTGAGCGATGCACAGACCTCGGGAGGGTTACTTATCGCGGTTCCTCCGGAGCGGGCCGAGGCAATGAGCGATGCCCTGATCCGTCTGGGCACGCTGGCTGCCGCGGATATTGGCTCGATTGTCGAAGGCGATCGTATCGTCGTCGACCGTACGAGAAGCTGAACTTCTCCTAGAAAATTGGAGTATCGAACGATTGGAAATTGGAATTATGGGCCTGGCGAGCGCCGGCAAGACAACGGTGTTCAACGCGCTGGCGCGGGCCAAAGTCGAGGTTGCGACCTACGCCCCAGCCGGCAGTGAACCACACCGGGCGATCGTGCAGGTGCCCGATGCTCGTCTGGACCATCTGGCCGCGATCTTCAAACCGAAGAAGGTAACGCCTGCCGAAGTCCGTTACGTCGACGTCGCTGGCAGTCTGCAAGGAGTCGGTGACGCCGCGCAGGCAAGTCAGATCATCGGTCAATTGCGCAATTCTGACGCGTTGCTTCTGGTTGTTCGTGCCTTCGCGAGTGACGTGGTGGCTCACCCAATGGGCAGCGTCGAGCCATTGCGAGATCTAAAGATTCTCGTCGAGGATCTTCTTCTGAACGATCTCACGGTCGTCGAGAAGCGGTTGGAGCGTTTGGAGCGCGACCTGCGCTTTGTGAAGGCCGGGCCGAGTGAGGCAGTCCGCGAGCGCGAGTTGCTCAGTCAAATCAAGGAGGCGCTCGACCAGGGGCGACCGATTCGTGATTTAGGGGTAAGCGACGCCGACCTGAAGTTGTTGCGGAGCTACGCTTTTTTGACCGCGAAACCGCTGATGGTATTGTTCAACACGGGCGACTCACCAGATGGTATCGAGAAGGTGGTCGAGCAAGCCAGGGCCGCCTTGCCCTACGCCCAAACCGAAGTGACCTCGTTGGCTGGTCGACTCGAGATGGAACTCAGCGAGCTGGATCCGGACGAGGCTGAGGAGTTCAAGACGGCGCTTGGAATCGAAGAGCTTGGCTTGAATCGAGTTATTCAGCTATCCTATCAATTGCTGAATCTGATCTCCTTTTTGACCGTCGGGCCGGATGAATGCCGAGCCTGGACGATTCGCCAGGGGAGCACCGCGGTCGAGGCGGCTGGATCGATTCATAGCGATCTCGCCCGCGGCTTCATTCGCGCCGAGGTAGTTGGTTGGGAACCGTTGCTGGCCGCGGGAGATTGGAATGACGCGAAGCGGCAGGGAATTGTTCGATCCGAGGGAAAGACTTACGTCGTTCAGGATGGCGACGTGCTGAATATTTTGTTCTCGGTGTAACGTTGGAGGAGGGCGACGTGGCGATCTCAGTTTCTAGCCAGAGAAGCTACCGGGTACCCTGGAACAACGCGGAGCTCGAAATCGCAGTGCCTGACAATTCGGTCACCGCCGAGATTCGCTTCACCGATCTGCCGCCGGTCTCAGATCCGGCCGCGGCGCTGCTGCGGGCGATGGACGAGCCAATCGGACGACCGCCGCTGGCCGAGCTGGTCTGGCCGGGGGCGAAGGTGGCTCTGCTCACCGGCGACCGAATGACGGATTTCATGCTCGGCTCGCGCGATGGCCTCGGTCACGTCATTCTCGATTATCTGAACCGAGCTGGTGTGCGCGACGAGGATGTGACGCTCGTTTACGCGTGCGGTACCCACCCGCATCGCAACGCCGACGAGAAGATCGGGCCGCGCCTGATTGACCGCGTTGGCCGTTATGTGAAGCATATGTCAAGCGACGACGATCAGCTCGACTTTGTTGGCTATACCAGCCGCGGCAATGCGATCTGGTTGAACCGTGCGGTTGTCGAGGCCGACGTGGTCATTGGAGTTGGCGAGATTAGTCCCAATACCCACGGCGGTTGGTGTGGGGGCGGCAAAATGATCGTGCCCGGAGTGGCCGGACAAGCGACCGTCGAGCATAACCATCGCGGGCTCATGCGCTCCGAGACGCCGCTGGGATTGGCCGATGGCAATCCGCTACGGCTTGACATGGAAGAAGGCGCCGACCTTGGGCGGCTAGCGTTCAAAATCGACGTGCTGGTCAATTCGGCGCAGCAGATCGTCGCGATTTACTCCGGTGATTTTCGCCAGGAGCATCGCGCGGCATTGAAGGTCGCGCGGCAGATCTGGATGACCAGGCTCGAGCCGGTCGACGTGGCGGTTTACTCGCCGGGCGACGGTCGCGAACAATACCTGGAGAACTCTCTGTTCATTACCCTGGACTCGGCAGAGCTTGCAACCAGGTCAGATGGGGTGATTATTTTGATCGCTTCAGCAGCCGGTGGCTACGCTCCGGACAGCGGTGGTTGGCCATATAACCAACACGAGACCTCGCAAGAGCTAATGAAGCGGAGCTCGCCGGAGATCGCGCGCGCGATGATTGGGAGCCAGGGCAATCTGCGGAGCGCGTCGATGGTCTTCGCCGCCAAGCGTGTTCTCGAGCAGCGAACGGTTTTGCTGGTCAGCGAAGGCATCGAGCCCAACGAGGCAAAGGCGCTCGGCTTTGCCGGTTGCTTCCGCGATTTCGACGATGCGCTGGCCGAGGCTCAGGCGATGCGAGGCCGAGACGCCTCAATCGCGACGTGCTTTCCGCGTGGCATCCAGTGGCGAATCATGCCCTGGCGGGAAGGTTGAAATCGGCCAGCCGAGACGGTCGGGCGAATTGAGTGCTCGTCGATTGACCCGATCTTAGAACGGATTTGTCGACAATGTCAGACAAACGTTTCGTCGACCTAACGCTGCCGATTTACTCGGGCGCGCCGGCGTTTCCTGGGGATCCGCCTTGCGCGCTCCATCTTTTCCACACGATCGAGTCGACCGGCTATAACCTGTCCCAATTGAGCTTTGGTAGTCATCAGGGAACCCATCTCGACGCACCCTTTCACTTCGTCGAGGGAGGATTGACGGTCGACTGCGTTTCGCTGGCGCAGTGCATCGGACCGGCCCGGGTGTTGGACTTTTCGAGTCGCGGTCCCGGCTCCGAGCTCGCGATCGAGGACTTCGCCCCCTTTGCTCACCTCGCGCAACCGGGGGCCCGGCTTCTCTTGCGCTTTGGCTGGGATCAGCTCTATCCGCGGGCCGCGTACTACGAACGCTGTCCGGAGCTTTCTTTGCCGGTCGCCGAGTGGCTCGCGGCGCGTCAAATTGCCCTGGTTGGCATGGACAGTCCTACGCCGAGCCTGACGCGTTGGAAAGACGTTCATCTGGCTCTCTTGCAAGCAAACGTCATCATCGTCGAGGGGCTGGCGCGACTTGAGCAGCTTCCAAACCGAGAGTTCTTTTTCATGGCCGCGCCGTTGCCGCTTCAAGGGGGCGATGGCTCGCCGGTGCGAGCGGCGGCGATCGTCGACGAAGCGTAACACGACGTTGCCGACCCCTTCCAGAGGTACAGACGTTTCTGACGTCCCTGGAAAGGGACTGTTCTCGATAATAATAGACTTTACCGATTCGTGAGCTTCATGGCGTCTTCATCGAGAGATTCCAGGTCAAATCTTCCTCGCTGGCGATTGATTCTGCCGCGTCGCCTCGATGGCCCGACGAACATGGCGATCGATGAGGCGTTGCTAACCACGGTGGGCGAGGGACACCAACCACCGACCTTGCGCTTTTACGATTGGGATTCGGTTTGGGTCTCGCTGGGTTCGTCACAGACATCGACGGACCTGGCGGCGGACGCGCTGCGCGATCGAGGCTGGCGTCTGTCGCGCCGTCCTTCTGGTGGCATGGCGGTCGTGCACCTCGGCCAGCTTGGCTACGCCCTGATTCTCCCCGCCGACGATCCACGTTGGCAGGGTGATCTCGCCGTATCGTACGAGCGGCTCAGCCGACCATTTGAACCTGGATTCGAGCGCCTCGGGGCAGCGGTTCACCTCGCGTCGTCCGCCGAAAAAGCCGATTTTTCGCTGAATGCCCCGGCGCTCGCGGCACGTTCGTGTTTTGGGGCCCTGGGTCCCTATGAAATCGTGGCAAATGGGAAGAAGATCGTGGGCAACTCCCAGGTCCGTCGCCGACACGCCCATCTGCAGCACGGAGTGATTCAGTTGCGTGGTAATCAGTCAACGCTCGTTGACCTCCTGGCGTGTCAAGATGAGTGCAAGCGCGCGGCGCTGCGGGACTATCTTGACCGACGAGTTGGATCATTAGAGGCTCTGGTCGGCCACACCATCGGCGTCGAGGAGGTCGTTCACGCCGTGACGAATGCCTGTAGCGAGGCCTTCGAGGTTAGCTTCGCGGCTGGCGAACTGACTCCGCGCGAACGCGAGCTAGCGGAAACGCTCGTTCGGGAAAAATACGGTCAGGAGATCTGGACTTTTCGCCGCTGAGTCGTCTGCCAGAGACCAAAGGCGACCGTTGCCAACGCCAGCAGCCAGGCGAGACCAGAGATCGCTCCCCCGACAACCAGCGAAGCTGGGCGGAACCGGAAGATGACCTGGTGGGTTCCGGCCGGCACGGGCACGGCTCGAAAGGTCCAATCCGCGCGGAGCACGGGCGCGGAATTGCCGTCAACGCTCGCCTGCCAACCAGGATAATATGGATCCGCGAGGACGACGTATCCCGCCTGGGGGGCGTTTATTTGTAAGACAATGGAATTGGGGCCATCGTCCTGGAACGTTGCCGCGACAGGAGCTGCGAGCTTGGGGGCGTTGGTCGGCGGCGGCGTTTCCAGGACTACCTCGGTTCCCGGATCAAAATCCTTCGCTTTGATCGCGTTGAGCGCGGCGTCGTGGTTGGGAGTGGCGATGGCGTGGCTGACGAAGAAGGCGCGCGGCAAGGCGTTCGGATTCTCATAAACGTTGATCTGCGAGTCCCCGCCAAAAGCAAGCCGGAACTTCTTCGTGTCCAGAACCACGTTCTTGTGTCCGAGCACGTAGCGCGCTCCGAGTAAATCATAGAGCCGCGAGCTTCGTCCGGGAACGTGGATCTTCCAGAACCAGTAATAGTCGGTCAGGGTCAACGGATCAAAAAGACCCCAGAGGCTGCGGAAACCGTAGAGGGCCGGAGCGTCGGGTTGCCAGATGTCCTCCACCCCGGTCACCGTATCGATCCGTGCGTGGCCCAGATTCTTTTGCAGGAAGGCCACGACCGGTGGGTGGTTGAACCCGCTCGTCGGATCATTTGGCGTGGGATTGATCACGGCGTTGTTCCCGACGAGGTCGACGACGATCAAGGCGATCATCACACCGGCGAGCCCGCGTCCCTTCAGCCAGTGGTAGCGATAGGCCGTCAGCAAGGCCAGGGTGGCCAGCAAGAAGACGAGCATCAGGGCAAAGCTGCTGGTGGTCACGTTGATTTGATCGACGAGTGCTTGATTCTGTGATCGATTTTCGAATAGGTGCAAGTAAACGAGCGGTGCGGCGATCACGGTGAGGCCAACCGCCAGCACGGCCCAGCCTCCCAAATACAGGCGGAACAACGGTCGACGTCTGGCGCTGAGGGGGCGGCTGAGCACGTCGGCTCCCAGGCCGGCCAACATCGCGATTCCAAGATCGACGAAAAATAGGAAACGGCCCGGGGCGCGCACTTTGTCAAAACCCGGGACCAACGCGAAGAGCCAACCGTGTAGGGGTGTCCAGTCGGCAAATGACAGGAGCAGGCCCAGCGCGGCAACGACGCCGAGCGTCCGGGCACGCCAATCGCGGACCGCTAACAAAGCGAGTCCGGCCAGGGCGAGCGGCAAGATCCCCAGATAGCCGTAGTTTTCGGTCAAGCTGGGCGGGCCCCAGTAATTGTCTGGGGTCTGACCGTAGAAGTGAGGAATCAAAAAGAGGATCAGCTTCTGGGGGAGCACGGCAAACTGGGTCGAGTCGGCGTAGCTGAGGTCGGCGCGCACCGACAAGTTGGTCAGTTGGAAACTTGGCCAAAGCTGGACGACCGTCAACAGGATCGACCAGAGGCCCAAAATCGCCAAGACCAGTAAGGGTCCGCGCCACGACCGGACGGCGATCGCGAAACCAGCGACGTAGATCGCGATCAGCAAGCCTGCGTAGAGTGACAACTGAGTGTGGCCGGCGAACGTGGATATGGCGAGGGCCATGGACGCTCCGGCGACCCAGGCCAGAGAACGTCCTTCTAAAGCCGGTTGAATCAATCCGAGAACGAGCGGTATCCAGACGGCGACCGCGATCAGGTTATAGTGGCCAAGGTGGGCGACGAGAAATCCGCTGCACTCCCAAACCAGGCCGGCGGTGAATGCGCCAATTCGCCCGAAGCGAAGCTGTCGGGCCCAGAAGTAGGCAAAGGCACCGGCGAGTGCGTAATGGATGATCGCCAGCCATTCCATCTTTCGGTAGTCGAAGGTTCGAAAGAGGGCGAACGCGATGAGATTGATCGGATAGAGCAGGCCACTCTGGACGTCCGCCAGGTAGGGCTGACCACCGTAAAGGTAAGGATCCCAGAGTGGCAGGGTCTTCTGGCGGACGAAATGGGCAACAAAGGCGTAGCGCGGGTAGATGAACGAGACGAGGTCCCCGCCGCCGCGCGGTACGAACTGGCCCTCGAAGACAACCGGCCAGAAAAGGAGGAGAGCAAAGCCGACCAACGCGACAATTGCCCCGAGGTCAACGAGCGACCAGGACGGCGCCTCGAGTTTACCTAGCTTGTTCCGCTGCAATTTTGCTAAGTCGACGATTGGAATTGTCCTCGGTGCATTTCATTTCCCCTCCCTTTGACGAAAGGTGAGGTGAAGATTCGGGCGGCCCGGTCTTTTTCGGAACCGCTCGCCTGCCAGGTGGCGCTCGATCTTCCAGCCACACCACGAGGCGGGCTAACTATATCACAGCCGGACGATTTGGTGAATTCCAGTCGACGGGTTGGTGCCCAGACGACGGACCCCGGATCTTCACGTGACAGGCAGTATCCCGCACTCTGGGGTAAAATCCATTTGGTCAGAAGAGAAGTCGACCCCGTTGATAGGTGAAGATATCTTGCCCAGCGACGAAACCACCTTGGTAAAATCAGGGGAAGCGAACGAGTTTGCCCGGTCAGGAACTGGCATTCAACTCGTGTCAGCGACTCTGATGGTTCAGCAACGAAAAACTCGGCTTTGGCGGCTCGGAAGTGGCCTTAAGCTCGTCTTGTTGCACGGCGAGTTCGGCGATGCGGCGACCTACTGGCAGGCAGTCGCGCCGGCCCTGGCGAGTCAGGTCGAGCTGATTTGTCCCGATTTACCGGGCTTTGGAGACAGCGAGCCGCTGGCCACTCCGCGTCTACAGAGCCATCTCTTCTGGTTGAGAGATCTCCTCGGCCAGGTCGCGGCCGAGCCAATCGTGGTCGGCGGATCGGGCTACGGAGCAGTTGTCGCTCGATTTTTTGCCAGCCGCTATCCAGAGCAGGTTCGTCACTTGATCCTCAGCGGCGGAGGCGACATCGATCGCCAATCGCCCGTTCAGCGCTGGTTGGATCGCCTGGCCGGAAAGTCGCGACGTGACGTGGATCCGGGGAAGAGTCGGACACTCGGACGGCTCTTCTATTCCCCTCGCGATTACTGCACGCCGGATTTCGTGCGACGTGCCGAGCGCGAGCGGAGCGCCGCACTCCAAGCCTTGCGCTCGCTGGAGACCGATCCCTTGCCCACGGCGTGGACGCCGTCGTGTCCGACCCTCTTAATTTGGGGCAATGACGATCGCTACTGCTCGCTGGCACGGCAGCGTGCCCTGGCAAACGAAATGAAGGATCCGCGCACCGTCGAGATCTTCGAAGCGGGACATCTCGTCGCGTTGGAGCAACCAAAACGTTTCTCCGCCCACGTGCTCGACTTTCTGCAGCGATTGCTCCAGACGCGGTGATCTCTCGGCACGGTCGTTGCAGAAGAACTGGCCGGCGGCAGTCCGCCTAGCACAGCGAGTCGAGGGCACATAACGTGGCGCGTTTGCTTGGAAATACCCGACGACGGGTGAACTGGCTAGCCTGGGGAATCATCGCGGCTGTTCTGGCCGGTCTGACCCTGGCGGCCGGTTGGCTCGGACCAGCTTTGGCGCATTTCCCGGGGATCTAAGCCGGTCGAAAGCGAACACTGGCGGTGATATCAGCCTCATTGCCAGTGTTCGCTTCCCAAGGTTCTCTTTACGCCTTTGAACGGCGCAGCGCGCGGCGCTGACCAGCCGATGCTGCTTCGACCAGGCCAATCGTGATGATTCCCAGCAGCATATGGATGCCGATCGGCCCATTTCCGCCGAGCATGTGGAACATGAAACCCAGGCCAAAGGCCAGCGGCACCAATGGAAAGAACCGGGCGACGGTGCGCATTCCGGACGTTGGCACTCCGGCGATCGGTCGCAGGACGACGATCGCAACAATGGCGATCAGAATCCCCAGCGAGCCGTGGAAATCGAGAACGCCACGACCAACCTGAATGCCGACGAATTTACCGGCATAAGCGATCAGACCGAGAATAAATTGAACGTAGAGCATGATTCTCAAGACCAAGACGGGTTGCACGGTTGTAGCTCCTTAACGGGTTGCCAATTTTGGACTTATCTGATAATCGTTACAATTCGGCCTGGCGACCGCAAACGCCGCAGGTCGGTCGACCACTCGCGTCGGCTGCCATCTCTTTATCGGGATGATCGTCGCAGAGATAGGTCACGCGGGCGCCGGGGTAGAAAAAGCCCGACGCCGGGACCCGGTTGTGTCCAACGTAGCAAATGTCTTCTTCGAGATCGTACGATCCATCTGCCTTGATAAAGCGGACGAGATGATAGTTTTTCTGTACTGCTGCCATGAAAGCTGTCCCGTTCTCCGTCGCGAATTAGTAGGCCATGACCTTATGGATCGCCGCGATCACGTCGTCTTCGTTCGGTATGAACCGTTCGCGCAGCGGGCGAGCCGAAGGAACCGGGATTCCCGGCGCACCGACTCGGGCGATCGGGGCGTCAAGCGCGTCAAGCGCCGTTTCCGCGATCTGGGCGCTGATCTCCGCGCCAAATCCACCGACCTTCCAGGCTTCGTGGGCGATGACCAGATGGCTTGTCTTCCGCAATGAGCGAACGATCGTTGCGAGATCCAGCGGAGCCAGGCAACGCACGTCGATTACTTCAACCGAGATTCCGTCCGACACGAGCCGTTCGGCGGCGGCCAGGGCCCGGTGGACCAGCCAACCCGTGGCGACCACGGTGACCGAACCGCCTTCTCGCACCACTCGCGCCGTTCCGATCGGCAGCGGATCGTCCTCGTCCGGAACTTCCTCGCGCACCGCGTGATAACACTGCATGTTCTCTAAGAATAACACGGGATTCGGATCGCGTATTGCCGCTCGCATCAAGCGGCCAGCGTCGCGCGCCATGGCTGGCATGACGACTTTCAGCCCCGGTACGTGGGGAAACCACGCCTCGTAGCTCTGGGGGTGGCCTCGATAGGGGCCGTCGCCGAGCCGACTGCGAATCACGACTGGGACACTGGCTTCGCCCGCGGTCATGTAGTGGACATTTGCCGCCTGAAGGACAATTTGACTCATTGCCAGTGGCAGAAACTCGCCGAAGGATATCTCAACAATTGGGCGCTGTCCGTACATCGCGGCGCCGATTGCGCTGCCGACCATCGCCGACTCGCTAATTGGTGCTTCGCGAATCCGGCGTGGGCCGAACTCTTCGAAGAGCCCCTTGCTGCCGCTCATCGGGCCGCCAAACCTGCCAATGTCCTGGCCAATCATGAAAACGCGGTCGTCGCTCCGCATCTCCGCGGCAATCGCCGCGACGATTGCTTCAACGTAGGTTCGTCGCATCAAACTGCGTACACCTCGTCCAATCCGAGCTCGGCGTCGCCAACGTCGGGAAGCTCGCGAACTCGCCGAAAGGCCTCTGCCACGTCTGCTACGGCCGTCCGCTCGATCTCGTTCAGCTCGGCCTCGGAGTGCCCCGTTTCCTGCAATCGTCCGCGCGCCAGCGCCAGTGGATCCCGCTGCTGCCAGATGGCTACCTCGTCGGGAGAGCGATAGCTGGCCACGTCTTCCGCCCAGTGACCAGTCAGCCGATAGGTCCGGGCCTCGATCAGGCTTGGACCTTCGCCGGTCCGGGCACGAGTGACAGCTGCGAGCACGACGTCATTGAGAGCCACCGGATCGTTGCCGTCAGTGGACGTGCCCGGTATGCCGTAACCAGCCGCTCGCTCGGCGATGAGTGGACCGGCGATGTAGCTGTTCAGCGGCTGGGAAATCGCCCATTGATTGTTCTGACAAACGTAGACAATCGGAAGCTTCCAAACCGCCGCGAGGTTGATTGCCTCGTGGAAGTCGCCACGATTGGCCGTGCCATCGCCGAAGGAGACCACGACCACTCGATCGTCGGCCTGGCCGGACTCACGACGGTAGGCAATGCTCAACGCGGCGCCGGTCGCGACCGACAGACTCGTTCCGAGGTCGGCCGCGACCCAAGGAATCAGATTGAACCCGACTGGTCCGCTGAATGCCGCGGCTCGACCCCGAGTATAGCCATTCACTTTGCCGAGAACCTGACCGACGAGTCGATCCAGCTCAACCCCGCGCATCAGATAAGTGACGAACGGACCGCGGTAGTGGGGGGCGATCACGTCCTCCGGGCGCAACCCATAAAACGTGCCGACAACCGCCGCTTCTTCCCCTTCGATCGGAAACCAGCGTGGATTCGACTCGGCGCAGGCGCGTTCGAGCGCCCGGGCGAGCCACATCCACCGGTACATGGTGAGGAGCCGAGGCACGGATGCGCTCAACCGTCTAGCCCCGCCAGCCAACGCGCGTAGGCCCGAGTTCGCGTTCCATCGTACGACCGCAGGATCGCGAGCTTTTCGGCTTCGACCGAGCCCTCGGCGTGTACGGCCAGCACTTCCTGATACCCGCCGTAATCCGAGGCGGTGAGGTCGCGCACCATGTTCATCGCTCGCAGGCGCGCCTCGGCGCTCACACCGACCTTACCGCCGAAAAATCGCTCCAGATACGGCCGCAACGTTGGACTTTCCCAGTCCTCTTCCCCCGGACCGGTGACCAGCAGACCACCAGAAAGGTCTTGTACCATCTGCACCGCGTGGTGGTAGCCCTCGGCAAAGTGGAGCTTTGCGAGATTGACGATTAACGGATTCGGAACCGCGATATTTTCGGTGCCGATCTCGCGCTGAACGCAGGTGAGCGCCGCTTGCTGGACCAGGGCGCGCAATCCCTGGGCGTAGGCGATCAACCGCACCAGCTTTTCGCGCACGTGGCCAACGCGTTCGATTCCGTTCATCTCGGCCAGAAGCTGCCCGGCCCCGACCAGTGCGTCCACCAAAGGGAGCTTGTAAGAAATGGCGGTGAAGCGGTGGAATTCGACGAACGCCAGGGCGAGAGGCCCGGCAAACTGCCACTCGCCGCAGAGAAAGACGCGCTCCCAGGGTACGAAAACGTCGTCGAATACGGTCAGTGTTTCCATCATCTTGTGGCTCGCCGAGATCGGATACTCGAACTCGCTCTTGTGGCTCGGCTCGCCTCCCGGCTCGGCGGCCGGCGAGCCAAATGGGCTCGCGATCAGCTTCAGGCCCGGCGTATCGGCCGGGATCGCAAAACTCACCGCGTAGTCAGCATCGCCTTCAGCCATCGCCCGGGTTGGCAGGACGATGATTTCGTTGGCGTTAACCGACACCGACGTGTGGACTTTCGCGCCGCGGACGACGATTCCGCGTTCGTTCCGATCAACAATGTGGACGTAGTAATCCGGATGTTCCTGTTCGTGCGGAGCGCGACTACGATCGCCCTTCACATCGGTTTGGGCAACCGCGAGCGCGAGGTCGGCCTTTTTGCAGTGCTCATAGAAGGCGCGGACCCGTGGCAGATAGGCGCTGCCGGTCCTTTGATCGAGCGCGCTGGCCACGACCTGGAGTGAAAAGAGGGCGTCGGTGCCAATTTCCTTGATCAACACGACCAGCGTTTTGCCACGACGGGTGCTTTCTTCGATCAGCGCGCTTCGTCGCAGCAGATCATCCGGGTTGCGCGGCAGGTAGTAGTACCGACTGATCAATTCGCCGGTGGAGGGATCGATCGCGGTTGCCAGCTCGCGAGTCGCGGGGTCTTCGGCGAGCTCGTAGTCGATCGCTGCGTGATTCACTGCCACACCCAGTACTGGATGAGTCGTCACGTCGTCGACTTGGCGGCCTCGAAAAAACACCGTTCGGCCATCCCGCAGGCTTGCCCGGTACTCGTCGGCGCGTCGCATGGATCGTCCTCCGCTCGATTCCTGAATCCCGAGGCGTCCCAGCCAGGGGCCCCGTCTCTCGGACCGTGCAAACCCGGTCAGCCGTGGACCGTGCCCAAAATTCGCCTGGCCAGGCTAGCATGTGAGAGCGTATCACGCCGGAAGGGCAGTTTCAATTCTCGGCCATTCGGCTCTCGCCCGTCTTGCGTCTTGCTGCCCGAATACTTATGTAATTATCTGGTGTTTGCCCGGGGTAGAAAACTGTGTTAGACTTCCGACCGCGACCGGGTATCCTCGCGAAATCGTGCTTTGGCTGGACTTTCCGAAGAGCGAGCGAGGCCTACCCGACCAGCTTGATGCTCTTTCGCCTTCGGGAGTTTGGCACTAGATGATTGCTGTTCACGAGCTTTTGTTTCGCGTCATCGTTCTCTACATGTTGATTTGCGCGGGCTGGGGATTCTATAACGCGTTCACCCACCGACCGGCCAACGACTCGTATCGCACGACCCTGCTGATCGCCGAAGGCCTGTTCGTCGTTCAGTCGTTGGTTGGTTTGGAACTATTGGGCGAGGGGCATCAGCCGGCTCAGTTCGTCCATTTCTTGTATGGCTTCCTGGGCATTGCCGTTTTGCCGTCCGTGGTTGGCTACGTGGGGCGGGGGAAGAAGCGCGAGAGCCTCTGGCTCGGTCTCACGGCCTTCTTCCTTTTTGGGGTCGCGGTGCGCGCGATGATGACTGGATCGCCGTGAAGCCGGTCCGCGTCGGGGGAGAGGCGAGGCATGCCTCGCCTCTCCCC
>DATLSK010000004.1:0-8858 GCA_035534155.1 Chloroflexota bacterium | reverse complement strand
GTCGTCTTGCCGTGACCGCCGTGTGAAAAGAGGCCGACGTTTCGGATTTGATCGGCAGAGTAGCTTTTCATCGAGCCTCCAGGTTAATTTGTGCAATATCCTAGCTCAAGCGTGCCAGACCTCCCAGAAATTATAACAAACTGGAAGCCAGGCTGGCGCCCTTTGCTCACACCGGTCGAGCCCGAGTTCCTGAATTGATCAGGCTCGACAACAGGTGATCAAGAAGGATAAATCGCGCCGCCGAGTACGACGTTGGCGCTCCCATCCCAATCCGAAGCCCAAGAATGTACGCATCGTCAAAGCCTCCATCGGGGCGTTGCAGAGGAAGCCAGCGCTGCTCGAGACTCAGCGCCGTGCCAACGTCATGAGCGGTCACCGCGGCGATTGCGTAGTCAAACGTTTGGGACGGGGAAATTGTCTGCGATTGAATCCACCAATGCAACCATTGTGGGAATGTCGTCGCCTGCCCAAGCTGCCAGTCCCAATTTCGTACGCCGTCGACGCTAACCAGGCCGTTCGCTTGTAAGTCATTCAACTCGCTCTGCGCGGCCGTTGGCGACACTAATCCCCAAATAGCCGCACCATAGTAATCATAGGCCATCCCCTGACTCATTCCTTCACCGCTCCGCAAAACAACCAGACCCCGTGCCGCGTGCACTGCCGCCTGCCGAGCCGCCTGCCCATCACCAGATGCGGCGAGCATTCGCCCGGCCAGCTCGAGTCCTAAAGTCATGCGGGCGCACTCTTCGTTAAATGCGACGTGGTAATCCGGCGAGTGGTAGAACCGTCCATCACTCGCCTGCATGTTCGAGCGAGTGAGAAATTCCGCCGCCCTGCCGACAAGATCGACAATTCGATAATCGCCAACCAGGGTGTCCAGGTAGGCTGGATCCTGCTGATAAATCGAGTAGGTGGCGATCAGAGCCATGCCGACAGCCTCGCCGCGACCTCGCGTCGACCCTGGCATCGGCGACCCGTTGGGCTGAATGTCATCAAACCAACTACCGGAGAAGTCGCCGTACCTTGGATCGTACGATCCTTGCTGACCCGGCATGATCATCCGCGCGTACAACCAGGTCATCGCGGCCTCGGCACGTGACAGCTGATCGGCCTCACTCAGTGCAATCGCAGCGTGCGCAACGTCCATGGGCACGACTTGCGGTTGACCGAGGACCGACTGGATGTACGTTCCGGACGGCTGCATTAGATGGAGAAACTGCACGGCACGGCGTGCCGCCTCGGGATGAAGGAAGTGCTGACTTGGCGTCGGCGGCAACGCATAGATCGCTGGACTAGCACCCATCGTAATGCTAATTGGCTCCAACTCGGGGCCAGCCATCGGCCGCTCAACCGGCGTCGTCTGCCACCAGGAGAGGAGAGCCAGCGCTGCCAGTAAAGCGCCTGCGAGGATCGGCCACCGCCGTTTCTGCTGCACCGTCATCAGCCTCCAGGGGGAGTCGTACAGGTAGTGGTTGACTACAGTTTGGAATACCACCTTTGGATGGGACTGATTCTAATTGAGCCCATTTCTTACGTCAAATTACGGGCACGGAGGTGCGGCGAAACCGGACAATACGACGCCCAGGGCGCTCCAGACATCGGGGAACCGTGACGACCAGAAAGGGACCGGACGATGATCCGGGTCGAGGCTTACCGTCGCCCAGTATACAATGAGGTGTATCTACCCGTCAACTAGTCGCGAGGATCTGTTACTCGCTTTGTTGTCGCGGTCAGACTATCGAGGATACGTTCTGCCCAGTGTTCTTCCTGGACGTCTCCGGTCAGTACGAGCACCTTTCGCAAGTCTGGAATTGTCGCGTCGACCTGGCCCGACTCGCGAAGGACCGCCGCGCGCGCTGCATACGTTCGAGCGCTCGTCGGATCGAGGTGAATGGAGCGGTCGTACAGTGCGAGCGCCTGGCCTGGCTCGCCCTGGCTTGCATACACGTCGGCAAGCTCGCGGGCAATTTGACCGTCGTTGGGCGACATCGACAGGGCAATCCCAAGATCTCGGCGCGCCGGCCCGAGATTGCCAGCTTCGAATTCAACCGCGCCCATTCTCTCGTACCCGGATGGATCGAATGGCGCCAAGCCGACGACACGGTGGAAGTCAGCCAACGCCTGGTCGTAGCGTTGGATTCGAGCGTACATGGCGCCTCGCTCCAACAGTAGCCCAACGTCGTAGGGATCTCGTTGGATCAGCTGGCTCAAATCAGGAATTGTTTGCGGGTAGTTCCCAAGCTGCAGATTGGCGGCGATCCGCAAACGCAATACGGATGGTTCGTCCGGTTGATCCGCCAGCACGTCGCCAAGCTTGTATACTGCGGATTCGTACTCACCCGCGGCGTAGAGACGCTGAGCATCACTGAACGAGCGCTGCCAGCCGATAACTGCCGGCTGGCGTGCTGCGTCCACGGCGCGGCTGGCCATCGAACCGACAAGGATCACCGCGACGACCATTCCAAAGGCAAATGCGTGTCGCGGGCTCGGACGCCACCGTCGGCAGCGATTCCAGGCTCGTCGACACTCGTGGACCAACGTCACCGCGACGAACCGCGATCTCGCAATCGCCCGCGACCAAACAGCATCGAACCGGGCCAACCAGTGATCGAAGGCGCCGAGAGGATAACCGGTGGCGCGTGCCCGAGCGATCTGCGCAATCACCTGCCAGGCGACAACACCGGCGAGGGGGACACCATAGATCAGCATCGTTCGGCTCAAGTAGAGCCAATCTAAGAACGGAGGCAGTGTCACGCGCGGCTGGGCATTGAGTGCACTTGTCGTCATCGTAAAGACCAACAAGACTCGTGCAAAGGTCGACTCGGGTACCAGGGCAGCGAAAGGTACCACCCAGATCAGATACCACGGCCAGAACCAGGTTTGGACAACCAACAAGTAAACGACGAGGACTTCCGTACTCATTCCAAACAGGTCATCACCGCGATAGATCCGCCAAAGGCATCGACAAAACCAGACCAGAAAGATCATAAGCGAAAAGAGCCGCACCACTACATTGGCATGCTCGGTCGCTGGATCATTGCTCACGCCGGCCAGCACCGCCGAGGTTGCGCCGGAACCAACGGCAATCAACGGAGCCGGAATTGCCCCAACCAGATTTTCTCGCACAAAACCGAACCGACCGAGCCTCGGCTCGTACACATGCATCCAGGATTGGGCCGGCGGCTCGACGACCAGGAGAGGGGTTCCGTCCGGCAAGGCAATACCGGTCGCGTGCTGCTCGTCGGGCAGCGACCAAAGAATCGCGTTCGGGTGGGTTCCAATCCAATATCCTTCATAATGAAGAGGCAGATCGGCAAGCTGTGGCGAGTCTCCCAGCGCGATCCGCACCTGGTGGAAAACCACCTCCATCGGCGAGTTTGTGTAGGCCAGTGCGTTTGCCCCGAAGCCGAACACGCCAAAGGTCGCCATTCCGGCATAGAGCGGAGCAAAAGCGACGACGATCAATCCGATGCCGACGGCTGCTGACTTCGCAAGAATCCGCACCGGGGACTCGCGGTCTCGACGCCACCAATCGACCAGATAGAGCGGAATCAGGACAATCGCGACGTATTTGACCAGCGCGGCGACGACCAGGGCCGTGATGCCAAACGTGCGCTTCTGGCGCGTCCAACACCAAATACTCACGACCAGCATAACCGCCATCAGAGGGTCATTATGTCCCGCTTCCGCCGATTCAATCAGGAGCAGCGGATTCAAAGCGTAGAGAAGCGTCCCCAAGACCCTCTGGTTTGGCCGCCGGCGGGAAAGCGCCGACCAGAGCAAGGGAGTACTGCCCAGGGTGGGAACGACCACGACTGCCTTGAGGATGAGCAAAGTGGGTCCAACGCGCATGCCGACCAGGAGCGGTGCCAACGAGCTCAGGTATGTCCAGAGCGGACCGTAGTTCGACGGTTGATCCTTCCAAAAAATCGCCGAGAACAGCGGATCAAACGGATAATCACGAGGAACCGCGACGTACGGATTAGCGTGGTAGAGAACATAGATGTGCGTGTAAAACGCGTAACTAAAAATATCCTGGGACGATAAGTAGGGTTGGACCCAAAGCCAGAGACTCAGGCCAACTTGAACGCCAAGGATCAACCAGAGGTGACGTCGGGTTCCGGCGTTTTGTTTGGCAGCCCAGCGAGCCGCGTAGAAGTAACCGCCAAAGCTGAACAGGAGCGCGATCAGATAGACTGAGCCCGCTGTCTCCAGCCAGGAGGGACCTTTCGTGAGGACGCCGAGCGCCGGCCCGTACAAGCGATCATCTAGCCAGTTAGCTGGACCGCCGATTCGTGAAGGGTACCAACCGAGCGCCGAGCCGCTCACAACGGTTAGTATGATTCCAAGAACGAGAAAAATGAGCCCAGGCACGCGGATAGAATCTGCAACTCGCGTTCCAGGGTGCGACACGGTCTTCGCCTAGCTGCCTAATTAAGCAATCGGAGGCGCAGACTCGACGACGTGCGCCCCCTGGCAAGACAGATCGACAACAACCGTACGCCCGGCTACCCCTAACCTTTGTGCGCACATTTCAAACGCCCCGGCAATCTCGGTTCCCGGACCGTTGGCTAACGCGAGCAGCGCCGACCCAGAACCCGACAACCACGCGGCTAAAGCGCCGGCATCCAGCGCCGCCTCAAATAGTCTGGGCATTGCTGGAAACAATACCTGTCGGTAAGGCTGGTGCAGCCGATCTTGAGTCGCGTAGCGCAAGAGCTCCAGGTGCCCGCCGGTCATCGCGGCGACGAAAAGGGCCGATCGGCTGAGGTTGAAAACGGCGTCGGACAGCGATACGCGATTCGGGAGCAGCCGTCGAGCCTCCCGCGTTGAGGTGGTAAAGCGAGGTAGGAAGAGCACGGCCCGTAAACCGGGTGGAATCGGAATATCGGTTGTAATCAGTCGCCCATCTTGAATCACCGACAAAACTAAACCACCAAGCATCGCCGGAGCGACGTTGTCCGGATGCCCTTCCAGCTCGCTGGCGAGTCGCAACAGGTCCTCGCGCGCCAAACAACCACCGGCAAGCTCGTTCGCCGCGAGCAAGCCCCCCACCAACGCCGTCGACGAGCTACCCAGTCCGCCAGTCATCGGGATGCGATTGGTCAAGCGTAGAGCAAACGACGGCGCAGCGCGACCGATTTCCTCGAAATAGCGAAGGACGGTCCGGGCGACGAGATTCGATCGGTCGCGAGGTAGCGTGTCGGATCCTTCGCCAATCACCTCGACGTGGAAAGGCCGATCCGGAAGTAACGTAACCTCGTTCCGAAGGTCAAGCGCCAGGCCTAAACAGTCGAAACCGGCGCCTAGATTCGCCGACGTCGCCGGCACACTCACCACTACCATCGAACTATTTGCCCAGCGTCCGGACGATTGACCGCACCTGATCGATCGTTGCTTCGATCACCGTCGAGCAATTCGGGTACGCTGCCACGACGTCGCTCAGCTTTCCCTGGTGGTAGTCCATGGTCGTGGCTGGATCTTTCAAGAGGTGCCCGGTCAGGATGGCCACCACCTGATCGCCTCGATTGATCGAGCCGGCCGATACGAGCTTCCGCACGCCTGCCACCGATGCCGCCGAGGCCGGCTCACAGCCGATGCCGGCTGCGTCGACCTGGGCCTTCGCGTCCATGATCTCCTGGTCGCTAACCTGCTCGACGATCCCGTTCGTTTGGACGATCGACCGGACGGCTTTTGGATAGTTGACCGGATTGCCGATCTTGATCGCGCTGGCGACTGTCTTGGCCACGACCGGCTCAAAGTGTCGAAAGTCGTTCTGGTACGCACGATAGAAAGGATTCGCGCCCTGGGCTTGGATGATCGCCAAGCGAGGCGAGCGCCGAATGAAACCGAGCTCAACTGCCTCCCGCAGCGCCTTTCCGAACGCAGCCGCGTTGCCAAGGTTGCCACCTGGAAGGACAATCCAATCCGGCGCCTCCCAGTGCAGCTGCTGCAACACGTCAAAAGCAATCGTCTTCTGTCCCTCGAGACGGAACGGATTGATCGAGTTCAGAACGTAGATGTTTTCGGATGCGGCGATCTCTCGAATCAAGCGCATCGCCTGGTCGAAATCTCCACGCACCTCAATGGTTCGCGCACCGTAGGCAACGGTCTGACTCAGCTTTCCCGCGGCAACCCCGCCGGCCGGCATCAGCACGAGCGATGGTAACCCGGCCCGAGCGGCGTACGCAGCCAACGAAGACGCCGTATTGCCGGTTGATGCGCAGGCAACCGCTCGTGCGCCGACCGTCATGGCGTGGGTCATCCCGACCGTCATACCTCGGTCTTTGAACGAACCAGTCGGGTTTTCGCCTTCGTGTTTCAGCAGCAGACCGTCGAGGCCTGCCCAGCGTGCAACCAACGAACTGGCGTACAGGTTGGTGTTGCCCTCGGTGGCACTGACGATCAGCGACGGTGCGACCGGAAAGAGCAACTCGCTGAACCGCCAAACGCCGCTGGCCAGTGGACCACTCCGGATCGCCAATCGCTCGTCAAATAGCGCCGTCGTCACGGTTTCTCGGAGAGCCGCGAGGTCGTGGACCACGTCAATCAGGCCGCCGCAGGTGCAACGAACGACCAGATCGATCGACGAATAAGTCGCGCCGCACTCCATGCATTGTAGTTTCATCGTTCGACTCGCAACATGGCGGAAATCTCACGAACCGCCTCGAGTCGACGAATCTCAGTCAGAGCGGCTTCGGAATCCCGATCAAGGGCCGCGTGGGTCATGATCACGATTTCGGCCACCCCGGTCGTTTCGTCAGTCTCGTGCTGCATCACCGAGGCAATGCTGATCGCCTTCGTCGCCAACACCTGAGCGATCTGTGCGAGAACTCCCGGCCGATCGGCAACCTGGAGGCGCAGATAATAGCGGCTGAGCATATCGCCGGGATCGACGATTGGCCGCTCCTGCCGCGCGATCTCAACCCGGTCGATCACTCCGCGCTGCAGGTTGTGCGCAACCGCGCATAAGTCAGCGACCACGGCCGATGCGGTCGGCCGCGCGCCAGCCCCCTGACCGTAGAGCATAAATTTGTCAATCTGATCGCCGTCGATCAGCACCGCGTTGAACACGCCTTTGACACTGGCAAGGTGGTGACTAATCGGAATCAACGTCGGACGCACCGACGCCACGATGCCATTCGGTCCGACATCCGCCGAAGCCAGGAGTTTGATGACGTATCCCATGCCGGTCGCGTGCTGGAAATCCTTTTGGCGAAGACGCTCGATCCCAGCACAGCCGATTTGAGACGGACGGACGTTGGTACGGAACGCCAGCGTGCTCAAAATCGCCAGCTTGTAGGCCGCATCGATTCCGCGCACGTCGTTGCTCGGGTCGCTTTCGGCATAGCCCAGCCGTTGGGCCTCGCCGAGCGCTCCGTCATAGCTGCGCCCCTGCTCCATCGCGGTCAAGATGAAATTCGTCGTTCCATTGATAATGGCGCGCAAGCTCGTGATGTCGTTCGCGATCAAGTCGTGTCGTAGCACGCTGATCACCGGAATTCCACCGCCGACACTCGCTTCGTAAAACAGGTTGACGTCGTTGCGATTCGCGAGATTGAGAAGCTCCGGTCCGTGTTTCGCTACGACCTCTTTGTTCGCGGTTACCACGTGTTTGTGGTTGGACAGCGCCCGCGCAATGTAGTCGACGGCCGGATTCTCGCCACCCATGAGCTCAACCACGACGTCGATGGTGGGGTCGTCGAGGATAGTCGCCGGGTCAGTCGTCAGTTGATCGGAAGGAATCACCAGGGCACGGCGTCGAGACGGATCGCGGACAAGCACCCGACGGACCTGCAGTCGCGCGCCAATTGAACGGGCAATCTGTTCACCACGGCGCGACAGCAGATCGAGCGTCCCCGATCCCACGATGCCCGCCCCGAGCAGGCCCAGGTTTAGCGATTTGATACACCTACCCTCGAACGTTGTAATTCAAAATCGACTGCTAGTGAACCGCGCCAAGTCGGGCCAGGGGCAGTGCCTTGGCTAATCCAGCCAGTATCTCCACGGTATCGGAGTCATCGATCATACCAAGATGCCCGATCCGGAAGATCTTCCCGGCGAGGGAGCCCTGACCGTTGGCCAGAACGATCCCATCCTGCTCGAGCACCCGCAACAACGTCGCACCATCCAAATCACTCGGCAGCTTGACCGCGGTCACCGTGTTCGACGCATGCCCCGCGTCGGCCAGCAACTCAAGTCCAAGCGCGGTGACCCCGGCTCGAATCTTCGCGGCACAGCGTCGATGGCGCTCGAAAACGTTTTCCGGCCCCTCGGCGAGCAGCAAACGGAGCGAAGCCCGCAGGGCATAGAGTACCGACACCGCCGGGGTGGCCGGCGTCTGCAGGCGTTGCAGCGACTTCTTCGCCCGTCCGAGATCCCAGTAGTACTTTGGCATTCGTGCCGCGGCGTAGGCTTCCCAAGCGCGCGGTCCCATGCTTACCATTGAGATGCCAGGAGGCGCCATCCAGCCCTTCTGTGAGCCCGCCAGCACGACGTCGCAACCCCATTCGTCCGCCTTCAGTTCGATCGAGCTAATCGAGCTGATCCCATCGACCAGGAGCAGCGCATCAGTTTGGTGGACCACCTGGGAAACGGCGGCGACGTCGTTCGTCACCCCGGTCGACGTCTCATTCTGGGTAAGGAGCACCGCTTTGAAGGGACCCTCGGTCACGAGCGCACGACCGACCGCGTCCGGATCCGCCGCTTGCCCCGGCTCAAACGACAATGTCACAACGTCAGCACCATAGGTACGGGCGATCTCAGCAAATCGATCGCCGAACTCGCCAATAGTTACCGAAAGCACCCGGTCACCGGGCGAAAGCGTGTTGACAATCGCCGCTTCCAGTGCTCCGGTG
>DATLSK010000003.1:0-11542 GCA_035534155.1 Chloroflexota bacterium | reverse complement strand
CTCGAGGTGGTGGTCGCGCACAAAGGCTTCGTCCGTTGGTGCATTCATACGGTAGGACGCGCCGCCCACAGCTCAAACCCGGACGTTGGCAAGAACGCGATTTACCAAATGGCCGATTTGATCACGACGTTGCGGGCTGATTATGAGCCGTTGCTTAGCCAGCACCAGCACCCGCTCGTCGGTCCAGCTACCTGGAGCATCGGCCAAATCTCTGGAGGGGCCGCGGTCAATATCGTTCCCGAACGCTGCAGCATCGACATCGATCGGCGATTGTTGCCCGGTGAAACGAGCGAAAGTGCGCTCGCCGAATTCGATAGCGTCGTCGCCACGGCGCAACGGCGTCATCCCGGTCTGGTGGTCGAGCGCGACGTTCCATTTGGCGACGTTTTAGGGATCGATACGCCGGCCAGTGCCCCCGCCGTCCAAGCGCTCTTCATTGCAACCAAAGCGGTTCGGGGTATCGCCAGGCTCGTCGGGGTGCCCTACGGCACCAACGCCAGCAAGTTTGTCGAGACCGGCATCGAATGCGTGGTCTTCGGCCCAGGTGACGTGCGCCAAGCCCACACCGCCGACGAATTCGTGGCGATTGACCAGGTCGTCACCGCCGCCCAGATCTACGAAGCGGCGGCGCGCGCATTCTGAAAAGAGCAAGGGGAGGGCGGGAATGCTGAGGTCATCAGCACACCCGCCCTCCCCTTGCTCTTGCCTATCCTACGATTGATCGGCGCCACGAGCACGATTGTCGCGCTCGTGGCGCCGATCAACGAGAACGATCTAGTGGCACTTCTGCGCTTGACCGGCGTGGTCGGCGGTCTGGAAAGAGTGGCCACAACCGCATGACGAGACCGCGTTCGGGTTGTACACCGTAAAGCCCGCGCCCATCAGGCCATCGACGTAGTCGATCTCGGCCCCTTCCAAGTAGTTGATGCTGTACTCGTCGACCACGACCTTGATGCCTTCCTTCTCGAAGACTTCGTCGCCATCCTGAAGGGCCGCGTCGAGAGCCATTCCGTATTGGAAGCCCGAGCACCCTCCCGGCGAGACGAAGACCCGCAGGGCAGTATTGGTGTCACTCTGCTTCTCGATAAGCTGCCTCAACTGCTGGATGGCCGGTTCCGTCAGTGAAATCATCCGGGTGCTCCTCTATTCTGTGCTTCAATCAACACCTCGTCTTTCGACCAGGTGCCCAAACCACTCGCAACCACCGTTCGCCAACCGCGGACGGCTCGCCGCCACGTCTATTCTTGGCTGCTTTCATCGTACCACGGGCCGTACCGAGCGTCAAATGAATCCGACTGGCACGCCCCCCGCGGCGTGACCCGCTTTCAGGCTCGGAGGAGGAACGCCCCATCGGTGATCGCGCACCAGTCCGCGGCGGCCCGAGCAGCGAGCACGTCGTTGGGAATCGCCGGTCCTCTTACCAGGGCATCGTCCGCTTGGTGTACGTGCGGCCGGCCTCGGCGGCCTCTTGACCGGCGCGACCGGAGGCGCCTACCCGCACGCCTTCGTCGATCATCTGGGCCACGTTATCCGGCCGAACGCTGTTCAAGAACGCAACATTGTTGAGCTTGCAGGCCGCCAGCACTCGCGAGCGGGCCGCTTGCATTTCCGGTGGATAGGGCTCGTCGTGGTTGTCCGGGAAGCCAAGCGACATGCCCATATCGCCGGGCCCCCATTCGGCAAAGGCAATGCCCGGCACTTTCAAGGATTCCTCGACGTTCGCGAGGGCTCGCTTGTTCTCGATCTTGAGGCCAAGCAACAACTCGCCGTTGGGATTCAGCGGCCACGGGTCGGCGAGATCAAGGTATTCGCGGGCGCTGACGCCCCAAATTGCCGCGGCGGACGCTTGGCCACCCCCACCCCGGCGCCCTTCTTCGAGTCCCTCGCCAACCGCGGTCCGATTGAACGGGTAGCGGCAATGTTGCACGAAGCTTCGAACCGCCTCGGGATCCTCGGCGTGGCAGAGAAGCAGTCCATGGACACCGGTCGCCAAAAGCTGCTTGATCACCCAGCCGTTCGCGTTCACCGAGTGGAAGTCCGAGCCGTTCAGAGGCATCGTCACGATCACCGCCGGAGTGCGATGCCCACTCCGAGTCGGCCCACCGGCCGCCATTCCCCGCATGAATTCGGCAAGCTTGCTGACGTCAAATGGTGCGTGCTCGAGCTCGTAATTGATGTAGTCGGCCCAGGTCTGCGCTGCCTTCACCCCACCTTCGTAGCTGCGGTCCTCGGCACCGGTGTAGTAAACCGGCTGCCCTTGCGCCAGCAGCTCGACTGCCCGATTGATCCGTGCCATGCGCCACCTCTCGTTGAGAAATTTCGCCGTGGAGACTTCGACCGATCGCGCCAGAAGCGAATGATCTTGACCAGCGCCAGTGTATCACGTTCGCCGACCGGGCGGAATCGGCCAGACACCCACGGCGAAAGGAACGTCGCCGCGCCGGCCGAACCCATCGCCGTGGCGCGACGGCAAAGCGCCAACGCGCTAACTCGGTAGACTAGCCGCCAAGACTCTAATCGTGTAGAATCGCTCTACATGGTGTCTTCAATTGTATTAATTGCCTATCGCGGTTCATCCAGACGGTCCAAAGGAGCTGAGCGTGACGTCACCCGTTCTGATCGTTGACGACGACCTTGACCTCCTGGAGTTTCTACGCGCTTTTGTCGAAGGCCGATTTTCGGTCGCGACGCTCGGCGTAACCGACGGCGGCAGTGTACTTAGCCGCGTCCGCACCGAAAAGCCTGCGCTCATTCTCCTGGACGTCAACCTCCCGGTGCGGAACGGCCTGGATGTCCTGGCAGATTTGAAGGCGGATTGGTCTACCCGGACGATTCCGGTCATCGTCATGAGCGCCGGAGCGGACGCTCGGAACGAACGAAAGGCGCTCTCGTTTGGAGCCGTTGCCTATGTCGACAAACCGTTTGATTTGTCGGACCTCGAAACGCTCATCGAAGCGTACGTCCCGATTCCCAAACGATGCGCTTCGATCGGGGCAAGCTAGCCTAACCCACGAATAAAAAAAGCGGCTCGACGACGAGCCGCGGTTGGCGGAGGAGGTGGGATTCGAACCCACGAGGCCTTGCGACCTACACGCTCTCCAGGCGTGCCAAATCAACCACTCTTGCACCCCTCCGAGCATGATAAGTATACTGGAGATGTCGCCGAGACTCAAGCCGAAGGTTCGCGCTCAATTGTGTCCTTCAAGGTGCGTAACGCGTGCCCGAGCGCGTCGTGCATCCCCTGGCGAACCATACCATTACTGACCGGCGAATCGGCGGGAGCATCCGGCAGATCATAACTCAAGGTCACCTCCAGCCGGGTTATGCGCTCCTCTTCCTCGCTCAGGGTATAGGTAATCGTGTTCAGTGTGCCATGAACTGAACGAATCGCCAATCGCCAGGGCGGATCGTAGTCGGTGACTTCGTCATCCATGTGTGTCGATTCTCCGTCACGCTCGACCGTCTGGCGAATGATCGATCCACGGCGCAGTGGGCCACGGGTCATCGAACGCACACTGGTGACTCCCGGATCCCATTCTGGGGTCCGCTCCAGATCAGTCAAGAAGCGGAAGACCGTTGCCGCCGCGGCGGCAACGGTCTCGCTTCGTCGGATCTGTCCCTTGCTCACGGTTGTCCTCCGCCACCCCACCGACGTCGGCAAGGAATAGCGCGTACGGCATTCCCGCGATTACCTCTCAAGGAGAGATAGCGGTCGCGGTCGGCGTCGCCGTCGACCCTGTCGTCGGCGCGGAGGTCGGCGTCGTGGTCGGCGAGCCAGCCGGCCAGGTGTAATTGCTGAATACCCAATTGAACAGCGGCACCGAGTCATTCACGATATCGCCGCAATGCAAAAGCGCCACGAATACCCGATGGCCATTCCGGGTTGCCGAGGCAACGATGCCACGTCCCGCATTATCAGTGTACCCGATTTTCACACCGTCCGCGCCGGGATAGCTGCGGAGGAACCGATTCAGATTGTAGATCTCCCAGGTTCGGGTTCCGTGAACGACGTATGCGTTGGTACGAGCCAGGACCTGGAACTCGGGATACGTCGCCATGCCATATCGCGCTGCCATCGCCAGATCGTAGGCACTGCTGTAGTGGCCTGGTGCGTCCAAGCCGTGCGGATTCACGAAGTGGCTATTCTGCAGCCCCAGACTGGCGGCTTGAGCGTTCATCATCGCGACGAATTTGGCCTCGGAGCCGCCGATGTCGTTCGCAATCGCCAGGGCCGCATCGTTGCCCGAGGGCAACATGAGTCCAAACAACAGGTCCTTCAGGGTGTAGGTCTCGCCCGGACGAATCCCCATCAGCGTGCTGTCTGTCAGTTGAGACTGGTCGAACTGAACGGTCACTTCTTGATTGAGATCACCGTACTTGAGGGCCACCAACGCCGTGAAGATCTTCGTCAAGCTAGCAGGCGCTAATTCACGATGCGGATCCTTTCCGTACAGCATTGTGCCGGAAGCGCCATCGATCACGGCGATCGACCAGGCGGTAACGTTAGGCGGAGGTGCCGCACCAGTCTTGACTGGTGGCGCTACCGTCGGCGTTGGCGTTGGCGGAGCCGGTGTCACGGTCGGCGTATCCGTCGGAACCAGCGTTGGACTCGGTGTCACGCTCGGCGTTGCCGTTGGTGCCACGAAAGCGCTAGCGAGCGCGGCTTCGGAGACCGGGGTCTCCAAAGCGCTGGAACGCACCGGATGGGAACGAAAAACGGTCACGAACGCGAAAATCATGCCGGCGCAAAACGCGGCCAGGCTAAGAATGACTATCTTGCGCACCGATCAACCCCGAGAAAAAAGTCACCCTGAGATATTGCTCGGATAGCCCTGGCTCGTTGCCACGTTGCTCGCGACGCGCCCGCACTGCTCTCCCTCGTTCGGGAAATGCGCGATCAAAAGTACGTAGTAAGCTAGGTGAGGAACTTCTGGTCTACCAGCCTCAGGCCACTGGGAAGAAGTCGCCGTATTGTACCACGACCGCCGGCCGGCGACTAGGTGAGGAACGGTCAAATTACCGGCTATTCCCTTCTCAGTGCAGTGCTCCCCGACGAGACCTGGCGACGACTTTGGATCACCAAATCACAAATCTGTTGCTGCGCAAATCCGCATCAGATCAGCGTCTGAATGATCAACTCTCCTCGCAAGCCGTGCTGGGAATCGTCGTCGAACTTGCTCAAAAGCGCGAATCGGCCGACGCTGACAAACGTAAACGTAACCATCCGCGTCTGCCCGGGTAAGACGTCAATCGAAAAGTCGGGAATGCCTTCAGCGGTAAGCTGATGCTGACCAGCGCCGGTATTGCACACGATAAACTTCACCGGATAGTCGGCCGGAACGAGGACCGTTCGCGGCTCAATCGCATCGTCGCTCAAAGTAACGTTCACGACTCGTACCGCTTCTTGTACCATGCCGTCTCCTGTCGAGAATCGCCAGATATTCGCCGGCGAGAACTTGGCTTTCTCGGCAAAGGCGCAACATCAATGCCATCCGGCCCTCGAATCGAGGGCCTCGTCAAAAACCCGCTCCACCGCATCGGCGCAGCGCTCCCAGCTAAACTCGCTCACCCGTCGACGCCCACGCTCCACGAGTGTTTCACGGGTTAACGGATCGTCCAGCAGACGCCTCATCGCCTCGGCGAGCGCCACCACGTCGTACGGGCTAACCAGCAGGCCAGCATCGCCGACAACTTCCGGCAATGAGCTCGTGTTCGAGGCGACGATCGGCGTTTCCCACGCCATCGCTTCGAGCACCGGCATACCAAACCCTTCGTAAAGCGAAGGAAAGACGAAAGCCACTGCCCCGGCAAACAGCCCCGGCAAGTCCCGGTCGGGAACGTACCCCAGCCAGTGAATCCGATTCGCGATCGCGAGCGTTTCCATCTTGCGTCGAAATGCCTCGGCGCCGACGCCCGACGCACCAACCAGTACCAGGTCAACCCCTGGCTGCTCACGTGCCAGTCGAGCGAATGCCATCAGGAGCCGACTCAGGTTCTTCCGCGGGTGAAGGGTCCCCACGAACAGGAAGTACCGCTCCGGAAGCCGGTACCTGGTGCGTATCTCCAGCGGTCGCGGCCCTTCCCGTGGTCGAGGCGCACCAAGGTAGGCCACCCGAATCCGATCGGGCGAGACCCCCAGGTGCGTAGTGAGATCAGTCGCCGTCGCCTGGGAATCGGCAATGATCAGCCGAGCGGCCCGCGCGTTGTAGAGAGTGCCGAGATGCAGCAACAGCCAGGCCAGGGGCGTGTAGGCCGAGCGATGCCACAAATAGCCCACGTCGTGAATCGTCGCGACCGCGGGAACTGGACACTTGATCGGTATCACGTGACTGGGAACGTAGAGAAGTTCTGGCGGGGCGCGGCGTAGTTCCGCTCCCAAACCAAGGTGGGTCCAGATCCGGGGGCACCGGATCAAACGGCTTTCAGCGCGAGGGCTCGACGGGAAATCGGACGGGGCCGAACGATCCAGGTACAATCGATACCGGTAGGGGGAGACCTGGCGCAGCAACGCCGAGATCAAGAAGAAGGAGTAGCCTTCGGTGCCGGTGCGAACTGCCCTCGTCGCCCGGCTCGCGTCGATTCCAATGGGAGAGACCTCAGCCACGGTCGACGGCCGAGACCAGCGGGTAGACCACGAGCATCGCCACGCTGTCGATCACCGCGGCGGGCAAGACGACCAGGGCCACGGTCGACGGCCACGGAACCCGCCAACCGAGCAGCGCCATGACGAACGCCGCGGTCAGAGTCGCCACGATGCTCGTCAGGGGGGTCAAGACCAGCGGTAACAGTGCACTCGCCTTGCGCAGGGACGGCCCGAAGGTTCCCGCGAGAACCGCCGCGAGGCCGTAGGCGATAACCGACGTGCCGAACGGACCGGCCGACAGAAGGTCGATGATTCCGCCCGCGACGAGAGCCCAGACGACCCCGCGCTCGACGCCCTGCCGAATGCTCAGCGCAACGACGATCAGCAGGACGAGATCTACTTTGACCCCAAAAATCACCAGATGAGGCAACGCGACCGATTGCAGCACGGCGGCGACGATCAGAGTCACCACCCCGAGGACGACGCCGATCTCAGCCTCCTTTACTGCAACTTTGTCGGCAGGTGGTTTGTAATCACCAAAACGACCTCGAGGCGACCGAAATCGACCGCGGGCTCGAGCCGGGCATCTTGATAGAGATCTACGTCGTTCTGGCGCACGTCAGTGACCGTGCCCACCCAAAGGCCGGCTGGGTAGACGCCGCCCAGACCCGAGGTCACGATTCGATCGCCGGTCTGGACCTTCACTCCTTGAGGAATGTAGGTCATCGTGAGCTGCCCGTCTCGCGAGCCCTCGACGACACCTTTCGCTTCGTTTGCTTGGATCAGCGAGTCAACCGAGCTCGAAACGTCGGTGATCAGTAAGACCTTCGCAGTCGTGGGGGTAACGGCCACCACCTGACCAACCAGACCAACCGGCGTCACCACGGTCATGCCGGGCGCGACGTTATTCTGGCTGCCCTGGTTGATAATGATCGCGTGCACCAGGTTCGACGGATCGTAACCAATGATGCGGGCCGGAATCCACTTGAAATTTTGAAATGCCTGACGAAATCCGAGCTCGGCTCGCAGCTCAGAATTGTCGCGTTGAAGTTCGCCAATCTGGACCGCCTGGGCCGAGAGGCGATCGACCTCACTCCGTAGCTGATCGTTCTCAGCACGAAGCTGACTGATCCCTTCGATCGTCTGGCCAAGCTGATCGAGTCGGACGACCGGCAGTGAGACTCCCGTCTCGATCGGACCGAACACTTCGAAAGCGACGGTCTCGATGAATTGAACCTGGGGAAGCCGCGAAACAAGGACGATCAGAGCGCCCGCGGCCAGGACGACCAGCACGTAGGCGAGTCGGCTTAGCACATCGCTTCCTATCTTGGAGGACGCGCGTACTGGACCGGCACTTCCACTTTATAGAGAATCTCAAGCTCTTCCAGCACTTCGCCCGTTCCGCGAACGACGCAGGTCAAGGGATCGTCGGCCCGATAGACGCGCATCTTCGTTTCGTGGCTCAGCCGCTCGTCCAAACCGGCCAGTAGCGCCCCACCGCCAGCCAGGGCAATCCCTTGCGCCATCAAATCGCTCACCAACTCCGGCGGCGTCTCTTCAATCGTGGTGCGCACCGCTTCGACGATCTGGGCAACCGAGCCGGAAATCGCCTCGCGAATCTCGACGCTGCTCACCTCGATCGACTTTGGCAAGCCGGTCACCAAATCGCGTCCGCGCAACGTGACCATTTTCTCTTCGACCAGCGGATACGCCGACCCAGCGGCTATCTTGACCTCCTCGGCCATGCGCTCGCCAATCAATAAGTTATGCTTTTGCCGGGCGTAGAGAACGATCTCTTGATCCATTTCATCGCCGGCGATCCGGATCGACCGACTCACGACGATCCCACCCAGGGAGATTACCGCGACTTCAGTCGTGCCACCGCCAATGTCGACGATCATGCTGCCGGTGGCGTCGGTTACTGGTAAACCGGCGCCAATCGCCGCCGCCATCGGTTCTTCGATGAGGTGCGCCTCGCGCGCGCCGGCGTTGCGGGCGGCGTCATGGACCGCCATTTTCTCGACCTCGGTGACTCCACTCGGTATTCCGACGACGACGCGGGGTCGCGGAATCAGGCCAAGCTGTTGGTGCACTTTGCCGATGAAGTACTTGAGCATTTGTTCGGTGACGTCGAAGTCGCTAATCACGCCGTCCTTCAAGGGACGAACGGCAACGATGTTGGCGGGCGTTCGGCCGACCATACGCTTCGCCTCGGCGCCGATTGCCAGGACACGCTTGGTTTTCTTATTTACCGCTACAACTGACGGCTCGTTGATGACGATACCTTTACCGCGGACGAGAACCAGCGTGTTCGCGGTTCCCAGATCGATCCCAATGTCATGCGAAAAGAGCCCCAGGAATGCGCTGATCGGGTTGAACAACCCTATCCCTCCCGAGAATGTCAACGCTGGCGATTATAGCATAGGTCGCCCGATTCTCCGATAACTGTCTGGTCTAGTTCCTAATCCGCGCCGAATTGGGTCATGTTCGATTCTCCTGCGCCTTCGCTCCTCGCGCGGTTAGCACGATTATACTGACCGGGCCCGGTCAAAGTTAGCCGGCAACTTTGACCAGAGTAGTGTAGACTTTTATATATTCCGGAAACTGAAACCACGGTGCCAATTGGAGGAACGATGAAGATTGGCTTCTTTGCCACCGGCGTGATGGGCCGGCTGGACTTCGAAGCGTATGTGCGCTGGGGAGCCGACGCTGGGTTTGGCTCGATTGATGTCAAACCGGAGCAGGCCAACGCTCGACAGATCTGCGAGCGCTATCACATGCCAATCGCCTCGACCTATGGTTTCGCCGCTGAGCCGATGCAATCGGACGACGTCGCTCGGACCCGCGAAATGGAAAAAGCGCGCAAAGCGATTGATCTCGCCAGTGAGCAGAACATTCCAACGGTGGGGCTCGGCACGAAACGCGATCCGAAGCTCAACGCCGCCGACAACGTCGACCTGTTCAAAGTAACCTACGGCGAATTGGCCCGTCACGCCGAGGCCAAAGGGGTGAAGATCGTTTTTGAGAACTGGCCGGAACGTGGCCAAAGACTCGCTTCCACCCCGGAGCTGTGGGAGGCGATGTTCACCGCGGTGCCGTCGCCGGCACTCGGCCTCTGCTTCGATCCTTCCCACCTCGTCTGGCAAGGAATCGACTGGCAGCGCGCGTTGCGCGAGTTTGCCAGTCGCGTTTATCACGCCCACGCGAAGGACACTGAGATCCTCACTGAGGGAGCGTACCGTCACGGCATCTACGGTCCTCAGCTTTCGGCCGCCGCCAAGGGCACGAGCGGCTGGTTCCGTTACCGATTGCCGGGCTACGGAGTTGTCGACTGGGCTGCCTACGTCTCGACCCTCCACGAGGTTGGCTTTGACGGCGCCTTGACAATCGAGCACGAAGACGTGGTCTGGGGCTGGCTCGACGACCCCGAGCATGCCAAGAAAGGTCTCCTTGTCGGCAAGCGCTTCCTCGAACAGTACGTCGTCTAAACTCACCGCTTGCCTTCTCAGCATTTTGGAGGGTGAACCGCCGATTGTCGACCATGAATCCTCGGTGATATAATTCGACCAACCGTCGCACGGTGAGGAGGGCCAGACCGCATGACGCCTCAGGCATATTTTCGTGGGCAGTTCGTTCCGTTAGCGGATGCGAACATCAGCATCATGACTCACGCTTTCAATTATGGAACCGGTTGCTTCGAAGGCATCCGAGGCTACTGGAACGACGAGCAAGAAACGCTCTATTTATTTCGGATGCGCGAGCACTTCCAACGCATGGTCACCTCCGGACGGATTCTGGGGTTAGCCTGCCCGCACAGTGTCGACGAGCTTTGCGACATTACGGTCGAACTGGTCCAACGCAACGGTTATCGCGAAGACTGCTACATTCGACCACTCTTGTACAAAGGTTCTAGCGTTGTCGGCGTCCGGATGCACAACCTCGAGGATCACTTTTCGATGTTCGCGACGAGCTTCGGGAAGTACATTGAGGCGCCCGAGGGGTGCCGCTGCTGCACCTCTAGCTATCGACGAATCGACGACAACGCGATTCCCGCCCGCGCCAAAGTGACCGGCGGTTACGTCAATTCGGCCCTCGCCAAGACCGAAGCTCAGCTCAATGGCTTCGACGAGGCAATCATGCTCACCAACGAAGGGCACGTCTGCGAAGGAAGCGGTGAAAATATCTTCATCGCGGTCAACAATACCCTCTTGACCCCGTCATCGTCGGAAAATATTCTCGTCGGCATCACCCGAGGCTCGGTCATTCAAATCGCCCGCGATGCGCTCGGAATTCAGACCGTCGAGCGACCAATCGATCGGAGTGAGCTGTACAGCGCAGATGAGTGCTTTATGACCGGCACCGCGGCCGAGATCACGCCAGTCATCGAAGTCGATCGCCGGCCAATTGGCACCGGCTCAATTGGGTCAGTCACTCGGCAGCTTCAAGGACTCTTCTTCGACGTGGTTCGCGGTCGGAATCGGAAGTACCTCGAATGGTGCACCCCGGTGCCGGCGACGGCGACCGTTGAGCGCTAGAGCAACTGTCGCATTGCAACGCTCACGTTTGCTCGGCGATCTCAGCATCGATCTGAAACTCTGGCGGGACAGTCGTCTGTTGGCAATGATCCTGGCTAGTCTGGTGGCTTTGGCCGGACTGGTGGTTTACGTCTACGTTTGGATGCCATCGTTGCCGCAGTTGTTGCCATTGCACTACAACGGGTTAGGCTCAGTCGACCTGATTGGCCCCCGAACCGATCTCTACAAAATTCCGGGCATTGGTGCCGTGATCTTTCTCGCCGATCTCGTCCTGGCTTCACTGCTCTACCGGCGTGAACGGATGGCCGCGGCGCTTTTGCTCACCTCCAGCGTTCTCGCTGAGATCATGCTCATCGTCGCGACAATCAACATTGTTCGGCTAGCCTTCGGCGATTAATTCTCTGGCGATCATCGCGGTGGTGTT
>DATLSK010000002.1:0-8593 GCA_035534155.1 Chloroflexota bacterium | reverse complement strand
CTTGTGGCTTTTCCTGCGCGGTATCCGGAAGAACGATTCCTCCCCGCGTTGTCTCCTCGCGGGGAGTTGGTTGTACCACGACACGATCGCCTAATGGCCTGATTTGCGGCATTGCCATCTGCTCCTGCAGGAGAGTTCTTCACACTCGATTCACTGGAGTGCAAACCGCTGCCATTATACTCTGCACTCCATACTAGATCAAGGACAATCCCGGCCGATCCGCGACGAGCGCAGTAACCGGCGAGCGCCCGCCCGACAAAAGCCCACGTCACCATCTGGTGAGTAAACCGGACTCAATTCCCATTGTATTTCTTTGGCTTCAGTCGTAACGATAAATCAGGGTATTCACGGGAAGGCGCGGGCGGCGTTTCGGTTCTTGCGCGGCGTACCCGAGAGTGAGAAGCGCGTGCGGATGCAGCGTCGGAGGAAGCGAGAGAGCCTGACGCACCGTCTCCTGACAGAACAACGGCGCGCAAAGCCAGCCACCGTCTAAACCGACGTCGTAGGCAGCGAGGAGGAGATTCTGCGCCGCGGCACCCAGACTTTGGACCGCCATGGTTTCCTCGGCCGCCTGGCGGTCGACATCCGGGTAAACATCCAGATCGTCGAGAAAGAGACAAACCACGATGCAGACCGGTGCGCTGCGCACGCGATCGTGAGAGCGCGCCAACCGTTTTGCCACGACGTCCGGCGGGTCACCGTCGAGTGAAAGCTGGCGCAGCCACTCGCTGCCCATGGCCTCGGCTAATTGTGCCTTGAGCGACGGCTGGGTCAACACGACAAAGCGCCAGGGCTGGCGCCCGTGCGGCGAGGGCGCCCAGCCAGCCGCTTCGACGACCTGTTCGATCAAGTCCCGTGGCACTGGATCCGGTCGATAAGATCGCACCGATCTACGCTCGCGAACCAGTCGCGCAAACGGCAAATCGCGAGCCGGCGCGATGACCTCGACCGACGATGCCGGCCGATTACCGGTACCCTTTTCGTCACCGGTCACGATTGCCCCACTTCGGATGGAAGCAGGTGGGCAACGCCAACCGTGCGCTCTAATTCGTCCAGATCTTCCGGATAGTCCAGATCGAAGGCGACGCCATTGCTTCGGTATTCCGAGACGGCGAAGCCACGCCGATTGGCCTCCTGACAATGCCGTTGAAAACTATCGACCCCAAAACAAAACGGCAACGCATCGCTCGGACGCACAAGTAGGGCGTTCGTTCCCTCACTACGTCGGTCCGGCCCGACAACAACCGTCCGCTCAGCGAGCGCAAGCGCGGCCATCCCTTCGAGATCTTCGCCATTCAGCAAAGGAAGGTCACTTGCCAGGACCAGGACCGCTCGTGGTCGATCCGACTGGATCGCGGTCCGGGCTTGCTCCAACGCCGCGTTTTGGCCTCGCCCGGACCGGTAGTCGCGTTCGACGATTGGTTCTGCACCCGCCGCCCGAGCAATCTCGAGCACTTCGGGATCTGGGCTAACGACCACGCATCGCTCGACCACGTTCACCCCGTTCACGACCGCGAGTACGTGAGTAAGCAAGCCGCGGGCAAGCCGGATTCGCTCACTCGGTGAAAGACGGGTGGCTAAGCGAGTCTTCGCACCGGCCAATGTCTTTACCGGAATGATCACCGTGATCGGGTCGCTCACGGTTCCCGCGCACTTGGCCGCGGAAGATTGCTGCAAAATTCGAGGACTCGTCGAGCGAGATCGACTCGATCTGCCGCCGACGACATGATCGTTGGCGCGATCAGCACCCGCATGCCCAGGGCTTCGATCCGATCGGCCAAATCTGCGTCGGACTCGTCGATGACAAGGCCATTGAGGATACCTCGGTAGAGCGAGGCCACACCAAACGCCGACACCTCGTGGCCAAGGCTACTCAGCATGCGATCGGCCGGTCCGCGAAGCGCCCGTCCCCCGACGATCGGACTCACCCCCACCCTGGGCACGTCGCGCTGAACGATCAGTTCCTTGAGTCCGGGCACCGCCAGAATTGGACCAATGCTGACAATCGGATTTGACGGACAAAAGATGATGGCCGTAGCCTGACGGATCGCTCCCTGGACCTCGGCGGTTGGCTGAGCATCGGTAATGCCTCGAAAATCCAGGTCGACCACCAGGTCCTCGTGGTGGCGACGAACGAAATAATCCTGAAACTCGAGGTAGCCATCCGCGGTTCGCAATCGGGTGGCGACGGGCTCGTTGGCCATCGGCAAAATCGCCGCCTGAATTCCCAGCGCCGCGGTCAGCTCAGCCGTCACCGCGGTCAGGGTATGGCCGGCCTCCAGCCTCTCGGTACGCGCGATGTGGGTGGCGAAATCTCGATCGCCAATCTTGAACCAGACGTCCCTTCCCAATCGCCCCAGCATGGCCAGTGCCTCGAATGTGTCGCCGGCGATACCCCACCCGGTCTCGGGGTTCGCCAACCCGGCGAGCGTATAAGTCACTGTGTCGACGTCTGGGCAGATCCGGAGGCCAAAGAGGTCGAAATCGTCGGCGGTATTCACCACGACGCTCAAATCCCCAGCCGGCAATCCACGGTAAAGACCGTCGGCTAATTTTGCCCCGCCGACCCCTCCCGCCAATGCAACGATCATAATCGAGGTTCCCTCGCTCGCCGAGATTGAAAGCGCCACCGAAAAGGCGGCGCTTCTCCATCGTAGCACAATCGGACTGTCATCGGATACGAGCCAGGAGCCATCGATTGGGAACACACGTGGAGGATTCCCAAATCACGTATAATTAAGGATGTTGAGCGAGCAACACCAAACCAGGAAAGTGGTGACTGGATGTTTGACACACTAACCGATCGTCTTCAAGACGTCTTCAAACGTCTGCGCGGCAAGGGAATGCTGACCGAGCGTGACGTCGACGAGGCGTTGCGGGAAGTGCGGATGGCCTTGCTGGAAGCGGATGTAAACTTCAAAGTGGTCAAGGACTTCATCGGTCGCGTTCGCGAACGCGCGATTGGGATCGAAGTTCTGGAGAGTCTCGGACCGGCCCAGCAGGTTATCAAGATCGTCAACGAAGAACTCATCGCCATGCTCGGCACGGCCAGCCGCCTGGATACCGGTGGGGCTTCTCCCACCTTGGTGATGCTCGTCGGCTTACAAGGCTCAGGAAAAACCACTACCGCCGCCAAATTGGCGCTGCAGCTTCGCAAGGCCGGCCAGCGACCGCTTTTGGTCGCGGCCGATATGCAACGACCCGCGGCCGTTCAGCAATTGCTGACGCTGGGGAAACAAATCGACGTTCCAGTCTATTCGGAGCCCCAAGGCGATCCGCTCGGCATTTGCGAACGGGCTCTGGGGCGCGCGCGCGAACTCGCCTCGAGCATCGTGATTTTCGACACGGCCGGTCGTCTCCACGTCGACGATCAATTGATGGCCGAGCTTTATACGATTCAATATAAGCTCAAGCCGAACGAGATTCTCCTCGTCGCCGACGCGATGACCGGCCAGGACGCGGTGCGCGTCGCCGATGAATTCCACAAGCGGCTCACTCTCACCGGTCTCATTTTGACCAAGCTCGACGGCGACGCGCGCGGCGGTGCGGCACTATCGGTGCGCGCGGTGACCGGTGTTCCGATCAAGTACCTCGCGGTCGGTGAAAAGCTAGACGCGTTGGAACAATACTATCCTGACCGTCTCGCGAGCCGAATCCTGGGAATGGGCGACGTGCTCTCGTTGATCGAAAAGGCGCAAGAGTCTTTCGATCAAAAGCAAGCAGCCGTTCTCGAGAAAAAGCTGCGCACGGCGACCTTCGACCTCGACGATTTCCTGCAGCAGCTCCAGCAGGTCAAGAAAATGGGACCACTCAGCCAGATCATGGAGATGGTCCCCGGGTTCCGCAGTGTCTCGAAGCAGCTTCCGACCGACGCGCTTGACGACCGCCAGCTGAAGCGAGTCGAGGCGATCATTAGCTCGATGACGCGCCAGGAGCGCCACCAACCGAACATCATCGACGGCAGCCGTCGGCGACGCATCGCCCGAGGCAGTGGAACCCAGCCACACGAAGTGAACCAGGTTCTCAACCAGTTCCGACAAGTTCAAAAGATGATGCGGCAAATGACCAATGGCAAGGGACGCGGCATGCCGTTTGGCCTGTTTGGATAGGCGCGAATGGGCGCGAACAGACCTGATACTGACCTGATAATGAGTGACCGGGCGTAACACGCCCGGCCAGGCGATCTCGTTTCGAAACCTAATTGAAGAGGAATTGGGAGTTTTTGCCAACACGATCCAAGCGGATCGTCACCTGCTCGCCTGAGATGTCGCCACGACCGGACGTGCCCATCGACCAGCGAGCACTCCACGCTTTACTTCCACGCTGGTCGCATCGGACGCGCCGAACTCTTTTATTAGGAACTCCTGCACGTCCGAGGTTATCGGCTCTTGACTACAAGTGAAAACGTCCAATGCCGCGTAGCCATATTCTGGCCAGGTATGAACTGAGAGGTGGGACTCGGCGATCGCCACCACGACCGTAACACCGCAAGGTTGGAATTTATGCGCGACAACCTGAATCACCGAGGCGGAAACGAGTTCCGCGGCACGGAGCAAGGTCTGCCGAACGTGCTCCAGATTGTCAAGTATGCTAGGATCGCAGCCGTAGAGCTCGATCAGCAGATGTTGTCCGAGCGCCTTCAATCAAAAAGACCTCCTACTGATTCACTGGGCGGGAGACTCGCGCTGGGCAAGTCCTTCCCAACCGCGAGAAATGGTGAACCCGCTGCGCGGCCGTCTAGCTTGACGATGCAAGCGGACACGATTAAAATCATATCACATGCGCTTGCGCCTTGCTACTGTACGGGAGAAACGCCGTAAAGCTCGGGTACGGAAATGCGATTTCCGCTTTTTAGACCCGGGTATTGGTGCGCGTCTTGCACCCAACGGCGATTCTAACCTGAGTGAGGCGTCCCACGCAGTCATTGGCGCGGGCGGTTCGCCCATCCGTACCGGATTGAAACAACCAAAAGCGTTGAACGAGAGGAGTAAGCGGAATCGGGACGTTAGAGAGAAGGGGTTACAAGCTGCAAGCCCCTTTCGTTCACGTCCGCTGAAGGTCGCTCGGGAGCTGCATCACTGGACATGGACGTCACGGTGAGTGCCGGTTCTGCCCGTTATCGCAGTTAAGGATCGCGGCGGTTTGCCGAATAGGCCAGATTTGCCGACGATCGAATCAAGGTGGTACCACGAGTCCCCTTCGTCCTTGAGCGACGAAGGGTTTTTTATTGATAGGAGGCAGACAGTGGCGGAAACAATCTCGACCATGCCGAAAGCTTTCGACCACCGCCTGGTCGAACAGAAAATCTACGAACGGTGGCTCCAATCCGGCGCGTTCACGCCAACGATTGATTCGAACAAGAAACCGTTCACGATTGTCATTCCGCCGCCAAACGTCACCGGCGAGCTGCACTATGGTCACGCCATGTTCGTGGCATTTCAGGACCTGATGGCCCGCTGGCACCGCATGACCGGTCAGCCCACCCTCTGGCTTCCCGGTACCGATCACGCCGGCATCGCCACCCAAAACGTGGTCGAAGCCGCCTTGGCGAAAGAAGGACTCACCCGGTTTGACCTCGGGCGAGAAAAGTTTGTCGCCCGGGTCTGGGAATGGAAAGAAAAATACGGCAACCTGATCAATCTCCAATTGCAGCGCCTCGGTGCGTCGGTCGATTGGACTCGTGAGCGCTTCACGCTCGATGAGCAGCTTTCAAGCGCGGTACGCGTCGCGTTCGTCACTCTCTTTGAAAAAGGGCTGATCTATCAGGGGAACTACATCGTCAACTGGTGCCCCCGTTGCACCACCGTACTTTCGGATCTCGAAGTCGATCACGAAGAGACGACCGGAAAGCTGTGGTACGTTCGCTATCCGTTGATTCCGGTCGACCAGTCGAAAACCGAGCCCGACTACGTCATCGTTGCGACGACGCGTCCGGAAACGATGCTTGGCGATACCGCCGTCGCAGTGAATCCGGGCGATGAGCGCTACCTCGGGTTAATTGGCCGACGCGTCTCGCTGCCATTCATTGGTCGGGTGATACCGATTATCGCCGACAACGCGGTTGACCCTGATTTCGGGACGGGAGCAGTCAAGGTCACACCGGCGCACGATCCGAACGACTACGAGATCGGCCGCCGACACAACCTGCCAGAAATCAACGTCATGAACCTGAACGGCACGATCAACGAGGAAGGTGGTCCATTTGCCGGGATGGATCGCTACGCAGCACGACGAACAATGATCGATCAGCTCGATCAAAATGGTCTTCTCGAGCGGGTCGAGGACCACGTCCACAGCGTCGGCCATTGTAGTCGCTGCGGCACGACCGTCGAGCCGATGATCTCGAAACAGTGGTTCGTCAAGATTGAGCCGCTGGCCCGGCCCGCCATCGAAGCGGTTCGAAATGGGCAGATCCGCTTTGTGCCGGAGCGTTTCGCCCGCATTTACTTCAATTGGATGGAGAACATCCGAGACTGGCCGATCTCCCGTCAGCTCTGGTGGGGACATCGCATCCCCGTCTGGTATTGCGACGCCTGCAATGAGATCATCGCCAGCGTCGAAACACCAACTACTTGTCCGAAATGCCAGGGGTCGACTCTGCACCAGGATCCGGACGTTCTGGATACGTGGTTCAGCTCCGGTCTGTGGCCCTTCAGCACCCTCGGCTGGCCAAAGGACACCGAAGATCTGCGCTACTTTTATCCTACCTCGGTCATGGAGACCGGCTACGACATTATTTTCTTCTGGGTGGCTCGAATGATCATGTTCGGTCTCGAGTTCACTGGTAAGCCGCCCTTCGACGTCGTCTACCTGCACGGGTTGCTGCGCGATGAGAAGGGCGAAAAGATGTCGAAGTCAAAGGGGAACGTACGCAATCCGCTCGACATGATCGAGAAGTACGGGGCCGACGCGCTGCGCTACGCCCTCGTCACCGGCTCGACCCCGGGCAACGACGTCAAGCTCTCGGAAGAAAAGCTGGAAGGGGCGCGAAACTTTGCGAACAAGCTTTGGAACGCGGCCCGCTACGTTCTGACCACCGGGGAGTCACCCAGCAGTGCGCCCAACGGCGCGGATCTTTCGACCGCCGATCGCTGGATCCTCAGCCGAAGCAGTCGAACGACTGCCGACGTGACTCGCTTGTTCGAGGAGTTCGAATTCAGCGAAGCCGGTCGGATTCTTTACGAATTTGTCTGGAACGAATTCTGTGATTGGTACATCGAGATCGCCAAGATTCAGCTCCGATTGGACGACGAAGCGCGGCAGGCGACGACACGCTGGGTCCTTTTTAACGTGCTGGAAGACGCCCTGAAACTGCTTCAGCCGTTCATGCCGTACGTGACTCAAGCGATTTGGGACTTCCTACCGAATCGCCGCGACCTGCTGATCGTCGCCTCGTGGCCAACGCCCGGACCGGTCGACGACGCCGCCGAGAACGAGCTGGCACTTGTCGTGGAGCTGATTCGGGCGATTCGCAACGTCCGCGCCGAGTTCAAGGTCGACGTCGCGCGCCGGATCCCGGCGGTGGTTGCCGCCGGGAATCACCAGGCGACGCTGGATCGCGAGAGAACGATCATCGAAAGCCTGGCTCGGGTCAATCCGTTCGACGTCTCGCCCGAGGTTAGTCCACGTCCCCAACCGGCCCTCCATTTGCTCGTCGGCGGGGTAGAAGTCTATCTGCCGTTGGCCGGCATGGTCGACCTGGAAGCGGAGCGCGAACGGGCGAGTACCGAGATTACCCGACTTCAGGCCCAGATTACCGGGATCGAGCAGCGGCTCTCGCAGCCCGGCTTCATTGCCAAGGCTCCGCCAGCCATTGTCGATCGCGAACGCGAGCGACGGGAATCGCTCCTCGAGCAGGTGACAAAACTCCAAGAACGTCTGGCCGCGTTGGCTTGAGCTTGCCGGTACGAGCGAGTAGAATAGTATTCGCGTTCAGAATGGACGATTTGGTGAGCTAGGGAGCAAAGGGATACCTTATGACCACTGAACGACGTGATTTCGAGGTCGTAGCGCGTCTGGACGCCGACGCAGTCGGGCGACCGGGGCAACGACGATTCCGAGTCATCGCTCAAAACGAGACCGAGACGGCGTTTCTCTGGCTTGAAAAGGAACAGCTTCAGGCGCTGGGACTCGCCGTCGACCAGTTGTTGGCGAACCAGAAGGCGCTCTGGTCGCGTAGCGAGTCGACCGGGCCGGCGGGGTCTCCCCCGCAAGCGTTCGACGGGGCTGCGAATTTCGAGTTTCGGGTCGGACGGCTCGGGCTCGGGTTCGACGAAACCAGCAAGCGCTACGTTCTGATCGCGCACGATCTCGAAGGTGATGCCGACGACCCGCCAACCTTCCGCTGCCTGTGCACCCGTGGTCAGCTTTCGCGGCTTAGCGAAACAATCACAGCATTGATCGAATCCGGCCGGCCGCGATGCCCGCTCTGCGGCGCTCCTCTCGATCAGCAGCCCCATTTCTGCCCGGGGTCCAACGGACACGCCCATCATTAGTTTGTGCGGCCCTCGAGGGCCGCACCCCTTCCGGGGCTAATTTGTCCGATCATCTCGGTTCCTGTACAATACGCCGTAGGGCATATTTAAAGTGAGAT
>DATLSK010000001.1:0-6659 GCA_035534155.1 Chloroflexota bacterium | reverse complement strand
TCCAACGGGTCGGGACGACGACGAGGGTCACCTGATTGTCTTCGCTGATGAGTTGACGGAGACGGAAGCCAACAAGATGGGGGATGAGAGCGGAAAGGCGCACTTGGGGCAACTCCTGGATCACACGGGCTCGATGAACTGTTTCGCCAGGAATTCTGCCACAATCTCCGCCAAATCGTCAGCGAGACTGAGCATGAGCCTCCCTAGGGCTATCGCCCGGCGATGCTGACTCCGACCGTCAGATATTCTCAAATGCGAAGAAACTCCGGGATAACCTCCTTCACGGACAGGACGTCGATGAGGCTGAGTTGCCGGTTGAGCCTGTTTGGACTCTGGTTCGGAAGTATGCCCGCTTGCATTTGGAGCGTTCTATCGACTGATTGCAGATTCTGAACGCGATTTGTTCGAATATTCGTAAACCGTATACGCAATCGGGAAGCGTTTCGAGGTCTTCTTCGTTTCGACTTTGTACTGTATCGCCCTCTTGCTAGTTCCAAGCTCGTGGCGCCGAGTTCGGCGGGTTTCGGGTGACTTTGGGAGATCCTAACTGTTTCCGTCTGGAGGTACCTTCGAGCAAGCCAGTGATCAATTCACGCCGGTGCGAGATCCGCCTATTTCTCCCGCCTCGAGGCGCGTGCAGGAAAAATTCAGGTCCGAGCGTCGGGATTCAGGCGGCGACCAATAAAATCTGGTAGGCTTTGTGCCAACGTTGCTTATGAGCATTAACCGATCAATCCGGTACGCTGGACGATGCGCGGAGACCCGTGCTCTCTGGCTTGAAAGTCAGGAGACCGACATGGGCTAAAGCCCCCGGGGAATTGGGCGGCGCCTTTGGGGGCCGCGAGGACTTTAGTCCGAATCCTGCTCCTGCCTTTCAAGGCAGAGAGCAGTCCCTCGTCTGCTGACGATCTACCCGATTAATTTTGTGAATCTTCATATGCAGCGTGCTGGCAAGTGAGAAATCGAAAGGCGTGGCAAGCATGGAACGCATGGTGGGTGAACGGCGAATCGCGATTGTCGGTGGCGGAGTCACCGGGCTGGCGGCGGCGTATCAGATCGAGCAGGAAGCGAACGCTTCGGACGTGCCGCTTCGTGGGGTACTTTTCGAGGCGACTGGACGATTAGGCGGCAAAATCCAGACCGAGCGGGTGGATGGTCATCTGTTCGAAGAAGGGCCGGATTCGCTTCTCGCGCGAAAAATTCGGTCGACGGATCTGCTTTCGCGTCTCGGGCTGGCCGAGAGTCTCGTTGAGAGCAACCCTCGTCTACGCGGCGCATTCGTCGTCCACCGGGGACGACTTGAGCCGCTACCGGAAAGCACCCTCTTCGTCGCACCGTATCGCGTCGGTCCGCTGCTTACCACGCGGATTCTCTCGCCCTGGGGAAAAGCTCGGGCCTTGCTCGATCTCGTCTTGCCTGGTCGCACCGACGACAGCGACGAGTCGCTCGAAGCGCTGGTTTCGCGCCGGCTGGGACGCGAAGTCGCGAGTCGGCTCGCCATTCCGCTCTTGGCGAGTGTATACGGTGGGGGCAGCGGCGATTTGAGTGTGCTCGCCGCGTTTCCGGAGCTTCGTCAGCTCGAGCAGAAGCACCGCAGTCTGCTGAAAGGTCAGCGGATCTTGAGCCAACAGCGCAAGACGGCCCAGCCCGGGAGTCCTTTTGTCACTTTGCCTGACGGCCTGGCCAGTCTGATCGATCGGCTGAGCGGGGCCTTACGGTCAACCGAGATCGTTCAGTCTGGCCAGGTGACTGAGCTCCACTCGACGATTGCTGCCACTGGCCAGCGAGAATATCGCCTTCGGCTAGCGGATGGCCGAGATTACCTGGCCGATGCGGTCATCCTGGCAACTCCTGCCGACGTGACGAGTCGACTGCTCCGGGACGTCGCGCCAATCGCGGCCCGGAGCCTCGGAGAGATTGACTACCTGCCAGCACTGGTTGTCACGGTTGGCTTCGAGCGGAAGGACGTCAAGCGGCCGCTCGCCGGAACCGGCTTCCTGGTCCCAGCCGACGAGCGGTTGACCCTGATCGCGTCGACCTGGGTAAGCCAGAAGTGGCCGCACGCGAGTCCGGCCGATTCGGCGCTTTTCCGTTGCTATCTCGGGGGACCATCTATTCAGAATTTGCTCGAACGCGACGACGCCGATCTCGTCCGGCTGGCGTGCGCCGAGCTTGGGCCGCTGGTCGGAATCGAGGCGGCGCCGCGGCTCAGCCGAGTCTACCGGTGGCCCAGCGGCCTGCCGCGCTACGCACCCGGTCACCTCGATCGGGTGCGTAGCGCCGAGGATGCGCTGCGCGAATTCCCCGGCCTCGTGCTGGCCGGGGCAGCCTACCGGGGGATTGGCGTTCCCGACTGCATCCGTCAGGGCCAGGAAGCCGCCCGGACCGCGCTAAGCGTGACGTCGGCCAGGGTTTCGATAAATCCAGCCGAGGCGTTGAGCGATTCGATCCGTTCGAGGTGAGCGCCGGCATGTTCCGCCAGGCCGCGCGCCTCGACGTCGACATCGTAAAGAATCTCGACGTGGTCGGCGACGAAGCCAATCGGCGCGACCAGTATCTGCCGCTGCCCGGCCGTGGCAAGCTCGACGACGACGTCTTTGAGCTGCGGTCCCAGCCAGGGCACCGCACTCGCGCCGGCACTCTGGTAGCAGAACTGCCAGCGCGACGGAGTGAGGCCAAGCCGCTCGGCAAGGGTTTGCGCTGTTTCCCGAAGCTGGCGATCGTAGGGGTCATTTCGCTCGAGGATGACCGCCGGTAGACTGTGCGCAGTAAAGACCACCTGGACGTTGTCTGGCTCGGCGGGAGAAAAGCGAGCAAGGGCGGTTCGCAGGTTCGTCGCGATCGTCCGCAATAATTCGGGGTTCAGGTGATAGCTTTCGACGTAGGCCACGTCGAGACGAGGTTCAAGGCCCTCGCATGCCTCGCGCACCTTCTGAAAGTACGCGCCAACGCTCAGGTGCGAAAAGTGGGGTGCGAGGACGATCGCGACGACCTTCTGAAAGCCGTCGTTGGCGATTTGGGTGATCGCTTCGCGAATGTACGGGCGCCAGTGGCGCATCCCAACGTAGACCCGATAGGCGGTCTGGCCGACTTCGAGATTCAGTCGCGATTCGAGCGCCCGAGCCTGGGCACGCGTAATGTCGGATAGCGGCGAGCGGCCGCCGATCAGGGCGTAGCGTCGCCGGATCTCTTCGACCAGAGCCGGCGGCGTCGGTCGGCCGCCCCGAATGTCGAGAAGATAAGCCTCCAACTCGTCCAAAGAATCCGGGGTGCCGTAGGTCATCAGCAGGATCGCGATCTTGGCGGGAGAGTCCGATCCAGGTGCGCTCTCCAGATTCGAGGGGTTCTGTCTTCGCGGTCGATCTGCCGATTTCGAGTCGCGATGGTCCATGGCGTGTTCCTGAGAAATTACTTTCGAACTCGTACGTCTGCTCAGCCGAGCGAGCATTTCAAGGCTGGTGCCTCAGCGGTTGACCGACGAGCGTACCTTCATTTTATCCTAGTGATCTTGAATCTGAAGGACTACAATGTTGACATCAGGAAGTTTTCAGGAAACGGGCTACGACGTTCAGGCATCGGTCGGGGAAAAGGGTTAGGGTTTTGATAGAGACCTATTCACAGCTCGGTGCGCTGGCGCGCAAAGGATGACGATGGTGAATAGCTCCGTCCGGCGCCCGGTTCTGGTCGTCGGGGAAGACCCGAAGCTCGCGCGGCTCGTGACGCTGGCGCTCAAACCTGGCAATTACGTCGTTCGCGAGGCAGGGTCCGTCGACGAGGCATTAACGCGGGTCGTTGAAGATTCGCCGAGTCTCGTCATCCTCGAGCTTGCGTATCGGCAGATCGACGGAGTGGCGCTCTGCGAGCAGTTGCGCGAGTTCAGCGACGTGCCAATCATGTTTCTCTCCGCAGCCGACGACGACGAAAGCAAAGTCCGGGCGCTGCGTTGTGGCGACGACTACCTGATCCGCCCCTTCTCGCTGGTCGAGCTGCGGGCGCGTGTCGACGCGCTCTTGCGGCGCGCTCACCCTTGCCTTGACGATAGCGGTCCGGTCTACCGCGACGAGTTTTTGACGATTGACTTCATGCGCCACGAAGTAACCTTCCAGAACGTTCCACTTGACTTGACTCCCACTGAGTATCGTCTCTTGCGCGTGTTGGCGCGCTATCCGGGCCGGCTTTTTCTCCATGACGAGCTGCTGACCCGGGTGTGGGATGAGAGTTATCGAAACGATTATCATCTGTTGCGCCTGCACATTGCGAATCTCCGGAAGAAGATCGAGCCGGATCCGGCCCATCCGCGTTACCTCAAGACGCGCCGCGGTCTCGGCTATTCCTTTCAGCCCGCTGCCCCGCGCGAGGAAACGTCCTCGCCTCGCCTGATTCGTCGCACCCAGGCGGTCTCGGCTCTTCCCTAGACACGATCTAGACACTACGGTCACATCCCCGGATCCAACCATGCATCAATCCTCTTTAAGCTATGAATCGACGCCACGTAGAAGCGACGCTCTTGAAGCGAGAGGCTTCCTTTGAATCAAGCAGGTCCGCGGTGGCGCCGATTGATTGAAAGTAAGCGCAGAAGAGGTGACAACGTTGCCAGTGTTAGAAGCAGAAGATCGGTCGGTCTTGCGAAACCATTTCGCTAATCTGGCCGATCGGGTTCGCGTGTTAGTGTTTGTCGATTCCGATGAGTCGACGTGTCCGTATTGCAGCCAGACCCGAGAGCTCGTCGAAGAGGTGGCTGAACTTTCCGACAAGATCGCGCTCGAAGTCATCGACCGTTCGGCCGATCCCGAGCGAGCGCTTAGCTATGGAGTCGATAAAGCACCGGCGATTGTCCTTCTGACGGGTGGAGACGAGCCATACGATACGGGAATTCGTTTCTTTGGGATTCCCTCCGGCTACGAGTTCACCACCCTGATCGATGACCTGATCGCGGTGTCGCAGAGTGAGACGCGATTAGGAAAGTCAACTCTGGAGTGGCTGTCGACCGTCACGCAGCCCATTCATCTGCAAGTTTTCGTCACTCCGTCCTGTCCGTATTGTCCACGCGCGGTGAGTCTGGCCCATCGGCTTGCTCTCGCCAGTCCCTGGGTACGGGCCGACATGGTCGAGGCCAGCGAGTTCCCGGATCTGGCGGACCGGTATCAGGTGTACGGAGTGCCACGAACGGTGATCAACGACGCGATTGCCGTCGAAGGAGCGGTGCCGGAAAGTCAATTGCTCAATCATTTGAAGCAGGCCGTTGCTTAAGGGACGGCGCGTAAATCGAGGTTTGGAGGAAATAACCATGTCAGGCTTCATTTCGTTCATGAACGGTGTTTGGGGACGCTTGGCGCGAATCATCGTTGGGTTGGCGCTCATTGCCTATGGCTTGCTGATTCTGGGCGGAACCGCCGGGATCATCCTGGCGATTGTCGGATTGGTTCCCCTGGTCATGGGCCTCTGGGGACACTGCCTCTTAGAGGTCTTCTCTCATCCATCGCGCCGCACGGCGTGACGATCAGCCGGTTTAGCCGAGAGATTCGAGTCGAACTCTCTCCGCACCAGGAGTCCGCTCGAATCTCTCGGCTCGATTACAGAAGGGCTAACTGATGCTCGCCCAGCGGTTGGGCATTGAAGCCAAGACGGCGCAGATGCTCGGCGAAGCTGGCGGGTCCGTGGGTCGTGTAAATGTGCGAGGGCTGGACGGCTTCGACGAAGTGGATCAGCTCGGTGAAATCGGCGTGGTCACTCAGTGGCACGGCCTCGTCGACGTTCAGACGATAGGGGGTTGAGCGATCGAGCGCCCAGCCACTCAGGTAGAGCGTCCGACACTGGGCTGGCAGCCCAGCCCGCCGAGCGTTCGGTGGCGCGATCAAGACGTGGCCCGCGGGAACTGGCCCCTGCAAAACCTCGTAATTCCCCAGCTCGACCCCAAAGCGACTGTAGATGTCGGCCAGCTCGGCGACGCTCGGGTGGGCGACGACCGGAAAGCCCAGTCGGTTGATCAAGGCGATGGCCTCTTGCGATTTTCCGAGCGAGTAACCGAGTAAGACCGGGGTCATGCCGTCGTTCAGCGCGCGCTCGACGAAAAACTGGATTCGGGCGCAAATTTCCTCGTCCGGCGGGAAGACGTAGCGCGGCGTTCCGTAGGTAGACTCCATGATCAAAATGTCGGCGCGCACCGGGGTTGCCGCGGGGACGGTGAGCCGCGCGCGCATGCTGAAGTCGCCGGTGTAGACCAGCCGTCGGCCGTCCGGACGATCGACGACGAGCTGGGCGGCGCCCAGGACGTGGCCAGCCGGCGCGAGCCAGATGCGATGGTCGGAGCGCAGGTGCGACTCGCCGAACGCGAGCGGGGTCAGCCCGGAGGTCTTGAAGCGGCGCTGGACCAGCGCCGTGGTCGCGGGTGTCGCGAGCCCGGCCGGATGGCGAGCGACGTGATCGCTATGCCCGTGCGAGACAAAGGCGAAGTCGCAGCGGCGTGGTGGATCCAGGGCGAGACCGATCTCGTCGAGGCGGATATAGTTGCTAAAAGAGAACAGTGTCGCCTACTCCGATCTGAAGCTGGCGCAAGAATACCACGGGGGGCATGGCGAATGCAACGCGGGATCGCGCGTGGGGAAAAGATCGTACATCGTTGGCCAGGAACATACGCGCGTGCTATAACCTAAGTACGC